>NZ_JASJEU010000012.1:0-326295 GCF_030077735.1 Gordonibacter faecis | reverse complement strand
CAGGTAAGCCGCAAAGACCCCTACTTCAAAGACTATTACCTTGCTAAGAAAGCTGAAGGAAAGCACCACTATGTTGCTCTTTCTGGTGTTGCCCGCAAGCTTGCAGGAGTTATTCTCGTTCTCATGAAAGAGCAAAGAGCCTACGAACCAAGGCCTTCCATCCAGTCATCAAAAGCAGCCAAAACAAACGAGAAAAACCCCGAATTACCTATTGACTCTTTATAGCTGGACTACGGGGGTGGTGTGATCCGATGATCTGTTGGAGGTGGAAAAATACGTTGCCCTGCGTTTTCGCGCTTCGCGCGAACGGATGCTTCCCTAAAGGGACTAGGCGCTACGCGCCGTCGCTGATACCATCCTTACGAAGGTTACCTTTCAGGTAATATTTGTTTACTGGCTTCAGCCCTCCTCATAGTGATAGGGATATGGGTGTCTTCTGGCCTATTAGCTAGCGCGCGGCGCGTCAGTGTTTTGTGGGCGCCGACGCGCGAAATGCCTCGCTTTAGCGACTGGAATTGGCGAAGAGGTTGGCCATGGTTTCTCGGACGTGATCTACCATGACAGGGAGTTCGCGCCACACTTCGTCGGCGGCGCGGCGCGAGTGGTGCGCCACTTCGTCGCCGAGCCCCTGGACGCGATGACCCACGTCGCCAAAGGCATTGCCTGCATGCTTCCCCACTTCTCCAAAGGCAACGGATGTGTGCTTCCCCACCTCTCCGAACGCGGTTGGGGTGTGTTTCCCCACGTCGTTAGCCATGTCTTTCATGTGCCAGCTCACGTTGAGTTTGTCGGTGGGTGCGTCTTTCATAGCGGCCTCTTTCCTGCGAACGACAAATCGGCGAGCCGCCTGCGCCGCTCGCCCTCACCATGGTAAAACACCCCCACCCATGAAGGCGCAACCGCGCGGCAACGCGTTTTCGACGCATCGATGGCGCGACCCATGCGCGTAGAATGGAGTTGTAATAAAAAACCCTCCCCTACCTGTCAGGTTGACCGTAGGGCAAGGGCTCTGCCTTTGCCGTCAACTACCGTCTAACCTACAAGTTTCCCAATGTCGGGCGGCAAATAAAAAGCGAGGACCCGAAGGTCCTCGCTCTCATTCGTTCTCGTGGGTAGAAAAAGCCTATTCGGCCTTCTTCTCCTCAGCCTCGGCGGCCTCCGCGTTCTCAGCGGCGGCTTCCTCGGCCTTGTCAGCGGCCTCGGTGGCCTCTTCCTTAACCTCGGCCTCAACAGCCTCGGCCTTGGCCTCCTCGGCAGCCTCAGGCGCCTTCTCCTCAGCCGCGTCAGCCTTCTCCTCGGTCTTCTCGACCTTCTTCGGAGCGGCCTTCTTCGTCGCCTTCTTGGCGGCGGGCTTCGGCTCTTCCTTCTTCTTCACCGGCTCGGTCACCAGCTCCATGATAACCATGGGGGCGTTATCGCCCTTGCGGTTGCCCAGCTTCATGATGCGGGTGTAGCCGCCCTGGCGATCCTGGAACATGCCCTGCTCGACCTTCTCGAAGATCTCGCGCACCAGTTCCTTGTCACCCAGCTTGGCAATAGCCAGACGACGGGAATGCAAGTCGCCCTTCTTCGCCCAGGTGATGATGCGGTCAACATCAGGGCGGATCTCCTTCGCACGGGCCTCGACCGTCTTGATGCGGTCGTTCGCCAACAGCGCGCCCACCAGGCTCTTCTTCATTGCCTTGGTGTGGCTGGTGTCGGTGCCCAGCTTGCGCCCCTTCTTGTAGTGTCTCATGATCTCGTATCTCCTAAAGCTTCAAATTGAGGTCCATGGAAATGAGCTTGTCCTTCACTTCTTCAATGGACTTCGCACCAAAGTTCCTAATGTTCAGCAAGTCGTTTTCGGAGAACTCGACGAGCTGGCGGACGGAGTGGATGCCGGCGCGCTTCAGGCAGTTGTAGGAACGGACGGACAGGTCCAGATCCTCAATCTGCTTGTCCAGCTCGGCATTGGACTCCTGCCCCTCGGGCGCGAAGATGGACGGCACTTCGCCTTCCTCTTCGTCCACGATGTCGGACAGGCCCAAGAACGCCCCCATGTACTGGTTGATGATGTTGGCGGCGCGGCACACGGCCTCGGTGGGCGCGATGCTGCCGTCGGTCTCAACTTCCAGCACAAGCTTGTCGTAGTCGGTGCGCTGACCCACACGGGTATCGGTGACGTTCAACGTGCACCGGCGGACCGGCGAGAACAACGAGTCAACGTGGATGACGCCGATGGGGTCCTCCGTGCGCTTGTTGCGCTCGGCAGACACGTAGCCGCGTCCAACGCCGATACGAATCGTCATGTCCAGCTGACCGCCGTCCGCCACCGTTGCGATGACGTGCTCGGGGTTCACCAGCGAGAACTCCGTAGGAATTTCCAGGTCGGCACCCGTCACCGTGCAGGGGCCCTCGGCGGACACATGAGCCGTGGCCTCTTCGATGTCGTCGTTCAGCGCGGAGAACACCAGGCCCTTCACGTTCAAGACGATGTCGGTGATATCTTCGATGACGCCTTCGGCCGTCGTGAACTCATGCTGCACGCCCTCAATCTGAATGGCGGTCGCCTTAGCGCCGTCAAGCGACGAAAGCAGAACGCGACGCATGCAGTTGCCCAGCGTATAGCCGTAGCCACGCTCGAGCGGTTCGACGATGAAACGCGCGACAGTGTCGTTGACTTCTTCCGTTGTTACCGTAGGCCTCATGAACTCTGTCATGTTGGGTAAGCCTCCTTACTATGCCGCGATTACTTCGAGTAAAGTTCGACGATGAGCTGTTCGCGAATGTCCAGATCGATTTGATCGCGTTGCGGAAGCGCCAACACGCTGCCCTGCAGTTTTTCGATGTCAACCTCAAGCCAGGCCGGCACCTGCACACGCTCGTTGGAGATGAGCGCGCTCTTGATGACCAGCATGTCCTTGGCCTTCGGGGCCACAGCCACCATATCGCCCGCCTTCACGCGGAACGACGGGATGTCCACACGGCGGCCGTTCACGAAGATGTGACCATGACGCACCTGCTGACGAGCCTCGGCGCGCGACTTGGCAAAGCCCAGACGATACACCACGTTGTCCAGACGGCTTTCCAGGATGCGCAGCAAGTTCTCACCCGTAACGCCCTGCTGACGACCAGCGATTTCGTAGTAGTGATGGAACTGCTTCTCCAGCACGCCGTAGATACGCTTGGTCTTCTGCTTCTCACGCAGCTGCAGACGGTATTCGCTTTCCTTCACACGCTTTTTGCCGGCTTCGCCCGGCGCGTAGTTGCGGCGCTCGATCGCGCACTTGTCGGTGTAGCAGCGGTCGCCCTTCAGGAAGAGCTTCGCACCTTCACGACGGCACAAACGGCAGTCCGCTCCAGTATAACGAGCCATAATACTTCGATCCTTTCAGTTACACGCGACGACGCTTGCGCGGACGGCAACCGTTGTGCGGAATGGGTGTGCAATCCTGGATGCTGGAAATTTCCAGACCGGCGGCCTGCAGCGAGCGGATAGCCGTCTCGCGACCCGAACCCGGGCCCTTGACGAACACCGCCACCTTGCGCAGTCCGTGCTCCATAGCCGTTTTCGCGGCGGCCTCAGCGGCCATCTGCGCGGCGAACGGCGTGGACTTGCGGGAACCCTTGAAGCCCACGGTGCCCGCGGACTGCCAGGAGATCACATTGCCCTGGGGATCGGTGATGCTAACAATGGTGTTGTTGAACGTAGATTTAATATGAGCGGCGCCCACAGCAATGTTCTTACGCTCAGAACGCTTGATGCGCGTGCGCACGTTTTTCTTAGCTGCCACTTCTCGCTACCTCACTTCTTCTTTCCGCCGATTTGCTTCCGAGGCCCTTTTCGAGTGCGCGCATTCGTGTGCGTGCGCTGTCCGCGAACGGGCAGGCCACGACGATGGCGCAGGCCACGGTAGCAACCGATCTCCATGAGGCGCTTGACGTTCTGAGACACCTCGCGGTGCAGGTCGCCCTCCACCTTGATGTTCTCCTGAATGTAGTCACGCAGCTTGGACAGATCGTCCTCCGTGAGGTCCTTGACGCGAACGTCGGGATCGACGCCGGTGTCGGCGAGGATCTTCTTGGAGGTGGTCAGGCCAATGCCGTAGATGTAGGTCAAGCCGACTTCAATGCGCTTATCGCGAGGAAGGTCGACACCAACAAGACGTGCCATAGGTTATATCTCCTCTTTCTTCCTAGCCCTGACGCTGCTTGTGGCGCGGGTTCTCGCAAATGACGAGCACCTTGCCATGGCGTCGGATGATTTTGCACTTGTCGCACATTTTCTTGACCGAAGGACGTACCTTCATAATCATTTCCTTTCGGTTATGCACATACGATATCTATACACACGTCCAGCCGCAGACGATAGTTTTCCTACTTACGTGCTTGCGTATCTTGCCTTGCTTGTCTTGCTGATGCCGCGTTCGCTTGCAGAACAGCACGGGGCGGCCCCACTTCCGCGCCGAAGAGCGCACAAAACCTGCACACCCTCTTCAAAGGGCGCACAGATAATTGCGCTTACTTGAACCGGTAGGTGATACGCCCACGGTTCAGATCGTAGACGGACAGCTCCACCGTCACTTTGTCACCCGGCAAAATCTTGATGTAGTGCATACGCATCTTGCCGGAAATATGGGCCAATATCTTGTGGCCGTTTTCGAGCTCCACCCTAAACATTGCGTTCGGCAACGCTTCGAGCACGGTCCCCTCGAGCTCGATAACATCTTCTTTGGTCAAAAGTGCTCCTTCAAGCAAATCGTCAGTAAACAGCAACCATAGATGATATCAAAAAAGATATCGTTTTGGCAAAAGATTTGCACACGAGCGCAAAAAACCGACAAACCGTCGGTTCGAAGCTACCTGCATGCCAGGCGTGCGGCTTTTCTGCCGCGCAGTACGTGCCCGTGCAAGGGGCGCGACCGCCAGGTATTCGCGCGAGTGCGCAGCCGCCTTGTCGGCTTTGCGGACGCGGATGCGTCCTAGGGAGCGCCTGAAAGCGCGTCCTTCCTTCCTGCCTGCCCTGCCCGCTGCCTGCCAGGCACGGTGCCGGGCTCCAAATACCGAGCGAACCACGGCACGGGTTCGCCTGAGATTTGTTTGGCTGGGCCACCAGGATTCGAACCTGGATAGCTGGTACCAAAAACCAGAGTCCTGCCGTTGGACGATGGCCCAGTGGGGAGCAGGTGCGCGTTCGCTGTGCGCCCGACCGCGTGGGCCTGGACGCGCGGGTTGCAAGAAAATGGTGGGCCGTGAGGGAATCGAACCCGCGACCTTGGGATTAAAAGTCCCCTGCTCTACCAACTGAGCTAACGGCCCACGTCTGCAATGCGCAAGCACTCATTCTAACGGTGAGGCGTTGCGCGGTCAATGAGGAAATATATCTTCACCACGTTCTTTTGAAACGCGTAGGGTAGTTTGAAATGTGTCCGTAACATTGTCTGTGCAGGCGAGGGGTAGAATAGGTTTGTTTGCTCGTGCGGCGTGCGCCGCCCATTTGAAAGGCCGTGATCAACCATGTGGTTCACCAAAGCGCTTGTTGCCTACGACGGATCGTCCCCCTCGGCAAAGGCCATTGACCTGGCCCGCGGCATGGCCGCGCAGGACCCAAACATGGAATTCGTGTTCGTGCATGTAATGAAGCTGATGGCGCTGGGCACGGGCGCGGAGGGCGTGCTTATTGAAGAGGCGAACCGCGTGTATGGCGTGCTGCAAGACATTGCCGCGTCGCTGCCGAACAAGGCGCATGCGCACCTGCTGAAGGGCTCGTCGCCCGCCGATCTCATTTTGAAGTGCGCCCACGACGAGGGCTGCGACCTCATTATTATGGGCAGCCGCGGCATGGGTGGCGTGCGCGGCTACTTAGGCAGCGTGAGCCACGGCGTGGTGCAGGGCTCGCCGGTGACCGTGCTTATTGCGAAGGGCGCGCCGGAGGGGGAAGCGAGTGCGGAAGCGCCGGGCGCACCGGGCTCGAAGAGTACGCAGGTGGAAAGCGCTGATGCCACGGGTGTGGACGCCGATACCTGCGGCGAAAGGACGGCGCGTTAGTATGTCTTCAGCCGCGAAGGCGAAACTTTGGACCAAGGACTTCACGCTGGGCACCGCTGTGAACTTCCTGCTGATGGTGAACTATTACGGCCTCATGGTAGTGGTGGCCGACTACGCGCTTAAGACGTATCACGCGCCTGCCGCCACGGCGGGCCTTGCCGCGAGCATCTTTATTATAGGTGCATTGGCGGCGCGCCTCGTGAGCGGGCGCATTATGGACAAGGTAGGACGCAAGCGCCTGCTAGTTATGGGCGCGGTGGGCGAAGTGGTATTTTCGCTGTTGTACCTGGCGGGGCTGGGGTTTGCACCGCTGTTCGCCATTCGCCTTCTGCACGGCTTTGCGTATGGCACGTGCTCCACCACCATCGGCACCATTGTGACGGCACTCGTACCAGACGCGCGCAAAGGCGAGGGCGTGGGCTACTACATGCTGTCCGTCACATTAGGCGCGGCCATCGGGCCGTTTCTGGGGATGTTTCTCACGCAGAACGCGGGCTTCTTTGTGCTGTTCATTACGACGGCGGTAGTGGCGGCGCTGTGCTTACTGGCTTCCGCACAGCTGCGCGTGCCGGAAGCCAACCAGACAAGCGATGAGCGTATCGAGGAAGCCGCCGAGGACATTGCACGCGACGAGCGCACCGAAGGCGCTGGTGACTTCCGCGTGCCGCGCTTCGACGTGAAGAACTATCTGGAACCCAGCGTGCTTCCTATTAGCGCGGTATGTGCGCTCTTGTTCTTCTGCTATTCGAGCCTGCTTGCGTTTCTGACGCCGTTTGCCGCGGAGAACGGGTTGGCGGAGCCGGCGAGTTTCTTCTTTGTGGTGTACGCCATTGCCACGTTCGTGACGCGTCCGTTTACGGGGAAGCTGTTTGACCGCAAGGGCGATCGCGTGGTGATGGTACCGGCGTTTATCGCGTTTATCTGCGGCATGGCGCTTTTGGCCACTGTGCACCGGGCGCCAGCCATGCTGATTGCTGCGGCGCTTTTGGGCTTCGGCGTGGGCACCGTGCAGGCAAGCGGCCTTGCGCTGGCCGTGCGCCTCGCCCCCGACGAGCGCCTGGGCCTGGCGAACTCCACCTTTTACATATTATTGGATGTGGGCGTGGGCATTGGCCCCCTTGCGCTGGGCGCCGTGCAGCCGCTGTGGGGCTACCGCGGCCTCTTCGACGCCATGGCCGGCGTAGCCATAGTAGCTCTCGCCGCCTACCTCTTCGTAAGCCGCAAACGCGGCACCATGCGCCAGAAATTAAAGGCGCAGGAGCGGGAATGAGATACCATGAGCCCTACCCGACATTCTCGACGATTGGATGAAGCGATGTACGCCATAGCGTTCGACCTTAAAATAGACACCCTCAAGGACGCGTACGGCGAGCCGTACAACGGCGCCTATGCCGAAATCCAGCGAGAACTTGAAGATTTGGGATTCACCTGGGCGCAAGGAAGCCTGTATCTGACCGATGAGGGGAATGAACTGGTCGCGGTATTCAACGCTATCGAACGCTTGCGCCAGATTGACTGGTTCTGCAAAAGCGTCCGCGACATCCGCGCCTTCAAGGTAGAAAGCTGGTCAGACTTTACTCCTAAGTTCAAAGAGTAGCAGGGAACGTCCCTGGCAACCCACAGGTTGCCGTAAGACAAAATGTGACGCGCTGTCGCGCTGGCTAATAAGCCACAAGTTTTCTCGCATCCCTTGCCTTACGACGCGGGCTGACTGACTTGAAGGCGTCGACTTACAAGAAGCATAACCTCCGTAGGGGCTTTCTCCAGAAAGCCCGTTCGCGCAAAGCGCGAAAACGCAGATCATGGTTGAGTTCTCCGCCTTCGGCGGAGAGGGCGCTTCGTGAAGCGCCCCTACGAAGGTTACCTTTTTAGTTAGATTTATCGTACATGAATGAACCCTCGTCATAGTGATAGGGAGGGCAGTCGTCTCGTGGCGTAATCAGTAGCGCGATAGCGCGTCACACTTTTACGGCAAGGGGCGAAGCCCTTGCCGTACAGTCAACCTGGCGCCTGGTGGGTTAGGTTACTCGGCGGCGGGTTGGAAGGTGTCGCGGTCGGGGGCGAAGGATTGCATGGCTTCTATGGTGCGGGCGAAGAGTTCGTCCAACTCCCAGCCGAGCATCTCGGCGCCGGAGCGAATGACCTCGCGGCTCACGCCAGCGGCGAAGCGCTTGTCCTTGAACTTCTTCTTCAGCGACTTCACCTCAAAGTCCATGACGCTCTTGCTGGGACGCATGACCACCGCCGCGCCGATAAGGCCTGTAAGTTCTTCGGTGGCGAACAGGATCTTCTCCATCTGCAACTCGGGCTTGGGCAGCTCGGGGTTGAAGTCGGACGTGTGGCTTTGAATGGCGCGAATGAGTTCGGGAGAACCACCAGCGGCCTCAATGTCCTTCGCGGCATAGATGGTATGCAGCTCAGGCTCGTCGTCGTGCTCTTCCCAGTCGAGGTCGTGCAGCAGACCCACGATGCCCCAGAATTCCTCGTTCTCCGGGTCGTACTCGCGCGCGAAGTAGCGCATGGTCTGCTCCACCGTTTCGGCATGCTCAATGTGGAACGGATCCTTGTTATGCTCCTTCAACAGCGCAAACGCATCCTCGCGAGAAATCCCCGCCTCCAACGTAGCCATAACGCCCTCCTTTTGATTCCAACAGCACATAACTTTTGTCACGACGTACTATAAACCTTACCGACCTTGGAGAAACCACTTCCATGCAGGCACTACGGAAATGCGCCCTTCTGGTACCTCAATTTCCCGCTCTTCCGTTTTCGTAATTACCGTACCTTGGCTCAACTTTGTCAGCTGCATGGCTGTCCGAAGGTTCTCGATCTCTCGTTTGTAGCGCTTCGAGGGTAGTGAGTCCAATGAGCCGAGGTCAGCATCTACTGACACCTGAATTAACTGATGCTGCTCGCAAAGAGCCACATCGCCCACAACAAAATCCACCTCAGGACATCCAGCAGCGCTATAACTTGCAATGGCGTTCATTCGGTTCTGGCCAAAGCGCCTCTTCAATTCAATAAATACTGCCGTCTCCAAACGCTGGCCCTCGTCAAGATGACTGGCTGGAGCCACCGCGAGAGATAACCCGGGATCGACCGAATATACCTTGTAGGAAGATTTCGGATTGTCCTTAATGGATAAGGTGTAGTCACTCACTTTGAACAGGAGGTGAGCATCCTCTAAATCATCCAAAAGTGCATATAACCGCTCGTCAGAAACAGCGATGCCCGCGCTGCGTAAATCTTTCACTTGCTTATTTACCGAAAACTTGAGCCCTGTCGACCTGAGAGCAGTGCGCGCAAACCGATCTGCCACGCGAAACGACGCCGTTCCAAAACGCTCAAGCACGTCCTTCGTGACAATCTCAGACGCATAACCTTGCAGAAGTCTGACGCGTTCGAGAACTGGTTGTTCCTGAACAGCAGGAAAACCCCCCACTTCAAGATACCTGTCAAATGCCACCTCAAAAGTCCCACGCTCTTCGGCGGTATAAACCCCATCGCGTTTTTTTGTGCCAATGCCTTTGAATTGACAAAACTCGCGAAAACTCAGCGGCCACATCTCCCACGAGAGAGAACGACCCCTAAAGTTAGTGGGAATATCAGAAGAAAGCATTTTTGACGACGACCCCGTAAGCACTATGGTGACGTTGTGCTGCTCAGAAATCCTCCGTACAAAATTTGTCCAGTAAGGAACATCCTGTATTTCGTCAAAAAAGAGATAGCAACCCTCACGTGCCTGCGGCACAAGTTTGTAATACGCATCAAGCAAATCGGAAAGCACTTGGTCTGAAAAGGGCATGATGCGCTCGTCGTCGAATGAGAAGTGGAACATCCGCTCTTGGCTTACACCTTTACGCTTGAGTTCGTCCATAAGCTGATACATGAAGAATGTTTTTCCGCAGCGGCGTACACCAATGATGGAGTGGATGATGTTGTGACGCCCCGGTTCAGGGAGCGATAAATCAAACCCCTCCCGTGGTGAATAGGGAGGCAACGTGAATTCAAGGTATTCCGCTACAAGCGACTCATACATATTTGTCCAATCTTCTTCGGAAAGCGAAGAAGATTATAGCTTATCTTCTTCGGAAAGCGAAGAAGATATGGGTGGTTCTTCTTCGCTTTCCGAAGAAGATGGGGTTAAAACACGATGCCGAGAGCGTTGGCGAGGAGGCCCCAGATGACGCCGGTGGCGTAGAGGCCGGCTACAATGGCGAGGTTTTCTTTGACGTGGCGGTTCGTGCGGAAGAGCACGAGCAGGCCCACGCCCGCCGACACGAGCAGGCCCGCAAGCATCGCACCCGAACTGAGCACGCCTTCCACGTACAGCTGCGCCACCACGATGCTGGCCGCACAGTTGGGTACGAGGCCCACCAGCGCCGCGCCGAACACCGCAAGTACTGGGTTCGCGCCGAGGAATTCGCCGATGACGTCCTCCCCCACCACTTCCAGCACGCCGTTCAGCACCAGCGTGATGATGAACACGAAGATGGTCACTTGAAGCGTGTGCTTGACCGCGCTTTTGAAGATGCCGCCCTCGCCGTCGTGGCAGTGGCAGTGCTCCTGCTCGCAGAGGTCGTGGATATGTAGCGGCATGTCGATGCGGCGCGCAATGCGCAGGCCCGCATCCACGAGAAAGCCCATCACCATGCCAATGATAATTTTCACGCCGAGAATTTTCAGAATGACCACGAGCGGCACTTGCTCGGCCAAGAAAATGGGCAGCATCTCGTCTGACGTGGACAAAAACACTGCGAACAGCGTCCCCAGCGTAATGACGCGCCCCGCCCAAAGTGTTGCCGCCGCAGCGGAGAACCCGCACTGGGGCACCACGCCCACCACCGCACCAATAAACGGCCCCGCCGCGCCCGCGCGCTGAATAGCCGCCTCGGTTTTGCCGCCAGTCTTGTGCTCAAGCCACTCCATTGCGAGGTAGGTAATAAGTAGAAACGGGATAAGGTACAGCGTGTCGGCAATCGAGTGCTCAAGCACGTGGCCGATGATATGTAAGGCTTCTTCCATAGCGATTCATTGTATCCCAACGCGCGCCCAACGCCCGGCGCGTCGCCGAACGGTCATCAAACCCAAACGCACGCGGGGCGGACAAAGCGACCCCGGATGTTCATCGACACCCAGGGTCGCTCGATTATTCCGCGAGGGTCTGCCTCAAGGCCGTCCATCGCAGGACTTTGTCTTACCTCAGCTTAGGCAATTTCGTATGCGTCGCTGAAGCGATGCAGGATGGCAGCTGCCTGCTCGCGCAGCGTAGAGCCCTGAGGCACAAGGTTGCCGTCATCTGTGCCACGGATAAGCTGTTCAGCGTTAGCCCAAGCCATCACGTTCGCTGCCCAGTCGCTTACGCTTTCAGCATCGCCGAACTGAGACAGATTGGCGCTGCCTGTTACATCATAGCCCTTAAACGACGAATAGTTGTACAGGATAGCCGCCATCTGCTCGCGGGTAACCGGGTCGTTCGGGCCAAACGTGTTCGTGTCATCATAACCGTTTACCACACCATTTTCGGCAGCCCAAGCAATTGCGTTGGAGTACCACATGCCAGCCTCCACATCGCTAAAGGTTGAAGCAGCCTCAGGTGCAACTTCGCCTTCGAGGCGATGCAGAATGGTTACCAGCATGCCACGAGTAAGCGTTTCCTTAGGCGCAAAGGTGGTGTCGGAGGTGCCCACAATCATGCCCTTGCTAAACACAAATGCGATGTCGTCAAAGAAGATGTTGTCCTTCTCCACGTCGACGAACGGAAGAACGGTTTCCGTCCACTTCGCATACACCGTGGTGTCAGCCGTCAGCTTGACAGAAGTTACCTTGGTGGAAAGCGCCTCATCAGAATACCAACCCTCAAACGTATAGCCTTCACGCGTAGGCACAAATTCTGCGAGGTCAACGGTGGTACCAGACGTTTTACTGACAGCATCAATGCTGCTGCCACCATTGGTGTTGAAGGAGAGCTTGTAGGTGGCAGTCACGCCGCCCGTGCCGGGAACAGAGGTCTTTTTTTCTGCCGCAACGAACGTCGAGAGATGTGTAGTAGAACCCGTAATGATGCCAGTAATACGGTCATACTTAATAGTTTCGACGCCCGCATCGCTCAAGGCGTCATTACCCTCAACATAGAACATCTTGGGGTTACGCGCGCCCGTGCCGATATTGAAGGAGAACTGGATGGGTTTTTCGGTAAGGCCTTCGATAGGAACCGGTGTTGGGTCGGCGGCGTCACCTGTTACAATGGTGACTTCGATAGCACCAAACTTTGCGCCTGCACTAGGGGCAGATGCGTCGATGCTAGCCTTATCAACCTTGCTCACGTTTACGATTGCAGAAGAACCTGATTTAACCTCTTTTGCGATCTCCTCAAGAGCCTTGCCTGAAAGCGATACGTTAGCAGCATTGGTCTTGAGTACGACAGCTTCAACCTTTGAAGTACCAGCATCGACAAGCGCGTTTATCGTGGCCTCGGGAAGCGTAATCACTGCCTTAGTGACATTCTCTACAGGATTACCAGTGTTTTCATCTTCGGCTACGGCATCAATCTTAATCGTAGGTTTGTTTTCTCCCCCATTTGTTTGAGGAATAGAACTTGAATCAATTGTTACTTCTGCCGTCGTCCCATCGTTCACGGTGACTTCGTTGTCAGTAGCCTTCTTGACAAAACTGACCTCGTTTTTGTATGTAGCAGTACCCGTATGCTTTTTAAAAGTATCAGCGTCAAGGGTACTCGAAGTAGTGCCATCGGCTACCTCGACAATGCTAATCGTGATATCACCAGACTGGCTTGAAACCAGGAAGTCGAGGCCCTCCTTAAGAAGGGTTTCACCCTTATACACTCCCATCTTGGTATTATCAGAAAATGCATTCGCACCATAAGCATAGTTCAGCGCTGGATTTTTTTGCATGATTGCATAGGATTTAGCGCCGTCAAGGTTAGTGAAGTCCAAGTGAGCGAAAGCAAGTTCCTTGTCACCCGCCACCTTGTATTGGGTCGTACCTTCAATCTGGCTAAACAGGGTGCCGAAGTCACGTACTATATTGAATTCAGTAGAACCCTCTTCGCTGTTATCCATTACATAGGTAGCAGGATCCACGGTTCCTGATAGTGGAGTATCGATCGTAGCACCCTGAACTGAACCAACCATACTCGGTTTGGTTTCCCCGAAGTACACCTCATTGGCATTCGCTACGACTGATTTGCCGTCGCTCTGATAGGCTGCGCAGTTTTCGGCAATATAGTCACTCGGGTCAGACGTGAACGTGCCACCGGTGATTGAAATTTTGCCAGCTTTTTTTGCATCGACCGTATTGTCTTCGGCAATAGCGACCAATCCAGTATAGGTGCCACCTTCGATTGTCACGCTCGTATTGCCCTTGTAGGCGCTATTATCAACAACCGCGATTGCGTAACCTTGTGTGGAGGTACCATTGGAGTTGGCCTTATGCGTAGGTTCACCCTTATGATTACTGGTGAATGTTGGGTCGCCTGTAATAGCGATTGTACCCGACTTCGCCTCGAGGGCCGTCGTACCTTCAATCCTGCCGCCAGAAATATTCAGGGCACCCTTCTGAGGATGATAAATACTTACATCCTTCTTAGATTCGACGACTGCGCCGTTATAGATGTTGATTTCCGTTTCCTTATACTTAGCAAGACCGTTGCCACTAATTGCGGTTGCTTCGCCCGCCACTGAAATAGTACCGGACAACTCAAGCACCTGTTTGTTATTCTCACCGATGAGTGTAACGCCGTAGCAATGCTCCGAAGATATCGTGACATCGCTCCCAACGACAAGCTTGGCTACGCTATCGTCGCCGGAAACGAGAATGACTGAACTGCCCGACGCAAATTTGCTGTCTTCCCCTCCCTTATTGGCAGACACCGTGCCCTGGCCGGTAAGGGTTAAGGTACCGCCATTAACGCGGATGGCGCGACAATCTGTACTCGCAATAGCATACTTGTTTAGATCGATAGTAAGATTTTTGGTGGTCGTGATGGTTTCGCTCAAAGCTATATCAGCTTGCAAGCTAATGGTAGCGCCGTTTTCCGCTTTATCGATAGCTTCCCCGAGGCTCGCATAGCCAGTACCACCAATCATGGCAACAGGTTGCCCTGTAACTCCGTCCTCAGTCGCACTATCAAGCGTTTCTAGTGCACTAGTGCTTTGAAGGCCCCCCCCCCCCCGGCGTTCGCAGCGTAGGCAGCCATGGGCGTTAGGCTCATGAGCATGGTCACGCTGAGAAGAGCGGGAAGTGCTCTACTTCTAAACTTCATGTTTCTCCTTCCATTGATTCTGCTCCAGTTTCTCCCCTACATGACATACCCCAGACACATCACCTCCTTTGAAAAGGGTGTAACAGGCATGAACTCATTTAAGTATACTCCATGCCTGACGCTTAGCAATAAGTGGTGGTGGGTTTCGGCATTGAGAAACAGGTGAACATACGCACGCGGGGCGGCCGAAGCCGCCCCGCATTCCGAGTTAGTGTTGTGCGCCCAAGCGCAAGACGCCTGCTGACCACCCCCAGGTTGTTTGATAATTCTCCCAGGTCGTTCGTAGTGTCAGCGAGGAGCGTTCTGGCGCCGAAGATTCGTGGGATCGCGAGGGCGCCGCGTACTTTGGTACGCAAGCCCTCGGGATCGCGCGAAGATTCGGTGCCAGAACGCTCCGCAGCGTCGAGTCGTTCCGCCGGCCGGAAGGCCGGCGGAACAAAATTACATCATGCCGCCGCCCATGCCACCGGCTGCGGCGGCGAGAGCTGCGGGATCGGGATCCTTGGGGATGTCGTTGATGGTGGCCTCGGTGATGAGGATGAGGGCCGCCACGGAGGCTGCGGACTGCAGTGCCGTACGGGTCACCTTCACCGGATCGTTCACGCCCATCTCAATCATGTTGCCGTACTCGCCGTTGGCGCAGTTCAGGCCTTCGCCCTTCGGCATGCCCTTCACGCGCTCCACAACGACGCTACCCTCGAAGCCCGCGTTCTGGGCGATGGCGCGCATCGGCGCCTCGATGGCCTTGCGGATGATGGCAACACCCACCTCTTCGTCCTTGTCGGCCACTTCAAGCGCCTCCAGCGTGGGCAGCGCATCCACCAGCGCCACGCCGCCGCCAGCAACGATGCCCTCTTCCACTGCCGCGCGGGTTGCCTGCAGAGCGTCCTCAATGCGGGACTTCTTCTCCTTGAGCTCGGACTCGGTCGCAGCGCCCACCTTGAGCACCGCCACGCCGCCGGAGAGCTTCGCCAGACGCTCCTGCAGCTTCTCGCGGTCGAAGTCGGAGTCGACGCGCTCCAGCTCAGCGCGAATCTGGCTGATGCGATCCTCGATGTCCTTCTTGTCGCCCGCGCCGTCAACGATAAGTGCGGTGTCCTTCGTCACCTTCACGGTCTTGGCGTGGCCAAGCATCTCAATCTTGGCGTCGGCCATGGTCATGCCGAAGTCCTTGTCGATGACCTGGGCACCCGTGACAGCCGCGATGTCCTCCAAGATGCGCTTGCGGCGGTCGCCGAAGCCGGGGGCCTTGATGGCGACGCAGTTGAACGTGCCGCGCAGCTTGTTCAGCAGGATGGTAGCCAGCGCCTCGCCCTCAACGTCTTCCGCGACGATGAACAGCGGGCGACCGGAGCGCATGATTTCCTCCAGCAGCGGCACCATGTCCTGGATGTTCGTGATCTTCTGGTCGGTGAGCAGGATGAAGGGGTCGTTCAGCACGGCCTCCATCTTCTCCATGTCGGTGGCCATGTAGGGAGAAATGTAGCCGCGGTCGTACTGCATGCCCTCAACAATGTCCAGCTCCAGGTCAAACGACTGGGCGTTCTCTTCCACAGAGATAGCGCCGTCGTTGCCCACGGCGTCCATGGCCTCGGCAATCTTCTCGCCGATCTCGGCGTCGCCGGCGGAAATGGTGCCAACGTTGGCAATCTGCTCCTTGGTGGACACGGGCGTTGCGTCAGCCTTGATGGCGTCAACGATGGCGTCCGTGGCCTTCTGAATGCCGCGGCGAATGCCAAGCGCGTCAGCGCCAGCGGTGACGTTGCGCAGGCCCTCGCTCACAATGACGTCAGCCAAGAGCGTAGCGGTGGTGGTACCGTCGCCCGCCACGTCGTTCGTCTTGACGGCAACCTCGCGCACCAGCTGGGCGCCCATGTTCTCTACCGGGTCCTCCAGCTCAACTTCCTTAGCCACGGTCACACCATCGTTGGTGATGGTGGGCGCGCCGTAGGACTTCTCAAGCGCCACGTAGCGGCCCTTGGGGCCAAGCGTCACCTTAACAGCGTCGGAGAGCTTGCTCACGCCGGCAGCGAGCGCGCTGCGTGCATCGGCGTCGAACTTAATGTCTTTAGCCATGTTCTCTCTATCCTTTCAACTGCGTTGTTGTTACCTGAGGGAATGTTCGGCTGTGTGCCGAAAACGGGCGGCGCGATGGTCGCCTTTACGCTTCAACCTGCGGATTTATTCGAAGACCGCGTACAGATCGTCGGCGCGCAGGATCATGACATCCTCGCCGTCGATGTGCACTTCGGTTCCACCGTACTTGCCGTACAGCACCTTGTCGCCCACCTTCACGGGCACAGGCACCAGCTTGCCGTCCTTGTCCATCTTGCCTTCGCCCACCGCGAGCACTTTGCCCGTCTGGGGCTTTTCCTTCGCCTCGGTCGCGAGATACAGACCGGATGCCGTCGTCTCCTCAGCCTCGTCCTGCTTGATGATGACGCGATCACCCAATGGTTTCAAATTCATAACGCTTCCTTCCTTCCGTCCGTCTCATGTCCGAAACTGGTTGAACACGTTTGCTCATTTAACCACTCGATTGTCTTGACTGCTAGCACTCAGAGGTAACGAGTGCTAAACAGTGCGTTATCATAGCAGCCCTGTCACTGAATGCAAGCGAATTTGAGAAAATGTGAGCGTCCTTGACTAAGGTTGTACCGAATCGCCAAACTTTCGCCACATTTCGTTCGAGCGGGCGAAGGCTAGCGGGGTTCCTTTGCGTACGCGAGAAGCGCGCCCGAACCTGAGCGCAGATTGGCTACTACCTTCCCCAGCTCCTCCGCAGCGGTGAGCGCCATCTCAGCGCCCTGGGGGGTGAGCCCAACTTTCTGTACGTAGTCTTCGCTGACGTATCCCGCGCTGAATCCGGCGAAGAGTTTGTTGCGCAAGCGCGTCACCAGTTTGGACACTTCCGCAGGCTCAACGCGCAGGGCGTCGGCCATAAACTCGAAGGAAGCGGTAACGCGGTGGAGCCTCAGCAGTACGAGGCATTGGGCTTCCGTGAACGCGAGGCCAGTGACGGGCAGACCCACCTCGTCCCAGCGCTGTATCAAACCCATGAGCGCGATGAGACACGCGGGGGTGAGCATCGTATGACAGCAGGGGTCGAATTCCAGATCACTCACACCCAAGCGGCCCGCCGCCAGACTGAGCGCCTTGGCCATGCCTTCCACCCCTTCGAGCAAGCGGGCGCGCTCGGCGGCCTCTTCCAGGCACTGATACGCCACCTCAAACCCGGTGGTAAGTGTTGCGCTGGCCCGGTCTGTCTCACGCAGTTGCAGATTTCGACGACCGGCGTGGGCGTAGGACTTTTCCACCAAGCCGTTGTGCGCAAGTTCGCTGGCCGCAAGGCTGGCGGCGCGGCCCGAGACGAAGACATGGGGCGGAAACGCCGCCAAGGGAAGCGTTCCTTCATGCGAATGCACGGACGCCAAGAGGCAAAACGCTTTCAGCGAAATGCCGCACGCCTGATCGAGCCCACGCTGAAGCGACCGGCGTGCGTCGTCCACCGCCGTAGCCGCGTGCAGCGTCACTTCCATAGACGCTTCGGCTTGCTGCGTTTCTTCGTCGCGTTTGACGGCCGTCTCCTCTCCTTCGGTGCCGCTTTAGCTGTGCCTTATGAAACTCGGACTATATCACACACGCATATAATTATAGCTGAGGTTAGCAAAAGATGAGTGATAAACGATGGTATACCGCCGAAGGCCGGTGCCTTTACCGTATAGAGGGGCGAACCAAACCGCCTTCGTAAGCCCTCACCACGAGCTGTGCGCGGTCGTGAGCCTCCAGCTTCGCCATGACGCGAGCCAGGTGGGTTTTCACCGTGGCGGGAGAGATGAACAGATCCTGCCCTATTTCGTCGTTCGTGAGGCCGCGCGCCACCAGCGTGAGGATTTCACGTTCGCGCTCGGTGAGCGCAGACAGGCTTCCGGCAGCGGTAGCGGGCGACACCGCGGGGCGCGAGCGCACGAAGGTTTCCACGAGGCGGCGCATGACCGAGGGCTGAATGAGCGCGTCACCTGCGGCTACTACGCGCACGGCCGAAGCGATGTCATCGGGTTCGGCGTCTTTCAGCAGAAAGCCGCCTGCGCCCGCGGCCAGAGCGTCGTACACGTATTCGTCGATGTCAAACGTCGTGAGAATGAGCACGCGCACGTCGGCAAGCGCGGGGTCGCTCGTGATAGCGCGCGTGGCCTCGATGCCATTTTTGTGCGGCATGCGAATGTCCATGAGCACCACGTCGGGGTGCAGACGCCGCGCCAACTCCACCGCTTCCTCACCGTCGCGCGCCTCGCCCACAATGGTGAACCCGTCGTAGGACGACAGGATGAGACGAAACCCACTGCGCACGAGGTCTTGATCGTCGGCCACCACCAAACGCAGGGGCTGCTCATCCGCGGCGCGGGGCCACGTATCCTTCGTCTGCGCGTGCGCTTCGCTCATACGACGTTCCATCAGGAGGTTCCTTTCTCCGCTGCCAGCGGCAGGCGCGCCTCAACACGAAACCCGCCAGGTGTGCGCGGCCCGGCCGAGAACGTGCCGCCCAACAAACTGACGCGCTCGGCCATGCCGGCGATGCCGTGGCCGCCGGTGCGGCGGGCGGCCTCGGGCGCGGGGCCGGGGCCGTGCTCAGGTGCCGCCGCCGCGCCAGCTCCGTCATCTTCCACAACAAGGTGTGCCGCCGTGGGCTCAACCGTGAGGCGAATGGTGGCCGTGTGCGCGTTCGCGTGACGCACTATATTTGTAACTGCCTCGCGCGCGATGCCGAAAAGCGCCACGTCCACGAACGCGGGAACGAGCGCGCGGTCGTAGCCTTGCGTGTCAAGCGTGGCCTGCACGCCGGCGCGTTCCAGGTAGGCCGCGAGATCAGCCAGGCGCTCGGTGCCCGCGGTGGGTTCTGTTTCGGCCGCGTCGTCGCCGTGGCGCAGCACGCCAATCATGCCGCGAATTTCCTCCAACGCGTCTTTTGCCGTGGTGCGCGCCGTGGCAATGGCCTGCTTCGCGGCCACAGGGTCGCGATCAATGAGGCGCTCGGCTGCGGCAGCCTGAATGCTGACTGCGGACAGCGAGTGGGCCGTGATGTCGTGCACCTCGCGCGCAATGCGCACGCGCTCCTGCTCAACGCGTCGCGCGGCCTCTTCCTCACGCGTTCGCTCGGCCTCAAGCGCGCGCTGCTCGGTGGCCGCCACGTAGGCCCGGTGCGTGCGGTACGCGTAGCCGCCAAGCGCCGCCGCCACTACAAGCGTTATGTTCTGGAAGCGCGTGAAGAAGGCGAGACTGGCCGTGCGCGAGGGCGCGTCCGCGAACAGCAGCCCCACCACGGCAAGCACGACCGCCACCACCGCCTCGGTGCGGCCGCGCTCGCACGCAATGGTGTAGAGCGCCACCACGGGCCCCACAATGGTGAGCGAGAACCCGCGAAACGCATCTTGCAGCCCCAGGAAGGTGACCAGCACAAACAGAAACACCGGCCACGGGAACCGCCGCCGTACCGCCAGTGGGAGCGTGGTCAGCGCCAGCGCCACAAACACCGACAGCGTGGGCACCACGTTCACCATGCCCAGATACTGGCGCAGCGCCATGTCGGGAATGACAATGGACGACGCCGTGAGCATGAGTTGCCCGCAGCCAAACAAAAACGCCGCCACGGCCACGGCAGCGTCGATGGCCCAGTCCTTAGGCGCGAGGGGGCGGTTGTGTACGAGGAAGTTCTCCATGGGCCCATGGTACGCGACCCACGGGGCGCGCGCCATACCCTCGGCGGTGTATTCTCGCGCTTCGTTGGTTCACGCGGGCACGCCTCAGTGGGTGCGTTCGGCCTCCACCAGGTCGATGAGCTGCTGGCGCGTGTGTACGTCCAGCTTCGCGTAGAGGTTGCGCACGTGGCTGCGCACGGTGTTTTCGCTCACGAACAGCGTGGTGGCAATGTAGGCATTCGTGCGGCCGCGCGCCAAGTAGCCAAGGATTTCGGCCTCGCGCTCGGTGAGCCCACCGCGCTCCGCCAGCCGCGCACACCGCGCGTCGAAGGCGGCGTCATCGGTGGGTGCTGCAGGGGAGCTTCCTTCCGCAGCGATTGCCGGCGCTTCGCCGGTTGCCCCGCCGGCGGCAAGCCCACCGGCGGCACCTTCCCCACCCTCCGGAAGGTTACCCCGGGCGGCTCCCCGCGCCTCTCCGCCCGCTCCCTCGGCGCCGCGGCGACGGCGACGGTCACGCGACACCAGCACGGCTGCCAGCGACAGTGCATAGATCACGGCCATGATAACCACCAGGTAGCGCATGGTGTCCTCGGCCTCACCGAACAGCCCGCCCGGCGGCAGTGACCCAAACGTGTAGCCCGTCACCAGCGCCACCGCCAAACACACCCGCGCAAGCGCCGCCGCGGCTCCCATCAGCACATAGGGCGACACGCGCCGCTCGTGCGCCGTTTCCGCCACCACGTAGGTCACCAACAGCGCAATAAAGTAGTAGCTGCCCAGAAGCACCAGGCTGAAGAACAGGTTGTACTGCTCGCCCAGAAATGGCAGGAACACCAGAAGCGACGCAATCACGGGCATGACCAGGCGGAAGGCCGTCGACACGCGCGGTATGCGCTGCACGACAAACACCACAATGCAGAAGGCCGCCACGCCCGTAAGCATGCCCGCCACCGACACCGTGTCCGACCCCGCAAATTCAATGGAACCCGCCAGCATGAAGCTGTTGAGCAACCCGATGACGGCCTCCATCACGCAGAACACCACAATGGAGTTGCCCAGCTCCAAGAACGCATCGCGATACGACCCGCGCCCCGCCGGGCGCGCCGGGCGCACGGGGTGCACCTTCGCCCGCTCGCCCCCGCCAGCAAGGCCGCCCACTTCCCCGCCGCGCTCGCCTTCCGCCTGCGCCCGCAGCACGCGGCGCACGTAGTACGCGCACCACGCCATCACCGCCAGCACCACGCAGCTTGCCACCATGCGCGCGCCGCTGGAAAGCGTCGACAGTGACGAGGACGTCACCACGTTCACCAGCATGCTGAGCGCAATCTGCGTCACGATGGCGCGCGGGTCTTGGCACGCAAGCACCTCCACCCACACAAGCGACAGCATGACCGATGCCACGCCGAACAGCACCCCCGGCAACAGCAAGGCAAAGTCCGACGGCATCCACGAGAACACGCCGAAGAGTGAGCACACGTTCGCCACCAGCAGCAACACGGTGGGCACCACGTAGGGCATGGACAGCGGCGCCAGGCGGCCGCGCAGCGTGAGCGCAATGAGAATGAGGGCGCACACCACTACCGCACACGCCACCACCACGTTGAAGAAGAGGTCGGGCACGAACAAAAACGGCGCTTCCACCGACGCGAACGCCGACAGATAGGAGTTCGCGTTCACACCACGAAACAGCCCATACCCCAACACCACCGCAACGGGAAACCCCCACGGCAGGGCCGGGCGCGGCTGCGCCTCTCGCGAGCGCTCGTCCGCGCGCCCCTGCACCCCGGTTGCGCATCCTGCGGTGCGCTGTTCCTTCCCCTGTTTGTTCATGGGGGACATAATAGCGGATTCGCGCCCCCACGTGGGAAAAACCGTGCGTCCCATCCGGCAGAACATCAATATAGTCCGAAACGGACGGTGACGAAATGCAGCGCCGGACGTATGGTGGGGCCACACCGCGCGGAGGGCGCGGAGAGCAATAGGGAAACCGCGAACGGGGCGCACGCAGCCGGCACGCAAAAGGCGGCGCGCGAACGTGGGCGCGGGCCCAGCGAGAGGGAGGATCACTATGAAATCCAATGGACTGAATCGCCGCGACTTCTTGAAGGCGGCCGTCGCCTCGGGCGCTGTACTGGTGGCGGGCGGAGCGCTCGCCGGCTGCGCGCCAAGCGGCGGCGGTAACGCCGGCGGCTCGGGTGACGCAACGGGCGCTGAGAACCTCGTGGGCGTGACGCCCGTGTCGTTCGAAGACGAAACCGACGTGCTCATTTTGGGCACGGGCATTGCGGGTTTGTCGGCCGCCATGGACCCGGTGGAAGCCGGGCACAAGGTGATGCTGGTGGACAAGCTGGACCGCGTCGGCGGCGAGAGCTTCATCGCCTGCGGCGTTATGAACGTGTCGGGCTCCAAGATACAAAAGGCCGCCGGCATTGAAGGCGACCCCGAGGAAAAGTGGCAGAAGTACTTGCCCGTTCTCGAGAAAAAGGGCGAAACCGACGACATGGACTACAAGCACAACGTCTATGTCTACCAGACCGAATGGGCCGACCGCGTGGCCGATGATTACGGCGCCAAATTCCAGCCGCTTGAGGCCTACAAGGATACGGGCGCTCCCACGTCTATGCTGCTGCCCGAGCACGGCATTGGCGACATGACCACGGTGCTGAGCCCCTTGCAGAAGGGCCTGGAGCAGAAGGGCGCCACCTTCAAGCTGAACCTGCGCGCCACAAACTTCATCGTTGACGCTGCGGGCGACCCGGTGGGCGTGCGCTTCAACGACGAAAAGAACGGCCGCAGCAAGGACATCAAGGCCAAGAAGATTATCGTGGCTACGGGCGGCTTCTCCTGCAACCAAGAAATGGTGTCGATGTACGTGCCCAGCCAGCAGCGCCTCGGGCCGCTGACCGTGAACTCCATGGGCGAAGGCCATCAGATGTGCAAGGCACTCGGCGGCTCGTATATGCACATGGATATGGAAGCGAACCTGATGAGCGACCTCGCACAGGTCACCGTGTGGGGCTACTTCGGCCCGAACGTGCAGGTGACGCCCCAGGGCAAGCGCTTCATCAAGGAAGACCAGAGCCACGACTCACCCACGGCATGCTACGAAGGCGGCTTCGGCTACTGGTGGACCATCTTCGACAACCAGCTGATGACCGGCAGCCAGGCGTGGAACGTTGAGATGAACATGAAGAACAACGCCGACCGCCTCGTGGGTCCGTGCGAGACGCTGGACGACCTGGCCGCAGCCATGGCCGTGCCCGCCGACGCGCTGAAGGAGACATTCGCGAAGCACGACGCCGCGGTGGACGCCGGCGAGGACACCGAGTTCGGCAAGAAGCTGTTCCTGACGAAGCTTTCCGCGCCGTTCTACGCGATGAAGCACTTCCCCTACCGCTACAAGACCCATGGCGGCATGAAGATTACCACGGATAGCCAGCTCACCGACAAGGACGGCAACCCCATCGCCAACGTGTACTGCTGCGGATCCACCGTAGCCGACAGCGGAAGCGACCTTAGCCCCAACGCCGCCAGCGGACTGATCAGCGGCAAGGCCGTCGTCGAAGCCCTCAAGGCGTAAACCCTCCCCCGACGACTCGGCTCCTCCTCTCGAACGCTCCCGGACCTGCAAGTTCGGGGGCGTTCGCCTGTGTGGGGAGGGGTGTGGGCAGGTTGACCGTAGGGCAAGGGCTCTGCCCTTGCCGGCAACTGCGTTGACCTGCACGTTTCCTCATGCTGAGCGGCAAAGGTAGAATCTTTGCCCTACGGAATAGTAATACGGAGCACGTTGGCTAGGACGCTGCGGTGTCGGCCTCGTCGAGCGCTTTTGCCACGGCGCGGCCCACGATGAGGCCGAAAGCCCCGTTCGTGGCCAGGCCCGCCACGCTGCCCGCCGCCACCGAACCGCAGCAGTACACGTTCGGAATCACCGAGCCGGACGCTTTCAGTAAGCGCCCGTCGCCGTCGGTGCGCGCGCCGCCGCGCGTCTTGTAGCGCACGGGAAATTGCTTCAACGCATAATAGGGCGGCTCGATCTTCTGGAGGTACGCCACGCGGCCGAAATCAGGATCCTTGCCTTCGCTCACCAGGTGCTCGTACTGGGAAAACGCGTCCTTCAGCGTGTCGGCGGGCACGCCGAGACCGCCTGCCAGGGCCTCCACATCGTCGAAGGGCCCCACCAGACGCTTCGCGTTTTTGGCCGTGACCTGGGCGACGCTGTGCGCCTGCGCTCCGGTGGAGAGCCCCTGACCAAACACCGTCCACCAGTATCCGCGCTCGTCGGCCGCGCACGCGTTGGCGGCGGCATTCACGTCGTCCTCGCGCGCGAAGCGATGCCCCAGCGCATCCACAATGAGCACGGGGCCGAAGAGCCCCCAGGCTGCCACCTGCGGCAAGTCGCTGGTGAGCGGCGCGGCCTTGTCCATGTCGTTTAGCTGGCCGCCCAGATACGCGCAGAGTTTCTGCCCTTCACCCATCGACGCGGTGGTGTAGCAGCCGATGCGCTCCTGCGACGGCACATTGGCATGCACGAGCGGCTGACTGCTGGCAAACCCACCCGTGGCCACCACCACCAGGCGGGCGCGCACATCCACCGGGGCGTTTGTCTTCACATCGCGAAAGCGCATGCCACAGACGTTGTCAGCCTCATCCAGGATGAATGCCGTGCCGCGCACGCCGGTGGAGAACGTCGCGCCTTTGGCGGTGAGGCCGTCGCGCAGCGGGGTCATGACGCTTTCCATGTCGCCGATGCCACGTTTGGGAAGCAGAATGCCCGACGGGCCACCATTCTGCACGTAGTCGCGCGGGTCTTCGAACTGCGCGCCGTAGGTGTCCACCACATGGTCAACCCAGTCGGGTGCCGCCAAAAACAGACGCTTGGCGAAATCGAAGTCGGTCACGCCCGCGTCGGCGAACTCCTGCTTGCGGGCATCCCATGCCTGATCAGCTGTTACGCTGATGCCCGCTTCTTTCTGCACGGCACTACCCGACACGTGCATCACGCCCGTTGAGGCATAGCTTTCGCCCCCGAGTAAGTCCAGCTTCTCCGCAATCAGAACCGAGCGACCCGCCTCAAGCGGAGCCATGGCCGCCGACAACCCGGCAATGCCGCTGCCCACCACGAGCACGTCCACATCGGAGGTGAAGGAAACCGCCGGGTCGTCGGCCACCTGCGATGTGGCGTTTTCTTCCTCGGACGAGGGAGGCGCAAGTGGCGCGGGCACATCGGTACCGGAGCAGGCGGCAAGGCCCCCGGCAGCAGCCAGGACGGCAGAGGTGCCTGCAAGCTTGAAGAAGGCCCGGCGTTCCATGAGGTAAGCGCTCCTTTGCGAAGAGGGATTTTGCGGTGTCAGCGCCGAGTATAGTGACGCGCGCCTCCCCCTACCGCGACACACCGCCCTTGTCACGCAATCTTCGCAACACGGCAAGCGATTGTTGCAGAACCTCTCGCCCGCCAGGTTGGCGCGCTCCCGCTGAACAAGAGTGTGACGCGCTATCGCGCTAGCTAGTACGCCAGGAGGTTATGCGTTTCCCTTTTATCATGACGAGGGCATGTACTTCTCTGATTAACGTACTTGTTTGGCTATCCCCGTAGGGATGCACTCTAGTGCATCCGCTCCGCCGCAGGCGGAGAACACGACTCTGACCTGCGTTTTCGCGCTTCGCGCGAACGGGTGCTCTGGAGAGCACCCCTACGGAGGTTATGCCTATTGCTAGACCTTGCCTACCAGTCAGTCAGTCCTCGTCATAGTGGTAGGGAGGGCGGTTATCTCGTGACGTAATAGCTAGCGCGTAAGCGCGTCACACTTTTATGAAGCGAGGATGGCTAGCCATAAAAGGGCGCTTGTGGGCAAGGGGGCTCTAGGGCGCGTTTGAAGGCGGTGGCGCGTATGAGGGAAAGCACGTGGTCAACCAGTGCGGCGTCGAATCCCTCCGCTTTGAGCGCGGCGGCGTCGAGGCCTCGTTCCACGTGGGCCATCAGCAGCGCATCGAGCGTGGCGTAGTCCACCCCGAGGCTCTTCTCGTCTTCCTGGCCAGGAGAAAGTTCGGCACTCGGGGGCTTGATGAACACAGACTCCGGAATGGGTGCCGCCACGCCGCGCGCCACTGCTTGCTCGTTGCGCCAGCGGGCGAGCGCGTACACGTCGGTCTTATACACGCCGCCGAGCGGGGCAAACGCGCCCGCCATATCCCCGTAAAGCGTGGAGTACCCTGTGTAGGCTTCACTCTTGTTGCCGGTGTTCACCATCAACCAGCCGTGCGCGTTCGAAAGCGCCATCAGGCACACCATGCGGCAGCGCGCTTGCGTGTTTTCAGCCGCGAGCCCCGCAAGCTCCCCGCCGCACGCCTCCGCCAGCACGTGCGCAAACGCCTCATACGGCTCGCGAATGGACACCAGCTGCGCCTCAATGCCCAGGTTGTCGGCCAGCACGCGCGCATCTTCCACCGAGTGCTTGGTCGAATACGGCCCCGGCAGCAGCACGCCGTGCACGTGCGACGCGCCAAACGCGTCTACGCACATGACCGCCACCAAGCTGGAGTCCATGCCACCCGACAGCCCCAGCACCACGTCAGAGAAGCCCGCGCCCTCCACGAACTCCTTCAACGCCGCCACACACAACAGGTATTTCTCACCCGTTTCCATGCCCAGCCTTTACTGAATCTCGCGGATTCGCGCAGCCAGCCACTCAGCCCACTCTTCCACGCCTTCGCCCTTGGTGGCGGCAATCGGGAAGATGGGGGCCGTGGGGTTGAGCTGCTTCACGGCCGACTCGAAGGCCTCGCGGTCGAAATTGAACACGGGCATGGTGTCCACCTTGTTCAGCACCACGGCCTCGGCCACCTGGAACACGCCGGGGTACTTGAGCGGCTTGTCGTCGCCCTCGGGTACGGACAGAATCATCACCTTGGCGTTTTCACCCAGGTCAAAGTCTGTGGGACACACGAGGTTGCCCACGTTTTCCACGATGATGAGGTCAAGGCGCTCCAGGTCAAGCACGTCCACGGCACGCTTCAGCATGGCGCTTTCCAAATGGCACGCGCCACCCGTGTTAATTTGCACGGCGGGAATGCCCTGGGCCTTGATCTTTTCGGCATCCACGTTGCTGGCGATGTCGCCCTCAATAACAGCAATGTTGAACTCGTCGCGCAGCGCGTCAATGGTAGCCAGGATGGTGGATGTCTTGCCCGACCCGGGGCTGGCCAGAAGGTCCAGCACAAACACGTGGTTCTCGGCAAACCGCTTCCGCAGGTCAGCGGCCAGCTGGTCGTTCTTGTCGAGAATGGGCTGCTTCATATCAATCTGCATACGGGCTCCTTATTCGTCGTCCGGAATATCAACCTCGATGGAATCTATTTGCAACTCGCGCCCCGCAATAAGCTCGGTGGCGAAACCGCCGCACTCAGGACATAGCATGTGGAAGCGGTCGTGCTCGTATTCCGCGCCGCACTCGTGGCAGCGGCTTTTGGGGCGCACCATGGTGATGATTAGCTCAGCATCGGCACAAAGCGCGTATTCCTGCTGTTCAGACAGCGCTTCGAACGCGAAGCGCAGCGCGTCTTCAATAGCCTCGGTCATCTCGCCCACCGACAGACTCACCTTCAGCACCTTGTCGGCACCCGCGTCCTTCGCCGAAGTAATCACCGCGTCCATGACGCCAGTCATAATTCCCAACTCGTGCATAGGGCTCCTTTGTCATAACCCGTGCTCGTCTTTGCTCGCGTCCATGGTAGCCCAAAGCGGCGTCGGCTGCGTGCACCGATGCGCTAACGGCAAAGAACAACCGCCCGGAATACAGAAACGGCCCGCCGCAGTGCGACGGGCCGTAAAACAGCGGTTGAAGCGAGGGGCCTCATTGCGCGAGCCTCGCGCGGACTACCTGCTACTTCGCCTTGGACTTCTGGTAGGCCAGTTCCTCGGCGGCCTCGGCGGCCTCTTCGGCATCCAGTTCTTCATTCTGCTTCTTGATGCGCTTCGCCAGCACAATGCGCGAGATGAGCAAGCTTCCCTCATACAGCGCCACCATGGCGGCGAACATCAGCAACATGGTGATGGGCGAGGCGTCGGGCGTGGCCATGGCCGAGATAACCATGAGCGTGACATACACCATACGCCAGCTGCCGCGCAGCTTCTTGTACGGTACCACGTCGAAAATGACCAGGTAAAACACGATCAGCGGCAACTCAAACGCAATACCGAAGCCCAGTTCGAACTTGATAATGGTGTCAATGTAGGAGGACATTCGCGGCGCCACCGTACCAAAGCCGGCGGCCTGGTCGGTGAGCCACTGGAAAGCCGGGTTCAAAATAATCAGGTAGCAAAACACCGCGCCGAACACGAACAGCGCCACGGCGGCGGCAAACGTCGGGATGAACCACTTGCGCTCGTTCGGCTTGAGCGCCGGCAGGAAGAACGCAAGAATCTGCCACAGAATAACGGGCGAGCACACCACCAGCGATGCCCACAGCGACACCTTGAAGCGTGTGGCGAAGCCTTCGAACGGGTCAAGCGCCAGCGTGGCAGCCATGCCGTTCGCATCTTTCGGAAGAAACTCAGCGATAGGTTGCAACAGGAAGTAGCCGAGCGTCTCCGATGCCAGGTAAAGAATGACGACCGCGACGGCGAGGCACGCCACAATGCGGACGAGGCGCATACGTAGCTCGCCCAAATGGTCGAACAGGGGCATTCGTGCCGGTCCGATAGGCATGAGCTACTCCCCCTTCCCGGTCGTCGCAGCAGCGGCGGCATCAGCGGCCTCCGCAGCCTTTTTCTTGGCGGCGCGCGTGGCAGCCGCCTTCTTCGCCGCAGCTGAGCGCGCGGCGGCCTTTTCGGCCTCGGTCTTGGCGGCAGGCTTTGCGGCAGACTTGGTAGCGGTCTTCGTGGCCGTCGCCTTGGTGGCCGTTGTGGACTTCGTGGCAGTCGCAGACTTGGCGGCCGTCGTGGACTTTGTCGCCGTCGACGCCGGCTTCTTGGCCGCGGGCTTTTTCGCCACGGGCTTCGTGCCGTAGAGTTCGTCGGCCGAGGGCTTCGCCTTCGCAGGCGCGGCCTCCGTCGTTGCCGATGCGTCAGCCTTCGCGGCTGGCTCCGCCTTGGCGGGCTCGGCTGCCGCTGGCTTGGCCTCTTCGGGCTGGACAAACGACCCGTCAGGGCGCGCGATAGGCTTGGGCTTCGCCGCCTCAGCCGCCGCGGCCGGAATCGCTGCCGCGGCCGCAGCGCCCGCAGCAGCCGTGGCTTCCTTGGCCTCGGCAGCCTTCTTCGCAGCGCGCTCCTTGTCGTAGCGCGCCTTGCGCTCCGAGAAGCTTTCCTGCTTCACCTCGTTTGCCGCGTCCTTGGCGGTATCACCCACCTTGGCCAGCGCCTCAAGCGGATTCTTGAACGGCTCGTCGGAATTCGGATCGTACACTTCGGTCTTGATGACCTTATTCATCTCTTCCTGCGCGCTGCGGAACTTCGCGATGGCCTTACCAACGGTTTTGGCCATAGCCGGCAGCTTGTCGGGTCCCACAATGAGGAACCCGAACAACAGAATGAGGAAAAACTCAAATGGACCTATACCAAACAAAGCTAACCCCTTTGCACGGCGTCTCTCTCAACTGTCCCGCGCCCCATGCGCGGTAACGGTTTATGGTAGCACAAACCCACCGCCCGAGACTACGCGACATGCCTCTACAGAAAAAGCATGACAGGAAGGTAACACGTACTGGTTGGCGTAGTAAGTCAGCGAGAAGGGCTGAGGTACGTCGAATTCGTGGGATCGCGGAAGTGAAGCGTACTTCGCTACGCGAATTTCCGGGATCGCGCGAAGGCGGCGTGCCTCAGCCCTTCGCAGCGTCGAGTAGTTCCGACGGCTGACAAGCCGTCGGAACGTTACGCTCCGCCGCCCAAAAACGCCAGCGCCACGGTGGGAATGCCCAACGCCAGCACCAGAATCACGCAGATTACCACGGTGAAAATGCGCTTGGTTTTCTCGGCGCGCTCGCGTTGTTCTTGGGCGCGACGTTCGCGCTCCTGAGCTGCTTTGATGCGCTCACTCTTCTGCTTCGCCGTGAGTTTTTGCTGCTTGGCCATGCCCTACACCCTCAGCTTTCCGCGAATCTCAATGACGCGGGCGATGTTCTTCGCCACTTCCACGTCAACATGCCATTTGTTCTTCTCGTACAGCGTTTTGCCGTCCACCATGGTCATGAGGACGTCGGCGCCGCTGCACGTGTTCACCACGGCCGAAACGGGGTCGGTCGTGGGCGTTTGATGCGAACCGGACAGGTCGATGGCCACAATGTCGGCGCGCTTGCCAATGTCGAGCGAGCCAATCTTGTCGTCCAGCTTGAGCGCGCGAGCCCCGCCGATGGTGGCCATTTCCAGCATGGTGGCCGAGTCGAGGAACTGCCCCACGTTCACAGCACGCTGCACCAGCATGCCAATGCGCATTTCGGTGAGCATGTCGGTGGAGTCCGTGGCAGCCGGCGAATCGGTGCCCAAGCCCATGCGCAGCCCCGCGCGCAAGAACTCGGTCAGCGGCGCCACACCCATGCCCAACTGCGCGTTGCAGCGCGGGCACACCGCCACGGCCACGTCGTATTCCTTGAGCTTCTTCACGTCCTCTTCGTCCACGTGCACGCAGTGAATGGCCAACACGTTGTCGGATTCGAAGGCGCCCCAGTTCAGCGCATAGTTTACCGGCGTCACGCCCGTGGGCAGCCACGGCGGAATTTCCACGTAGCCGCGCTTTTGGTCCATCGTGTGCACCGAGAACGGTGAGGAACCATACTTAATAAAGTTGGTTTCTTCGCGGTTGCCCGCCAGGTGCATGGCAACCGGAATGCCCTCGCGACGCGCGAATTCCGACACCTTGCCGTACACCGAGGGGTGGCACACATACATGGCGGCCGGCGCAACGCCAATGGTGATGCGAGAGGGGTCAACCTCTTCGCGCCAGTGCATGATGTCGTTTTCGGCCACGCGCATGGCGTAGTCGACGCGACGCTTGTCCATGGCGCCCACCTCGCGGTAGATGACGCTGCGCATGCCCAGCTTCTGCGTGGCAGTGCAGGCCGCACCCGTGGTGGTGATGTCCGCCACCGTGGTGATGCCGCTAGACAGCGCCTCCAGGCCACCGAGGATGGCGGAGTCGTACCAGTCGCCCACGTCCAGCTTCGAGCTTTTCTCCAGCATGGAGGTGACCCACGTGGTGTAGGGCACGTCGTGCACAATGCCGCGCATGACGGAGTTCTCCAGGTGAGTGTGCATGTCCACCAACCCCGGAAGGAGCGCCGCCTTACCGTAGTCGATGATTTCCTCATCCGGATAGCGCAGTTTCAGCATGTCAATGGTGCCGATGTCGCGAATCACTCCATCGCGCACAAGCACGGCGCCTTTTTGGAACGGCTCGGAGGTAATGGGAAGAATATATTGTGCGCACAACAGCATGATGGGGCCCGCCTGTCTCCCGAATAATCGTGTGGTGCGTATGATAGCATTCCGCGCCCGCTCTCCTTCAAAGACACAGAGCCCAATCGGCCGAGGGAAGAGGTGCGGCGCGAGCCGACCGAGCAAGGCGACTCGTGCTATACTCGCTGGCATTATGCAAACATTGGATATGACCTACATTCACGCGCCCGCCACGTACGATTTCCGCGAGCGTTCCATCATGTACGGGCCCGTGTCTGACATGGTGCCTTCCACGCCCATCTTCGAGATGTACCCGCTGGGGCTTACCACGCTGTGCGAGTATCTGGAACGCCACGGGCTGCGTTCGCGCATCTACAACCTGGCGTCGATGATGCTGCACAAGAAGAACTTCGACGTGGAGAAGAATTTGGCGCGACTCGATTCGCACATGTTCGGCATCGACTTGCACTGGATGCCGCACTGCCACGGCTCCATCGAGGTGGCGAAAATTCTCAAGCGGCTGCATCCGGGTGTGCCGGTGTCGTTTGGCGGGCTGTCGTCGTCCATTTTCCACGAAGATTTGATCAAGTACGACTGCATTGACTTCGTGTTTCGCGGGGATTCAACTGAAGAGCCCATGCGCATGCTTATTGAGCGCGTGGCGCGGGCGGCGCGCACGCACACGCCGCTGGGCGACTTGTCTGACATTCCGAACCTCACGTGGAAGGACGCCACGGGCGCCATCCACATTAACCCCCTGAGCTGGGTGCCCGACGACATGAACGCCATCTCCATGGACTACGATTACCCCATGAAAGGCGTGCTGCGCCACCACGATATGACCAGCTACCTGCCCATGAAGGGGTGGCTTTCCTACCCCGTGACGGCCAGCCTCACCTGCCGCGGCTGCGCGCGCAACTGCGCCACCTGCGGCGGCAGCGCGTACGCGTTCAAAAACCACTTCGGCCGCCGGCGCGTGGCCTGGCGCGACCCGCAGCTGCTCATTCGCGACATCGAGCACGTGCAAAACCACGTGTGGGGGCCCATCTTCGTGCTGAACGACTTTCTGCAGGCCGGCGAGGCGTACACGCACGAATTCATCACAGGGCTCAAAGGCAAGGTGCACAACCCTATTGGCTTTGAGTTCTTCGGCCCGCCGCCGGGAGGTGACGAGTTTTACCAGCTGCTCGACAAGAATCTGGGCAACTGGTCGGTAGAAATTTCGGCCGAAAGCCACGACGACGACGTGCGCAAGGCGTTCGGCAAGGGCCACTACACCATGACCGAGCTGGAAGACACCATTGTCGACGCGCTGTCGCACCCCAACTGCGAGCGGTTCGACCTGTACTTCATGACGGGCATCCCCAAGCAGACCGCGGCTAGCGTGCGCGAGACTGGCGCGTACGTGCAGCATTTGTATGAGCGCGTTGGGTACGACCCGCGGCTGGTGGTGTTGACCTCGCCCATGGCGCCGTTTTTGGACGTGGGGTCCATCGCGTTCGACAACCCGGAGAAATACGGCTACAAACTGCGCGCCCGCACGTTTGAGGAACATCGCGAGCGCATGATTCTGCCCTCGTGGAAGCACATCATGAACTATGAGAGCGAGTACATGAGCGTGGACGAGATGGTGGACGCCACCTACGACGCGGCGCTTGACCTGAACCGCATCAAGGGCGAACACGGCATTTTGGACGCGGGCATGGCGGCGGCCACCGACAAGCGCATCCGCGAGGCACGCGAGCAGATGAACCGCCTGGACGACGTGCTGTATAACGGCACGGGCCGCATCGACGCGCGACTGGGTGCACTGAAGGCCGAGTTCGAGCGCCTGTCTGAGAACACGGTGGCCGAGAAGTCAGAGTTGAACTGGGCGTTCGACGTGAAGCCGACACATGCGAAGCACTTGGCGAAGCTGTGGCTGACAAACGAGCCCGCCAACTTTGCGGCTAAGCTCACCGGGAAGTGGCGCTCGGCGGAAAGCGGCTTTGCGTACCCTGACCAGGAGAATGGCACGCTGTCTCCCGCGTGGAACCCGGATGGCACGCCCAACTGCACGTTCAAGGGCATGGCCGTGGACGGCATCGCCGACGGCCGGGCGCTTGCCGACGAGACGGGTGCCCAGGTGGCAGCCTTCGGTAGCGTAGTGGCCCCAGGCTTTTCGCCGGAGAACACGAACGAGGCCTTCGACGCCGCGAACGCCCAGCTAGAAGCCGGCCGCGCCGGCACAGGCATCGAGGCTGGCGTACACGCCGCCATCCGCGAGGAAGCCCTGCGCACCGTAGAACGCGACCCGTTGCTTGAGCAGATGATGGCTGAAGAACGCGAACGAGAAGCGGCGCTTGCCCGCGGCGAAGTGGCCCGCACCGTCCCCCGCGACGCCGGTGGCCTCCAAGGAGCCGGCGGCCTAAAAGGCGCCCGCGAAGCCCGCAAACTGGAAAAGTTGCGTGACCGCAAGGTGAACGATGATTCTCAGAACTAGTACAGGGTGCAGGGACGTCTTCCGCACGAGTCAACAAGAAAATCCACGCAAAATGGCAGAAAATGCCGTTTATGTACGGATTTTCGCGCCCAAAACCTTGGTGGGTCGTTTAGCTCATAAAGAAACCCCTGATCGCGCGTTTCGCACGCGGATTTTAGAACATCCAATCCGTACACAAACGGCATTTTCTGCCATTTTGAGCCCAATCGCATGTCGCATGTCGCGACCACTTTCAGCACCTCTCAGCAACGCGACATATGCACACGCAAAGGGCCTTTCCTTCATGACCAAACACGACTTCAGGAGAAACCCGTGAGTATCGATACTGCTACTGGCCAAGAGGCGCCTGCGGAGATTTCTGCGGAGCGGGTGAAGGAGATTTTTTCTGCCATTGCGGCGAAGTATGAGCGGTTCAACGCCGTGTCGAGTTTCGGCGCGTACAAGGCGTGGCTTGCTGGCATGATGCGGCAGGCTCCCATCAGCGCCGATGCTGACATGCTTGACATTGCGGGCGGCACGGGCGACGTCACTTTCACCGTGGCGCGCGCGAAACACCCGCGGCACATTCAGTGTACCGACCTCGTGAACGAGATGCTGGATGTTGCGCGCATGCACTACGACGAGGGCAAAGCCGATGGCGTGCCGGTGGACTTCGAAGTGGTGGACGCGCAGGACATTCCCTATGCCGACGCATCGTACGATGTCATCACTATGGCGTACGGCATCCGCAACATGCCCGAGCGCGACCGGGCGCTCGCCGAGATGTTCCGCGTGCTGAAGCCGGGCGGCGCGCTGGTGTGCCTGGAATTCTCCACGCCGCCGAACCGCATGTGGCGGGCGCTCTACACCTTCTACCTCAAGCACCTCATCCCCTTCTGGGGCGGCCTCATCACGGGCGACCGTGAGGGCTTCGTGTATCTGTCGCGTTCCATCCAAGCCTTCCCCAACCAACAAGGCCTCGCCGCCATGATGGAACAAGCCGGTTTCGTGGACGTGACCTGGAAAAACTACACCGGCGGCATAGCCGCCGTCCACGTAGCAAAGAAGCCGGAAGCGTAGGCGGCTCTTCGCTTTAGCGCACCCAACTCAGAAATGATAATTACGATTATCATAATCGTAATTATCATTTCTCCCTTTCTACCTTGTTACTCTACGCGGAGCATGCGGTAGCCTATGCCTACGTGGGTTTGGAGGTAGACGGGGTTCGTGGGATCGGGTTCTATCTTTTTGCGGAGGGTGGCCATGAAGACGCGGAGAGACGCGCGGTCGGAGGCCAGCGCGCTGCCCCACACCTCTTTCAGCAGGTAGTTATGCGTGAGCACCTTGCCGGTGTTGCGGGCGAGCAGGCAGAGCAGCTTGTACTCCGACGGTGTGAGGTGCACCTCTTCTCCGTCGCGCGTCACACAGGCCGAGGCGTAGTCGATACGCAGCGCGCCGTTTTCATACACCGCTTCCTCGGGGCCGCCCTTGAGCGCGCGTTCGCGGTCGAGGCGACGCAGTGCCACGCGCAGGCGCGCGAGCAGTTCTTCCACGGAAAAGGGTTTCACCAGGTAGTCGTCGGCGCCGGCGTCGAGCGCGACCACCTTGTCGGCATCCTCAACGCGCGCCGACAGCACAATGACCGGCAACGCCGACCATTCGCGCAGCGTGCGGATAACATCCACGCCGTCGCCATCGGGCAGTCCCAGGTCAAGAATAACCAGGTCGGGCGGCTGCGACGACAACTCCAACAGCGCCTGAGCCACCGTCTTAGCCTCGCGCACCGCATACCCGTGCACATCAAGCGTCGTGGTCACCAGGCGGCGCACCGCCGCGTCGTCCTCCACCACGAGTATCCGGTATTCCTCAGCCACGCCGTTCCTCCCGCCGCTTCTCGCCCACCACATCATCTGCATTCACCGCCGGCAGCGAGAACGAAAACTCGCACCCGCGCGGCTGCACGTTGCGCACCTCAAGCGTGCCGCCGTGCACCTCCACGATGGAGCGGCACAGCGGAAGCCCCAGGCCCATGCCGCGTTTGAAGTCGCCACTCTTGCCACTCGGCTTGCCGGTAGACCCATTGTAGAACAGGTCGAACAGGTGCTCGCGATCCTCCTCGGAAATGCCGGGACCCTCATCGGTCACCGTGATGCGCACGCGTGGCTTCCCCTGCTCACGCACGGCGGCCGCCTTCACTACCACGCTCCCCTCAACCGGCGAATAGGCAAGCGCATTGTTCACCAAGTTCACAATCACCTGAATGATGAGGCGCGCGTCCATGTCGGCCATGAGCAGATCGTCGGCCACTTCAGCGTGCACACGGCCTTCGCCGGCGCGCCGGTCGATGTGCTCTAGCGCCTCGTGCACCACCTCGCCCACCATCTCGGGTTGACGGTCAATCTCCATGGTGCCGTTGTCGATGCGCGTGATGGACAGCAGGTTTTCCACCAGCGCAATGAGCCAGTGAGCATCATCGTGAATGTCGCGGTAGAGGCGTTCACGTTGGGCACGCTCCATGGTGTCGCCATCGAGCAACAACATATCCGCATCGCCGGAGATGCTGGTGAGCGGCGTGCGCAGGTCGTGCGAAATGGTGCGCAGCAAATTCGAGCGCAACGTTTCTTTCTCCACCTTTACTTCCATGGCGCGGCGCTCTTCGGCCGAGGCAATCTGCTCGGCGGCTTGTCCGCACTCGTGCACAATCATGAGCAAGAGGTTCTTCTCGAACGCGCCAAAATCGGCGTCGTCGCTGGTGTCGCTAGTGTCGTCCATCACTACGCCCACCACGCCGTACACCACGTTTTTGGCGCTGACCGGCAGATAGAGGCAACGCGCGTCGGCAAGCGTACCCGTGGTGGCGCCGGCTCGCTCGTTGTTCGCGGCAACCCATGCGGCCACGGCAGCCTCAGTCGACGACACGAGATCGGCCGCTGACGCATCCGCGCCCTTGGTGCCAGGAACGTCGTGCACCTCCCCCTCACCCACATGTTCGTCGGCGTACAACCGGTACGTAACCACCGGGCGGTTGAGCAGTTTCACCACCTGGCCAGCGGTGGAGCGGAAGCACTCGTCCAGCGTAACGGCCGACTGAATGGTGCGGCTCGATTCCAGCAACACCTCCATGCGATACGCCCGGCGGGCGCTGCTTTCAGTCTGGCTCTTCATGCGCACGGCAAGCGAGGTGGCCAACAGCGTGCCCAGCAGCAGGAAGATAAACACAAACGACGAGTTCAACCCATAGGCGTGCAGCGTGAAGCGCGGAATGGTGAAGAAGAAGTTGTACGCGAGCATACTGCCAAGCGAAACCAGCACTGCGAAGAAAAACCCGTCGGCACGCGTGGCGAACAAAAGCGCCACCAGCAGATACAACATGAGCACCATCGAACTTGCCATGCCCATGCCGTAAATGAGCAACCCGATGGCCGAAGCGATGGCCACCGACGCCGCCGCCTTCCACGCATCACCCAGCGTGAAGCGGAAGCCCCGCTCTTCGCGCAGGCGCCCGTACTGTGCTGGGAGATCCTTCACTGGCACCACATCCACCACGGCGCCGTGCGCGAGCCGGGTAAGGCGGCTCACCAAACCCTCGCGAGCGAGCAGGCCCCCGCGCAGCCCGGTGGCGTTGCCCACCACAATATGCGTGACGCCCGCCGCCTGGGCATACTGGGCAATCTGGCGCGCGATGTCGTCGCCGTGCAGCGTGACCACACGTGCGCCCAGCTCTTCGGCCACGTCGATGTTCGCCCGCAGCGTGCGGCGGCGCGCTGCATCAAGCTTGCTGCTACGCGACGTTTCCATCACCAGTGCCGTGAACGTGCCGCGATATGCCTCGGCCATGTTCGCTGCCGCGCGAATGGCCTTCACGTTGCCGGCGTCTTCGGTGACATACACAAGCACGTCTTCGCCGGCTTCCACGCGCGGCCCCGCCTGGGCGCGTTCGGCCTTGCGGGAAAGCCGCTCGGCCATGCGGCGCAACGCAATTTCGCGCAGCGCCGCGAGGTTTTTCTGCGAGAAAAAGTTGCCAAGCGCCGTGCGAGCGCGGTCGGGCAGGTACACTTTGCCAGCCTCAAGACGCTCGATGAGATCGTCCGGCTCGATGTCCACCAGTTCCACCGATGCCGCCTCGTCGAACACGCGATCGGGGATGCGCTCGGCCACCACCACCTGCGTGATGGCGGCTATCTTGTCGTTCAAGCTTTCGAGGTGCTGCACGTTGACCGTGGTGAACACGTTAATGCCGGCGCGCAGCAACTCTTCGACATCCTGATAGCGCTTACGGTGGCGGCACCCGGGCGCGTTTGTGTGGGCAAGTTCGTCCACCAGTACAATTTGCGGGCGACGCGCGAGCACAGCGTCGAGGTCGAACTCCTTCAGCGTGATGCCGCGATGAGCTACCTCGCACGGCGAAATACACTCAAGGCCCTCCACCAGCGCCATGGTATCGGCACGTGTGTGTGGCTCCACATAGCCAACTACCAGGTCAAACCCTTTCTCCAGCACCGCGTGTGCCTCTTCGAGCATGGCATACGTCTTGCCTACGCCAGCTGCGTAGCCGAAGAATATCTTAAGCTTGCCGCGCGTGTCGCCTTCCGCCGCCTCTGCCTCGGCAATCTGCCGGAGAATAGCGTCAGGGTCGCGGCGCAGCGCGTAGTGATACGTTGAATCCGCCATGGCCGCCCTTTCCTTTCCGCTTACAGAATACCATCGAGCATAAGGTTCACCTTGAGCACGTTCACGCGTGCCTCGCCAAGGATGCCGAACTGCGGCTGTTCGGTGCAGGCGTCAATGATGGCGCGAATTTCGGACGCACTCTTGCCCGTAGTACGCACGAGGCGCTCCACCTGATACTCGGCTGCAGCTGGGGAGATATGCGGGTCGAAACCGCTGCCGGAGTTCGTCACGAGGTCGCTCGGGATGGGCTGGTTACCCTGCTCGGGATGGGCAGCGCGAATGCGGTCGACGCGCTCCTGCACGATAGAGGCGAACTCATCGCTTGCGGGACTTATGTTGGAAGGCGCGTACCACAGTACAGGGTTACCCGCGTCGTCGGTGAACGAAGTGGTATTTAGGCTGGTGGCGCGGCCCCACAGGTGCTTTTCATCCGTGAACTGCTGGCCGATAAGTTCACTGCCATATACGGTACCATCCACTTCAATGAGCGAGCCATTTGCCTGATGCGGGAAGAACAGTTGCGCAACACCCGTGACAGCTGCGGTATACAGCACACCGCACAGCACGGTGGCAACAAGGAAGAAGAGTACCCCGGTAATCCAGGTTTTTGCTTTGGTCATGAGAGTTCCTTTCCTTTCCAAGCGCACGCGTTATGCCACGCCAAGCGCGGTCAGCCCCATGTCAAGCAGCTTGATGGCTACGAACGGCAGCACCATGCCGCCCAGGCCATACACCAACAAGTTGCGCGTGAGCAGACTCTGCGATGAGGCTTCGCGATACTTCACGCCCTTCAGCGCCAGCGGAATGAGCGCCACAATAATGAGCGCGTTGTAAATGACAGCCGCGAGGATGGCCGTGGTGGGGCTGGTGAGGTGCATGATGTTGAGCGCCTCAAGCGCCGGGTACAGCGGCACGAACAGCGCGGGCACAATGGCGAAGTATTTAGCCAGGTCATTCGCTATAGAGAACGTGGTCAGGCTGCCGCGCGTCATGAGCAACTGTTTACCGATGCGCACGATGTCGATAAGCTTCGTCGGCGACGAGTCGAGGTCCACCATGTTGCCGGCTTCCTTCGCCGCCTGGGTGCCGCTGTTCATAGCCACAGCCACGTCGGCTTGCGCGAGGGCAGGTGCGTCGTTCGTACCGTCACCCGTCATGGCCACCATATGGCCCTCGGCCTGGTACTGACGAATGGCGGCTAGCTTCGACTCGGGCGTGGCTTCAGCAATGAAGTCGTCCACGCCGGCCTCGGCCGCTATCGCGGCGGCTGTCAAGGGATTATCCCCGGTAATCATGACGGTTTTGATGCCCATGGTGCGCAGGTCGGCAAAGTTTTCCTTAATGCCCTGCTTCACGATATCCTTCAAATGGATGACGCCGAGCACGCGATGGTCGCGCGCCACCAGCAGCGGCGTGCCGCCCGCGCGCGATACGCTTTCGACAGCACGGCCACATTCGTCACTGTAGGTGCCGCCGGCCGCTTCCACGTAGGCGCGCACCGCATCGGCCGCACCCTTGCGAATCTCGTGGCCCTCGAAGTCCACGCCGCTCATGCGCGTCTGCGCCGTAAAGGGGATAGACACCATACCCGAACCCTCAAGCGAGCGGGCGCGAATGTCGAAGCGCTCTTTCGCCAACACCACGATGCTGCGACCTTCGGGCGTCTCGTCGGTGAGGCTGGCCAGCTGCGCGGCATCGGCCACTTCTCGCTCGGTGGCGCCGTCCACCGGGATGAACTCGGCCGCCTGACGATTGCCGAGCGTGATGGTGCCGGTCTTGTCGAGCAAAAGCACATCCACATCTCCCGCCGCCTCCACGGCGCGACCACTCATGGCCAGCACGTTTGCCCGGTTCAGACGGCTCATACCGGCAATACCAATGGCCGACAGCAGCGCTCCAATGGTGGTGGGTGCCAGACACACGAACAGCGCCACAAGCGAGGTGAGCGTGGTTGGATTCGCAATGCCTTCAAGGTTCGCGCCGAAGCCGCTGAACGCAAAGAGCGACACCGACACCACGAGAAACACAATGGTCAAGGCCACCAGCAGAATTTCAAGCGCCACTTCGTTCGGCGTTTTTTTGCGCGCGGCCGACTCCACCATGGCAATCATCTGGTCTAGGAAGCTGTGGCCAGCATCGGCCGTCACGCGCACCACCAGCCAGTCGGACAGCACCGTAGTACCGCCCGTCACGGCCGAGCGATCGCCACCCGCCTCGCGGATGACCGGAGCAGACTCGCCCGTGATGGCGCTTTCGTCCACCGAAGCCGCACCCATCACAATTTCGCCGTCAGCGGGAATCTGCTCGCCCGCCGCCACGTAGAACAGGTCTTTCTTCTTGAGAAGGGCCGAGTTCACCTCATCAGCACGCAGGCGGAAGAATTCGGCTGGGTCGTCGACGTGCGTACCCTTCACCACAAGGCCCTCGTTCAGTTTATGAGCCGCCACGTCGCGCTTCGCCGCACGCAGGGCGTCAGCTTGCGCCTTGCCACGACCTTCGGCCAGCGCCTCCGCGAAGTTCGCGAACAACACCGTGAGCCAAAGAATTATCGACACCGCCAACGTGAACGCCGGATACGTGTCGGCAATGCCGAATAGCGACAGGATGAACAGTACAAACGTGAGCACCGCCGAAAGATACACCATGAGCATGACCGGGTTTTTCGCCTGCTCACGGGGCGAAAGCTTCGCAAACGCGTCCCTTACGGCGCGCCTCGCGAGCGCGCCGGCGGCCCCCTGCCGCAGTGTGGTAGTTGTCATTTCTTCACCTTTCTACAGCACCATCATCAGGTGCTCGGCCACCGGACCCAGCGCCAGCGCCGGGAACATCGTAAGCGCGCCCACGAGCAGCACCATGAGGATGAGCAGAAACACGAACAGAGCATTGCTGGTTGACAGCGTGCCAGCACCCACTGCCACTTTCGGACGTGCACACAGGCTACCGGCGAGCACGCACACTGCCGCAAGGGGTATGAACCGGTTCGCGAGCATTTCAAGTGCCAGCACCACGTTGATGTAGGGGGTGTTCGCATTGAAGCCCGCGAAGGCCGAGCCGTTGTTGCCGCCGGTTGACACAGCCGCGTAGAGCACCTCCGAGAACCCGTGCGGGCCTGCGTTGTTCACGCTGGCAGCGGTGGCCGGGTCGAGGCAGAGGGCGGTGCCGCCTATCAGGATGAGCAGCGGCGTGGTCACGCATAGCACGGCGGCCATGCGCATTTCCTTCGGCCCCAGCTTTTTGCCCAGATACTCGGGCGTGCGACCCACCATGAGACCCGCAATGAATACCGTGAGCAGGACAAACCCAATCATGCCGTACAGGCCGCAGCCCACGCCGCCAAACACCACCTCGCCAAGTGCCATGAGAATCATAGGCACCATGCCGCCAAGCGGTGTGAAGCTGTCGTGCATAGCATTCACCGCGCCGTTCGATGCTGCCGTGGTAAATGCCGCCCAAAGCGACGAGTCGGTCACACCGAAGCGTGTCTCCTTGCCTTCCATGTTGCCACCAGACTGACCGTCGAGACCCATGTACACCTGCCCGTCGGCCGCCAGTTGCGGCGTGCCAAGCTGCTCAGCCACGGCGATGGCTACAAGCCCCGCCACCAGTAGAATAAACATAGCCGCAAAAAGGGCACGTCCTTGGCGACGGCCCGCAACGAAGCGTCCGAAGCTAAACACGCAGGTCACTGGTAAAAGCAGCAGCGAAAGACACTGGATGAGGTTCGTAAGCGGCGTCGGGTTTTCCAGTGCACTGGCCGAGTTCACACCGTTATAGCCGCCTCCGTTGGTGCCGAGCTGTTTGATGGCCACCTGGCTTGCTTGCGGCCCAAGGGGCACCACCGCCTGGTCAATAGTATCAACGGCAGCCGGATCGTCGGCAGCCACCACATCGCCTTCAGCCGTTACGCCCACCGGCTCAAGCAGTTGTACTTCTTCATAGGGCGCAAGGTTTTGCGGTGAACCCTGCCATACATCGGCAAGCGCCACCACCAGTGAAAGCGGCAGCAGCACGAACAGCAGGGCGCGCGTCACGTCCACAAAAAAGTTGCCGAGACCGCGCTCACCTTCGCTTACCAGGCCGCGGAACAGCGCAAACAGCACTGCCAGACCCACCGCCGGCGTCACGAAGTTCTGTACCGTCAGCCCGAGCGCCTGCGAAAGGTAGCTGAGCGCCGCCTCGCCGCTGTACGCCTGCCAGTTCGTATTCGTAACGAAGCTGACCGCCGTGTTAAACGCGAGGTCCCAGCTGAGGCCCGGCAGACCTTCCGGATTGCCCGGCAACACACCTTGCAGCATGAGTAGGGCGAACAACCCCACCAGCGACACGGCCGAAAACGCAAGCGCGTTTATGAGGTAGGTTTTCCACCCCATGCTTTCGCGCTTGTCCACGTGGATGCCCCGGTAGATGAGGTTCTCCACCGGCACCAACACGCGCGAAAGCACCGTGCGCTCGCCAGCCATTGCTCGATTGAGGTACGCCGACAGCGGGAGGGCCAGCGCTACCAACAGCGCCAGGTAAACGCCGTATTCCAACAGTTCGTCCATCACCGCTCATCGCCACCTTTCAGCAGCACGGCGAACAGGTAAAGCGCAACACATACGCTCAACCCGCCCACAACCGCGGTCACGATTTCCATTGTCCTTCCTTTCCTTGAACGTGCTTACTTGAGTGGCGCCCGCAGCCTGCGTTCGCCACCACGCAAACCAGCATAGGAAGATGCGTGTGAACACGGCATAAAGATGCGCGCGGGAGTATTAAGATGGTGCAAAGATGGGCATGGGCGCGCGAGGCGAGTGGCGACGCGAGAGACGGGAAGGCGCGGGGCGGCACCTTTCATAAACGTGGCAACAACTTTCGGGCGAAAATAGAACAGGGAGTATGATTGCGCGCAGGGGTAAAAGGCGTAGGATGAGGATATGAATCAGGAGCTAACAGAAAACGACGAGCGGGTAGACGACGCAAAGGTGCGCGAGCGCAGTGGTGCGCGTGGCGGCGAGCGTTTGTGGACGCCGCTGTTCGCACTCATTGTGGCGATGACGCTGTGCACCTTTATGGTGGGACAGGGGCTGAACTCGGGCACGTCGGTGTATCTGGCACACGCGGGCGAGGGCGCCGCGTTCGCAGGCGTGCTGGCCGCTGTGTTTTCCATTGCCGCGGCGGTCACGCGTATTGTGTGCGGGCCCCTCATTGATAAGCGAGGGCGCTACCAGGCCATGTGCGTGGGCATGATGCTTTTGGCCGTGGGCACGGTGGCACCCGCGCTGGTGAATAACCCCGTCATGTTCGTGGCGTGTCGCGTGGTGCAGGGCATTGGGTTTTCGGCGGCCACCACCGCCTCGGCTACGGCAGCCGCCGACGTGCTGCCACTTTCCCGCTTGGGCGAAGGCATTGGCTACTACGGGTTGGGACAGGCGCTCGCCATGTCCATCGGGCCAGCGCTCGCGCTGTTTTTGGTGTCCACCGACCCAGCCGAGAACTTGTACTTTGGCCTAACCGCTATCTGCGTGACTGGCCTCGTGTTCACACTGTTCTGCCGCTACGAGCACAACCCGGCGCGTTTGCCCGCCACCTCGGCGTATCGCCGCAAGTGGGAGGCGCGCCGCGCAGCAGAAGTGGCGGGAATGACAGGAGAATTGGAGGCAGCGCAGACGGCAGACAACCCGGCCCCTGGTCAAAAGCCAGCCGCACGCAGCGCCGGCGACGAACCATCTCTAAGCGGTTGGCGCAGCGTTTTGGAGCCGCGCGCACTCCCGGGCGCACTCCCCATGCTGGTACTGAGCCCGGCCTTCGGTTTCGGCATCTTCTTCGTGGGGCTGTACGGCACGTCACTCGGCATAAGCAACCCCGGGCTGTTCTATACGCTGTCGGCCGTCAGCATGATTGTGGTGCGCCTGAATTCGAAATCGTTCATGGACCGCGTCGCGCCGATCAAGGTGTTCGCCGCCTCCACCGTGTGCGGCGTTGGCGCCTTCGCGCTTTTGCTGTTCGCAGGCGCAGGCGGCTCAGGTTCCGGCGACATGCCGTTCTACCTGGGCGGCATCCTGTACGGCGTGTGCCTGGGCATCAGTTCGCCGCTCAACCAGTCCGTCGCCGTGAAGAACACCCCGCCCGCCCGCTGGGGCGCTACCAACGCCCTGTTTCTGCTGGCCACCGACCTGGGCATTGGCATGAGCTCGCTCGTCTGGGGCCTCGTGAACGACTCCTTCGGCTTCGGCGCCACCATCCTCTGCGTCATCACCTGCATCCTCGCCGCCTTCCTAGTATCCTGCATCACCTACCCCCGCGAACGGTAAAACTCCGGTGCAACAGATGTCGATCTGGCGAACGATACCTTAGTACGGTTTGTCGAGGTCGGCGTGGGCTTGGGCGTCGGAGTTTAAGGGGTGGAATGCGCCCTGGCGGTAGCGGTCGAGGGCTACGAGGGCTATCATGCCGGCGTTGTCACCGCAGGCGGAAAGCGGGGGCATGACCAGGCGCACGTTCATGCGCTCGCACAGGTCCTCATACGCTGCGCGCAGAACGGGGTTGGCGGCCACGCCGCCTCCCAGGCAAAACGTGCGGGCACCCGTCTGCTCCAGCGCGCGCTTCGCCTTCGCCACCTGCACGTCAACCACGGCTTGCTGGAAGCTGGCGCACACATCGGGTACATTCGGCTCACGACCGGCCGCGCGCTCGTTGTTGATGTAGGTGACCACCGCCGTCTTCAGGCCCGACAGCGAGAAGCGCAAGTCACCCGAATGCAGCAGAGCGCGCGGGAACGCGATGGCATCCGCCTTACCCTTGGCCGCCTCGCGCGAGATGACGGGACCGCCGGGATATCCCAGGCCAAGCGCCTTCGCTACCTTGTCGAACGCCTCGCCCACCGCGTCGTCGATAGTGGCACCCAGCGTTTCGTAATCGCCCCAACCACGCATGTGTACGAGCAGCGTATTGCCGCCCGACACGAGCGACACCACCGCAGGCGGCTCGAAGTCGGGCGCGCCAATTTTGTTCGCGTAGAGATGCCCCTCCAAGTGGTGCACGGCGATGTAGGGCTTGTCCGCCGCCCACGCCGCACCCTTGGCGAAGGCCACGCCCACCACGAGCGCGCCTAGCAGCCCCGGCGCATACGTAGCGGCCACGGCGTCCAAATCGGCCCAGGTCAACTTTTCAATACCCAGGTGGGCGGCCGCCGTGTCAAAGCATTCGTCACACACGCCGCAGATGGCCTCAATGTGCTTGCGGCTGGCAATTTCTGGCACCACGCCGCCGAAGCGCGCGTGAAAATCAATTTGCGAAGCCACCACGTCGGACACCAGGTTGCCCTCGCCGTCCACGATGGCGGCAGCCGTCTCGTCGCAGGACGATTCTAGCGCCAAAATAAGTGGGCGTGTGGGCGCCTTTCGCGCAGCTGCACCTTGCGCGCACGCCGCCGATGCCGCCCGCGCGGCGTCAATCTGCAGCTCCATGCCCGCCACATCGCGCTCGGTTACGGGCAGAGGCCCTTCCATGATGACGGCATCTTCGCCGTCGGAGTAGTAGCGTGGACGGGTACCGAGCGAGCGGAACCCCAGCGACTCGTAAAGGGCCTGCGCCCCGCCGTTTCCTGCGCGCACTTCCAGCGAGCACGTCTGCGCACCCAAGTCGCGCGCATCGGTTGCCACACGGGCGAGAAGTTCACGCGCGATACCGCGCCTTCGCTGCGCCGGATCCACGCCCACCTTGAGAATTTGCACCTGGCCATCCACGATCCACCCGCCGGCATAACCCACCAGCGCGTCGTCCTCGTAGGCGGCCCACCAGGTTCTATCGCCCCGCGGCAACTCATCGACCACAAGGTATTCGTTCCAGGCATCGCTTCCCATAACGCGCGCTTCCAGCGCGGCCACATCAGCCGCATGCGCCGCATCAAGCGGCTTGTACGTGATGCCGTCAGCAGCAGGACGCGCGTTCAGGATGGCGGTATCGTTCATGCTCGCCCGCTGGTCGCGGCGCGGAGCCACATCCTGCACGCCCGTGTTCAGATTCTTGGGATCGTTCTTCGCCAGGCGAATGCGCTCGTTTTCCTCGGCGTCAGACAAGCGCGTGTACACGGGCAGCGCAAACGCCGGATCATGCCGACGCGCGTCGAACGGGTTAGCCTCCCCCGCCTGCCACGCGGCTTGCAACGCCAACAGAAGTCCACGACCCGTCGGCGTCCACAGGGCTTCGTCTAGCACCTCGCCACACGACGCAAACAATTCCCCATATTTCTTCAACGCATCGCCCGCAAGGCGCAATTGAGGAAGTGAACGTTGAGAACAACCTGTCCGGGGCGCCAGGGCAGAGCCCAGTCGCTCAGACAGTCCTCGCTTCGCTGCGGAACTCGCTTGGTGGGCCCCGCCCCGCCCCCCCTGCACAAAAAGGGTGTCGTCGACCAGCTCCTCAGCAGCAACTTCAGCCTTCACCACGCGGTCAGCCTCAAGGCGCTCCACGCCGGCATTAGACAGTACGTAGCGCACGGGATACACTTCCTTGCGCATGGCGTCGGCCACCACCGCTAGCTGCCCACGCACGCCCGCGACCTGGGCATTCCACGCCACCGCGTCGAGCGACGACACACCAACCAGTGCCACCTCAAGCGCCGAGGCAATGCCCTTCGCCGTAGCCATGGCAATGCGCACACCCGTGAACGACCCCGGACCGCGGCCCACCACCACGCACGCCACCTCATCGCGAGACACGCCCGCCTCGGCCAGGAGCGCGTCAACGCGCGGAAGCAGCTGGGTATTTGAGGCCCGATGCGCGGCAGCTTCCGCCGACGCAACCACCTCTACCGTGCGCTCTTCGGCATGCAGCGCGCCCAGTCCAATGGCAATGATTTCGTTTGCGGTATCGAATGCCAGCGCAAAACGCCGCCGCGCGGCCGCAGCGGCCGAGGCCACGGTCGGTTCGCCCTGCGCGTGCTCCGACCGCGGATGCTGTTCGCTCACGCGCCGCCTCCCGCTGCCTTCATCAGACGTGACTTCGAATCGTTCGCCCACACAAACAGAAGTTGCCGCGCCCTATCGCCACACGATTGCGCGCGAACGTGGCGGTTTCCGTCCGTGTCCAGCATGATAGATATTTCCAGATAGCTAAACGGCAGCGCCGAGGGGAACTTTTCGCCCCACTCGACAAACGACACGCCGTCGCCCTCAATAGTTTCGAAATAGCCGATGTCTTCCAGCTCAGCTTCGTCCTCAAGTCGGTAAAGGTCGAAGTGACGCAGCGGCAGCCGTCCCTCGGGATATTCAAGAAGAATATTGAACGTGGGGCTGGTCACCTGGTCGCGCACGCCCAACCCGGCGGCCACGCCCTGCACAAACTGCGTCTTACCGGCACCCAGGTCGCCCGAGAGTACCACAACGTCGCCCTCGTGAAGGTAGGGCGCCAGCGTGGACGCCAGCTGCTTCGTCGCCTCGGGCGAGGTGGTCATACGTGTGTAAGCAAGTCCGTTCATAATGGCGCTATGATACGACATCGCGCCCACATGGGCCAGGGGAGGCAACCGGAAACGGGAATCCTTCATCTGCGTGCGGTCGTTTTGCTCTATTATCGCTACAAACGTGATTTTGTTTGCATCCGCCGCCGTTCAAGGAGAAGCCTATGTCTGCCACCGCCACGCGTATCGAAACTGTCATGCAGAACCTCGCCGAGCGCAACCTTTCGCAGATGCTGGTCTGCGACCCGCGCTCTATTCAGTACCTCACAGGGGCGTATGTGGAACCCGGCGAGCGTTTTCTGGGATTGATTTTAGCGAAAGGTGCGGAACCGATGCTGGTGCTGAACGAGTTGTTCACAGCACCGGATGATTGCACCTGCACCGTGCGACCGTACTCGGACACGGACGACCCACTGGCTTTGGTGGCTGAGCTGTGCGATGCCGACGAGGCGCTGGGCTGCGACAAGAACCTGGCTGCGCGCTTTTTGATTCCCCTGATGGAACGCGGTGCCGCAGCGCGCTTCGTGCTGGCCTCCGATGCCGTTGACGACGCCCGCGCACTGAAGGACGAAGCGGAACGTGCCGCCATGCGCGCTGCCTCGCACACAAACGATGCCGCCATGGCTCGCTTCCGCGAACTGGTGCACGAGGGTGTCACTGAGTCGGAAGTGGCTGGTCAGCTGGAAGGTATCTACCGCGATCTGGGCGCGCAGGGCCACTCGTTCACGCCCATTGTCAGCTTCGGCGCGAACGCCGCCGACCCGCACCACGAGCCCGACAACACGCGCCTTGCCCCCGGCGACGTGGTGCTGTTCGATGTAGGCTGCCGCCAGGACGAATACTGCGCCGACATGACGCGCACCTTCTTCTTCGGCGAACCCACTAACCAGCAGCGCGAAGTGTACGAAACGGTGCGCCGCGCCAACGAGGCCGCGCGCGCCTTGGTGAAGCCCGGCGTACGCTTCTGCGACCTGGACCGCGCCGCCCGCGCGGTCATTGAGGAAGCCGGCTACGGCCCCTACTTCACGCACCGCCTGGGCCACCAAATCGGCCTTGACGTCCACGAACCTGGCGACGTCTCCGCCACCCACAACGCCCCGGTGGAGCCCGGCATGTGCTTCTCCATCGAGCCCGGCATCTACCTCCCCGGCAATTTCGGCGTCCGCATAGAAGACCTGGTCCTCGTAACCGAAGAAGGCTGCGAAGTCCTCAACAGCTATCCCCGCGAACTGACCGTGCTCTAGCCCCTTCCCCAACGCAAAGCGCGACCCCCGAACAAGTCCGGGGGTCGCTGGGAGGGAGGGAAGAAGGCAGATGTTATTCTGCCGCACAAGCCTGAAGAGCCAAAACCGTTAATCCCACGGCTCCTCAGCAGCGGCGTTCGTGCCAGCAGTGCGGGCGCCTAACGCCTCCGGCACGTTGCCAGCTCCTTGATAGAGCCAGCAGTACAACGAACCGAATTCACCACCCGCATACAGACGCGGTATGGGATTCCCCTCAGTATCGAGCACGTGATGTGCGCCATCGCGGACAGGGCCACCCTGGGTGTTAATGATGCCCAGGCCAAGTTCGCAGCCATAATAAGGAGGCTCGCTCACCGGCGAGAGCGCATCGGTTCTGCCAAATGCCGCATCGGCACCCGCCGCACACGCTTCGTTGTAAGCCTGAACAGTAGCAGCAAGCCCCGCCGGATCAACGCCAAGCTTACCTGCCAACTCTTCAATCGTGTCCGCTTTCACGAGCCAGCCCTTGTCGATTTCTGCCTGATTGTCATCACTCCACGTGTACCACTCATGGATGTTTGCCCAGTGGTTGCCCGCAGCCGATGAGCAGTTGTTAAACACCGGCCCCGCCTTCACTTTCGCGTTATCGCAGATGAAGAACATGGGCAGGTTCGCGTAGCTCAGCGTATCCATGCTGAAAGCGAGCTCGGGAATTTGAGACTTATCGTGCAGCGGACGCAGAATCTTGCGGTCGGACACCGTGCGTCCCGACTCGTTCACGAAGCGCTGGCCGCGTGCGTTAACCATAATGCTGTTGCTCCAGCACTCAAAATCGGTCCAGGTGAACCCACAAGAAACACCCACTTCTTCCGACGCCGGCTTGCAGCAGTGGCAGCCCCATTCAACCGAAGAGAAACCGCGAAGTTGTGCACCAATTTCGGTAATCATCTCAATGCCATCACCGGTGTTATACGGCGTGCCACAGGGATAAATAGGTACCTCGGGAGGATAGAAAGCGGTTTTCATCTGGTGGTTGTTCTCGAAACCGCCACAACACAGAATGACTGCCTTTTTCGCTTTGATAGCAAGTTGCGAGCCATCGGCGGCGGTGGCTAAGACGCCATACACTTCCCTCGTCTCAGGATCAAACACCAGTTTCGAAGCCGGCGTTTCGTAGCGCACAGACACTCCGGCGGAAGATTCCACCACGCCTTTCAGGAACGTGAACAGGCTGAATCCGTTTCCGCCCACCTTCGCGGAAGTGGGAAACGCAACAGCGGATTCAAGAGCACCATACATCGAGCCCTTCGTGGCGTTGGTTTCGACGTTCGCCCCATGATCGACCAGCCATTGCTGAAGCGTGGACGATTCTTCCAAGTAGCCCTCAATTTCTTCGTCGGTGGTTGTGTCGGGCATCTGATAGCGAATGAATTCAAATGCCGTATCAAGATTGTTGGGATCGGCCAAACACATAGTGCCACCCGACACGGACGTGTTGCCGCCGGCATCCTTCTCGGATGCCTTTTCAAGGATGATAACGCTCGCGCCAGCCTCCGACGCGTTGATGGCCGCAGCTGCCCCAGCGCCTCCGAAGCCAACGACAACAACGTCAGCTTCTTCACTCCACTCAACCGAAGACACCGCAGCGCCCCCGTTGCCTGAAGCAGCCGAACAGCCGGCCAGCGACAACGCCCCCAGCGAAAGGGCGGATGCCCCTCCCAGTACGAAACTGCGCCTTGATAATGATGCACTCATATCCCTCTTCCTTTCTCCTTGTTTCTTACCCACTCTGCACACGACTATCGGTGGTCGTGGCAGCTGTAGCACGATTCGAATGTTTTTGTGTGATGGCAGGAGTCGTAGCAGTAATCAATGCCTGCCGAAGCGCGATGCATGGTGTGGCACGTTGCGCAAGGAAGAGGCTCGCCCGTCACCTCGTGGGGGCTTTCGTCTTTCCCATAGTTTGTCGAGAACGTCATTTCATGCGGATTGACCGCCGTGTCCTTGCCTGCCGTATACGACGATGTTGCTTGCACGATGTCCTCACGCGTGTGACATCCGTCTCGCAGACAGAACTCATCGTCCGTATCCATTTTCGCCAGCGGCACGCGATAGTCGCCACTCAACTGAACTTGTAGTTCGGCAAGCTGGGTTTGCGGATCTGCCTCATGACAATCGAGACACACAACACCTTCCCCGGCATGCTGTGCAACCAAAAACTGATCGCCCTCATAGGTGTTCAGATACGAACCCATCGTGTCGTGGCACATGGTTCCGCAAAAGCTTGGCTGCTCATGCCACACCCAGAAACCTGCTCCGGCCCCTATGATCACCACCGCAATGACGGAAAGTACCGTGACCACGCGCCGCCGCTTCAATCGCTTGCGTGAATCGTTTTGATTCAGCGGCTCCGTTTGAGGTTCTTCGCAGCCCTGGCTCTGTTTTTCGGTCATATTCATCCTCCTTCCCTTCCTTCCCGGTGGCCCGTGCCCGCAGTATCGGCCCGTGGCGAACCAGTGGCTAGAGACATGAAAAAGGAAACGCGGCTCACCAGGGGGACATCTTTGATGTCTCTTGCCGAGTAGCGCAATCCATAGGTACGCTAGGGGGAATCTGTGGTAGCGTGCGACGGCAGGGAGCGTGCTTGGCTCGTTGGGGAAAGATCCGGGGGGATGTTGGCATGGCTGAAAGACGGGAACTGAAAGGGGCTACCAGCCGGCTCTCGCAGTTGGCCTCATCGTTTAACGTGTCGCTCCTTGGTATTGCCGGCGTGCGCATTTGGCTTGGCTGCATACCGTACGACCAACGAGTGCTGGGAGATGGCGGCTGGGGGCTGCTGCTGAGCACCTTGTTCCGCGGGCTGTTTCCTTTGCTGGTAGTACTCATACTTCGCGGGCGGATGCCAAGCGCCTCCGTGCTGAGAGCACTCAACGGAGGATGTACGATCGTTCTCATTGTGCTGGGAGAACTGCTGTGGATGGGAGTGTGTGGGGACGCTTCGCTGGTGGTCTTGATTGTAGCAAGCATGGCAGCCGGGTGGCTGTATGTCGAATGGGGCGAAGTCTACGTCAGACTCACGCTACAAAAGGCTACGCTGTACACGTGTCTTTCACTGGCCGCTGCGGCCATTGTTGTTATAGCGCTTTCTTTTGCGCCCCCATTTGTGACTGGCCTTGCCTTGCTGGCCTTTCCGCTCTGGGGATGTTTCGCGTTCACGCAGTCGCTCGCGAGGGCACGACGGCTGCCCGACGAGCGAAACGCACGTACGCCGCTCTTTTCACTGAGAGGAGATGCCAAGTGGATCGTCTCGCTGGCCATTTATTCAATCGTGTGGGGGATTATGCAGGCACTGCCTTTCGGAGGCGTGGCCGAGCCGACTTCTGTGTACCATGTGGTGTACCGCGTGGCTGGGGCGGCTATCGTTTTCGTGCCCATCGCGCAACTCTACCTGCTGAAAAGCGATTTCAATCTTCTTTCCATTTGGTACATCATCACAGCAGCCACCACGGTGAGCTTCCTGATGGTACTGATGAGCAATGGAGAGCTGAACAGTGTCGCCCTCACGCTGTTCGCCGTGGCAAATTATCTTATCCTCGCCTATTGGTGGATTCGTATTATCGACTTCACTCAGCGATCCGACCGGCCAGCATACGTCATGTTTGCGTTCGGCTGGGCAGTTATGCTGGTGTTTTTGGCACTTGGTGAGTTCATTGCGAAGTGGATCAGCCATTTGGATAATGCGCTGGTCATGCTGGTGTCGCTGGGCGTATTTATGGTGGTAGTGCACCTGACTACGTTGCTCCGAACTGGGAAGACAACGTCGCGCAGCGCAGACGAGCCCCAAGTTATTACCGGACTCGACGAGCCAAGTGCTGATCTTCAGCAGGTTATCGAACGCAGCATTGAGCTTGCTTCGATCGATTACCACTTCACTAAGCGCGAGAAGGAAATTATCGTACTGCTCAGCCAGGGAAGAACGCTCCAGTTTACGGCCGATCAGCTGGGCATTTCGCTGAACACGGTACGCGGGCACATGAAGCGCCTCTACGCGAAGGTGGATGTTCACTCCAAGGAAGAGTTACTTGACCTCCTTGAAGCGTATCGCGAAACAACCCAGGCCTAGCCCTTGCGCTAGCGGTGGTGTTTCATGCCGGCGCGGCGGGCGGCGGCTTTGGCGTCTTGGAGGCGTTTGCAGTCGGGGCAGGTGGACATGAGGGCGCGAGCGCGGGCAGCGTCGGCGTGATCTTCCTGCTCGAGCAAGGTGTTTGCGAACTCAAGTTCCTTGTTCGTGGCGTAGTAGCGGCCACACGTTGCGCACTCGGCCAGGGTGAACAGGCAGCGTTTCGGCAGTTCGGGCTCGTCGGCAAAGGCGGCGTCCTCGATGAGGGTCATGGCACCCGTGGGGCACACGGGCACGCAGCGGCCGCACTGGGTGCAGTCGAACAGGTCGAGTGTCCACACGAGCAGGCCTTCGTCCTCGTCGATGAAGATGCGGATGGCGCCTGCGTCGCACGCCACCGCACAGGCGGCACACGCAATGCAGGCGGAGAAGTTGTGGTGCGGCTTACCCTCCGCCACGCGCCTGGTGCGGTCGCGGCTGGAAATGGGGTTCGGAACGCGAGGTTTCACGGTTGCCATCAGCGGTTGACCTCCCCAAAGTCGTCGGCGTCGAGCAGTGCGCCGCGCATGGCTACCTCGGTCATCTCAATGGCCTCAAGGCGGCGGTTCTTCCCAAGCGCTTCCAGCATACCCTCATCAACCAGGTGCAATGCCTTGGTGGGGCACGCGTCCACGCACCGCGGACCATCTGCGGACTTCGCGCAGAGGTCGCACACCACCACGCTCGTGTAGGCGCCCGTCTCCTTTTGGCGCAACAGACCTGATGAGCGAGCCGACGACGCGCGGCTATACGGTGCAGCCTTCACGTGGGCCGTCGAAGGCGCGGACGGATAGATGGCACCGAACGGGCACGCGAGCGCGCACAAAAGGCAGCCGGTGCAGCGGCCTTCGTCCACCTGCACACGGTCGCGCTCCTGGTAGATAGCGCCCTCGGGACACACCGACAGACAGGGGGAACCTTCGCACTGGTGGCACGTCACCGCCGCCGACACCTCGCGCGTCTTCACGAGCGAGATGCGCGAAGCCGGACGCAGCGCGCGGCGGCGATGACTCTCGCTACAGGTGACGCGGCACGCGCCGCAGCCAATGCAGCGTGCAGGATCGGAAACGACGAAGCGGTTCATACGAGCGTCTCTTCCTCGCCGTCGGCGTAAAGGGCGCGGCCGGCCACTTCGGCCTCGTGCGGGGCGAAGGCGAGGGGGATGGGTGCGGAAGCGGCGTCCTCGGTGGACACGTCCTCAGGCGCTGGCGCGTCCACCGGTTCCGGCTCCGGCGCGGGCGGGTTCTGCCGGTCGGCCTCGGCCGCCAGCTGCGCCTTCAGTTCGGTATAGCGCTCCACCAGGTAATCTTCAGCCCAGCGCTGATCGGGGATGAGTTCCACCTCGCACGCGCTGTACTTGTCCTCGGGCGTACCGGACTCGCCGTCCACCACGTGCAGCGTGAGTTCGTTGCACTTGCCGATCCACCACTGGTAGGTCATGTACACGGCGCCGTCGTTCACGCGCTCGTCCACGGCGGCGCGCGCGAGCACCTTGCCGCGGCGCGACGTCACCCACACCAGCTGCTCTTCCTCGATGCCGCGCGCGTCGGCGTCGGCGAGGCTCATGCTCACGTAGCCGGGCTCGTCGGCGAGCGCGGCCAGCGCCTTGCAGTTGCCGGTCATCGAACGGCACGAGTAGTGCCCCACCTCGCGCACCGTGCACAGCACCAGGGGATACGCGTTGTCTGGGCGCTCCGTGGGCGGCTGCCAGTGCGCCGCCATCAAATGGCCCTTCCCATCAGGCGTGGTGAACGCGCCGCCCGCGTACAGCTCAGGCGTGCCGTTGTTCGCGGGATCATCCGCCGCGTCGGCAAAGATGGGCCACTGTGCGTAGCCCGTGCCTGCCATCTTCTCGTACGTTGCGCCGGCGAACTGCGGGCAGAGCGAGCGCACCTCGTCCCAGATCTCGCGCGTGTTTTGGTACTTCATGGGGTAGCCCATGCGCGTAGACAGGTCGGCGAAGATCTCCCAGTCGTGGCGACACTCCCCCTTTGGCGGCAGTGCGGCCGTGGTCAGCTGGAACGAACGGTCGGACGCGGTGTACACAGCATCATGCTCGGCCCACGAGGTGGCGGGCAGCACCACGTCGGCGAGCGCGGTGGTCTGCGTCATGAAGATGTCCTGGCTGATAAGCAGGTCGAGGCCTTCAAGCGCCGCACGCACCTGCGCGGTGTCGGGCTCGGTTTGCAGTGGGTCCTCGCCAAAGTTGTAGAACGCGCGAATTTTCCCCTCAGCCACGCCGTGCGGCAGGTCGGTGAGCTTCCAGCCGGGCGCAAGCGACAGACGCTCCTGGGGCACGCCCCACGCGGCGGCGAACTTCGCGCGTGCCGCCGGATCGTCCACGCGCTGGTAGCCGGGATAGAGGCTTGGCCACATACCCATGTCGCACGAACCCTGCACGTTATTTTGGCCGCGCACGGGCGCAAGACCGCTGTTCGGACGCCCAATGTGGCCCGTGATGAGCGCAAGCGCCGCGATGGCGCGCACGGTTTGCACGCCCTGCGCCTGCTGCGTCACCCCCATGCCCCAGCCAATGATGGCCGTCTCGGCCGTGGCGTAGCAACGCGCCGCCTGCCGAATGACCTCGGACGACAGACCCGTAACCTCTTCCACATCCTCGGGCGCGTAATCCTGCACGACTTCCCACCACTCGTCGAAACCGGTCGTGTGGTCGTCGATGAAGTCGAAGTCGGCCAGTTCTTCGTCGATGATGGTGTAGGCGAACGCGTTCAGAAGCGCCAGGTTGGAGCCGTTTTTGAGCGGCAGGTAGAGGTCGGCGATGCGGGCCGACTCGATGATGCGCGGGTCGCACACGATAAGTTCCGCGCCGCGCTCCTTCGCCTTCACGATACGGCGCGCCACGATGGGGTGGCTCGCCGCGGGGTTGTAGCCGAACAGCAAAATGCAGTCCGTTTCCTCAAGCGTGGGAATGCTCACGCTCATCGCGCCCGAGCCGACGCACTCCATGAGCCCAATGACGCTGGCCGCGTGGCAGGTGCGCGCGCAGTTGTCGATGTTGTTCGTGCCGAGGCACGCGCGCGTGAACTTCTGCATGACGAAGTTGGCCTCGTTGCCAGCACCGCGCGAGGAACCCGTGAGCATGACGGCTTCGGGGCCGCTTTCCTCGATGATGGCGCGCAGCCGTTCAGCCGTAAAGTCAAGTGCTTCGTCCCAGGTCACACGCTCAAGCGGCGCGCCTTTCGTGCGGCGAATCATCGGGTGGTAGATGCGCGGCGTGAGGATTTTCGTATCGTTCACGAAGTCGTAGCCGTAGAGGCCTTTCAGGCACAGCTCGCCCTCATTCGTGATGCCGGGCAGGCCCTCCGCGTCGATGACCTTGCCGTTCTCCACCACGAGGTTCATCTTGCAGCCGGCGCCGCAGTACGGGCACACCGCCATATGCTTTTCCATGAGGCTACTCCCCCTCGTTCAGTTCAGCGTTCAGCTTCATGCTGGCGTACGACGCCGTTGCGCGAGCCGCGGCCTTGCGCTTGCTCTGCCGCGCACGCTCCATGAACTCCGCGTCTATCAGGCGCAAAGCGTTGGTCGGACAGGCGGCCGCGCACGCCGGGCCGCGCGCACAGTCCAGACACAGGTCGCACTTCACCACCGTTGACTTCGTGCGCTTGCGCTTCTTTGCGCGCGCTCGGGCCCGCGCGCCCTTGGCGGACTTGTCATCCTTGGCGGCGGCTTCGGCCGCGGCCGCTTCCTCGGGCGTGGGCTCAGGTTCGGGCGGCAGCTTCTCGGTGACGATTTCCACCGCGCCATAGGGGCAGGCCAGCACGCAGTTTCGGCAGCCGATGCACTTGTCAGGATGCACGCCCACGTGCTCGTCATCGCTGTAGAGGCAGCCCGTCGGACACGCGTCCACGCACGGCGCCTCGGCGCAGTGATGGCAGCCCACGGGTGCGGAAATGGTGCGCGTGGTGACTAACGTGAGACGCGGAACAGCCACATCCTCTAGCTGGTCGTGGCGCATGAGGCACGCGGCCATGCACGTTTTGCAGCCGATGCACACCGACGGGTCGGCGATGATGAACTTCCGGCCGACGGGTATCGCAGCGCGCACGCTACCGGCCTCCCTCGCGCGCAGCAAGCGCCGCCTCGGCCGCAGCCACCGTGTGCGCCATGGTGACACTGGTCGTGACCGTACCCAACCCGCCCGGCACCGGCGTGATGGCTCCCACCACCGGTTCCACCGCTTCGAAGTCCACGTCTCCACAGATGTTTCCCTGTTCGTCGAAGTTGATACCCACGTCGAGCACCGTCTGACCAGGGCTGAAGAACTCCGCACCGAACGCGCGAGCGCGCCCCGTAGCACAAATGACGATGTCAGCCGAACGGCAGAGGCTCGCCAAATCCTCCGTGCGACTGTGGCACATCGTGACGCTGGCGTTGCGACGCAGCAGCATCATGGACACCGGCTTGCCCACCACCAGGCTGCGCCCCACCACCACAACGTGCTTGCCCTCAAGCGGCACGTCGTAGTGCTCCAGTAATTCAATGCACGCCGCAGCCGTGGCCGGCGGAAAACCTCGGTCACCATCGGTGAACACTGCCGCAAGCGAAGCAATCGTAATGCCGTCGATGTCCTTTTCCGGTGCCAGTTGTTCGCACGCCTGCACCTCGTCAATATGCGCAGGTAGCGGGCGGAACAGCAGGCAGCCGTGAATGCTGGGGTCCTGGTTGACCTCGTAAAGCGCGGCTTCCAGCGCCTCTTTCGGCGCGCTCTCATCCAGCACGAAGAGCCGCACGGCAACGCCGAGCGATTCGGCGCGCTTGCGAGCGGTGCGCTCATAGGACAGGTCGTCAGGGCGCTCACCCATGCGCACGATGGCGAGCGTCGGTGTGACACCGGCCTGCTCAAGTGCGTTAACGCGCGGCGCGAGGTCGGCCGCTAGGCGCTCAACGACGGGTTTTCCGGTAAGAAGGGTTGCCATGAAACGGTACGCTCCTTTTAAGAGACGGAAGTTTTCACGAAATCGAACAGCTCGTCGCAGCGTTCGCGCGTACGCGCAGCCAGTGACTCAGTTTCGCCCCGGTAGTGCGCGGCCAGCGCCGGGTCGTCCATTGAGGCGGCGTTGATGAAGATGTTGAGGCTGGCACCGTCCGAGGCCGCACGGGCGAAGGCCGCGGCAACGCCCGCGTCCGAGCGCGCCATCACGCTGCCGTGATGAGCCAGGTAGTCGGCTTCATCCACCACTTCAGCCACCGCGCGCATGATGGCAAGCGGCACGTCGCACGCGCCAACAAGCGCCTGTTGAAGTGCGGCGTTTTTGGCCGCCTGCTCTTCGGGCGTAGCCTTAGGCAGGCGGTAGGCGGCCGCCAAAGGCTCAAACGCGCGGGCATCTTCGTCCACCAACGCAACGAGACGCGCCCTCAACGTGGCAAGGCACGCGAGCGAGGCCTGCACGTCATCCTCCACATCGGCGTAGCGCTTCTTCCCCACCGTGAGGTTGCCCACCATGGATGCGAGGGCCGCAGCAAGCGCGCCCACGTACGCCGACGCTCCGCCGCCGCCCGGCGTGGGAGCGGCGCTGGCCAGCTCATCAATAAACGTGGTGTCCATAGGCTGCTCCTTAGCTTCTTGTCATCACTTAAGCGAGACGCGCGAGCACATCCTTCAACGCCGCGGCTCCGCCTTCGACAGCGCAGGCGGCCAGCTGCGTTTTGAGGGCCGCGAGGTCCGCCATCTGCTCGTCGTGCGCCTGCATGTCGCGCACCTTCACCTGACCGGCGGCCAGCTCGTCGGGGCCCAGCACCACCACGGCGTGTGCGCCCAGCTTGTCGGCAAGCTTGAACTGGCTCTTCAGGCTGCGGCGCTGATGATCCATCTCACCCACCAGGCCGCCGTCGCGCAGCGCCTGCACGAGCGAGAACGCCTCGGCGCGCACCGAATCATCCACGCAGGCCACAAACACGTCGCAGCGCTGCGCCGCGGGCAACGTGTGGCCCGCGGCTTCAAGCGCCAGCACGCAGCGCTCGTAGCCAAGCGCCCAGCCGAATCCCGGCGTGGGGCGACCTCCCACTTCTTCGGCCAACTTGTCGTAGCGCCCGCCGCCTCCGATGGCGTTTTGGCTGCCCATACCTTCCGTGACCTGTACCTCAAACACCGTGCGCGTGTAGTAATCCAGGCCGCGCACCAGCGTGGGATCTTCCACAAACACCAGGCCCGCGCCCGTGAGGTACGTCTTCACCGCCTCGTAGTGCTCTCGGCAGTCGTCGCACAGGTGATCGGTGATCTTCGGCGCGCCCTCCATGACGGCAGCGCACCCGGGGTTTTTACAGTCGAACGCGCGCAAGGGGTTGGTTTCGGCGCGGCGCTTACATTCGTCGCACAACTCGTCCGTGTGCGTGTCCATGAACGCCTTCACCGCGTCGCGATACGCCGGACGGCACACGTCGCAGCCCATGGAGTTCACCAGCAGGCGCGTTGCCTCCACGGGAATGCCAATGGCCGCATAGAAGCGCATGAGCATGATAATGCCCTCGGCATCCACGCTGGGTTCCTCGGCGCCCAAGCACTCGATGCCTACCTGGTTAAACTGGCGCTGGCGACCCTTCTGCGGACGCTCAGCGCGAAACATCGGGCCCGCGTACAGCAATTTCGCGGGCGCGGCCCCTTGCGGCACCAGGTCGTGTTGAACCACCGCGCGCACCACACCGGCCGTGCCTTCGGGGCGCAAGCTCAGGCGGCTCTTCGCCTTCACCGTGCCGCCATCCAGGAGTTTCTTCAGGTTCTCGCCCGAGATGGCTGTGAACATTTCCTTCGACACCACGTCGGTAGCCTCGCCGATGCCGCGCACGAACAGTTCCGTCTGCTCAAACACGGGCGTTTCGATGGGCAGGTAGCCGTAGCGCCCAAATATCTCGGTCGCAATCGCCTTAAACCGCGTCCAATACACGGCCTCATCAGGAAGCAAGTCTTTCGTACCTTCAGGTGCTTGGAGTGCCATAGGTGCGTCCTTCGTGTCTCGGGATGTGGAATTACGCTATTGTAGCGCATACCGCGCACGCCCTCAGGCAGATGAAACCTCCAGGGAGCGAAGGACGTTGACGAGGGCGTCATCGGAGCGGTGGTTGAGGCGCTGCGCTAAGAGGTTGCGAGCCACGGAGAACAGGCCGGCGTCGGTGGCGGCTGCTGCGGCGGCGTCCAGCGTGTCGAGCACCTCGTCGGTGGGGGAAAGCGGGATGTTCGCCTCGCGCAGGATGCCGTCCACCTCTTCACGTTCGAGCGCTTCGATGCTTGTTTCGGCCACCAGTTCCTTGAGTTCGGCCATGGCTTGCAGCGCCACAACGGGCGCGGTCATGACGGACTTGAGGTAGCACGCGGCACCCGTGCGCGGCTCGCCGGCCTTCCAGAGGGCGTAGGCCAGCTGATAGTAGGCCACGGACACGTCGTTGACCTGGGTTGCTACGCGCAGGCACTCTTTTAGCACGGCCGAGGCGTTGTCCATGTCGCCCACCAGCATATAGGCGCGGCCAAGCTGGCGGTAGCCGGCCGCCGTGGCGGGGGCCAACTCTATGGCGCGCTGTCCGTAACGCAGCGCATCGTCCACCCGTTCGAATGAACGCTCCAGCAGGCTGACTATCTCCAGGTGGCAGAGGTAGAACGAATCGGGCACCAGCTGGACGCGACGACCCGCGTCGGCCTGCGCGCGCTCGGCGAGTGTGGGCACGGCAGAGGCAGAAGTGTCGGCCGGACGCGTGGATGCCTGCGTTTGCGCCTGCGCCGCTTCCCCGCCGTCGGCTGCCCGAAGCGCCTGGTTGTACAGCACACGCGACGCGTAGCTATCGAACGAGCGGAACACCGTGGTCGCGCCATCCACATAGCCATCGAGCGCCGCGGCTTCCGCCACCGCATCCATGAGCACGGCCACTGCCTCCTGCGGGTCGCGCTGCGCGAGCGTGCGGGCGCGGCCGAGTGCAGTTAGGCAACGGTCCTCGCCCAAGAAGCACACCACCACAGCGTTTTGGTCCTCGGTATCAAGCGAGCCTTCCGCAAGCGCGGCCATCAGGCGCGTGCATGCCGACGCCGTGAGGTCGTCGCCTCGCTTTTCGGCCGCATCCTGCTCTTCGCGCACCACGCGAATAGCCTCGGTCGCGCTAGCCGCACACGCAATGCGGTCGGCCAGGCCCTCGCCGATGCGCCGACGATACGCGTCAGCCACAATGCGCACGTCAGCCGCTCGCGTCGCGCCAAGCGCCTCCTGTGCTTCAGGTGGAAGGGGCGCATCCTGAGCCTCGGGCAACTCGCGGCGCAAGGCGGTGGCAGGCAGGGCGTTTATCAGCGCAAACGGGTCGGCCGCCGGCAGATCCCATACGGCGCCGCACTGCGCAAGCAGCGCGAGGGGGTCAGCCTGCGGCGCAGCGCGGAACTGCCCCGACGCTTCATAAGCCGCGCGAGTCAACGTCACCAGAAAGAACGCCGGCTCGTGCGCATCCTCGGGGAATTCCCCACCGCGCTTTACGTCAATCTTGCGGTCACCTGCCGCCCCGCTGCCCGCGTGCGCCGCGGCCGCACCGAGCGGTCGGGCCGCCACATCAACGCGCTGGATCTGCGGCGACGCCTCAAACGCCACCGACGCCAGCAGCAGCCCCACGCGCGCAGCGTAGCGACGCGCCTGCGCGTCACGTTCGGCCTCCCCCATCGGCACCCAGCCCTGCTGCGGCGCATCCACCCAGCGCCACGCGGGCATGAGCGCCGCGTCGGGCACCGTCATGTCGAAGGCCACCACGCCTTCCGCCACGTTCGCCCGCATCTGCGCCTCAACGCGCACGGGCAGGCGCAGGCGCTCCAAGACGGCACCCAGACGACAGCGCACCTCCCATTCGCCGCCTTCCGCGCCCGCAGGCGCTCCAAGAATGCTCGCGTCGGGAAGTGGCTGAGTTCCGGCCGATTCAAGCAGATAGGCTTCCCAGCGCGCGCAGTCGATATCGGTGGCCAGCGACGCGCGGTCGCCAAACGCCTCCTCCATCAGCAAAAACCGGTTGAGCGCACTCTCAAGCGCCCACACGGTGCGCCGCGACACGTTCGCCCCTTCGCTCTCGCGCGCCACGTAATACGTGTTGGCATAGCGAACGGTGCGCACCAGGCGGAGCGCGTCGTCAGGCACAGCGGGTGCCTTCAGCTCATCCAGCCCCGCGTCGGACAGCCAGCGCGCCAGGCTGCGCGCAAGTGCGGGCGCGTGCACCACCGGGTCGTTTTCCGCGTAGCGCACGTCGTCAATGATGGAGCGCAACCCCGGCAAGAGCCAGTCCGCCGACAGGCGCTCGTGCACAAATTCCAGACCGCGTGTGGGAATTTCCGCGCCACCGGCCATTTTCGGCCGATAGACGAACGCCAAAAAGGCGCGCGCCATGGCATCGTCGTACGAAAGATCGACGCCATACGGCCCGAAATCGTACCAGGAATCCTCCAAGGTGTAGCGGCCGTGCGCGCACGTGTACCGCGTCACCTCCCGCGTATCACCCTCCGGGGTGCGCACCTGCACACACCCGCGCTCAACACCGGGAGTGTCCTGATCAGCGAAGAAGGCGAAGGAAAGATCGGGCTCGCGCGCAGGTGGCGACACCGACGCAAAATTCTGTGCGAACACGCGCCCGAAGCGGTCGACATAGGCAAGGATGATGAACTCACGCTTCCCGAGGAACTTCACAATATAGTGGTCGCCCTTGTTGGGTGCGGCGCACGCACCGGTGATCCAGCCGAAGACGGGCGCGGATTCAGGCGTAGGCGCGGGCACAGCCCCGGGCGATCCCGCAACCGCAGGCGTCAGCTCAACAGGAGCAAGCGGCGGCACCGCATCGGGAAGTTCACGGCGCGCCGCACCAAGAAGCGACGCCGTCGCCGTCAACGTATACACGCCATCCTTTTCTCCCGCCTGCCGCACACGTGCTCCTTTCTCTTTAAGCAAGCAGCATAACACGACCCCCGCATGTTGTCAGAACGAAGAAGCGCCCCGCCGCTCGACCGAAGTCGCGCTGCGGGGCGCCTCATTGCTGCGTGTGGAAGCGAATCAGTGATGGTGATTGCAGGCCTCGGCGGCGCTCATGATGGGCACCTCACCAGCGGCAACAAGCTTCGCCACCTCGCCCACCTGCGGCGTGCGGTTCTCGAAGTACACGGTGATGCCCGCCTGATTGAAGCCCATCAGCGGGCGCATGCCCATGCCAGCCGCCACGATGGCGTTCACACCGGCGTCGGCCAGAAGACCCACGGGGCGCAGGCAACCGCCCTCTTCATGCGGCGGGTTTGCCACCTCGGACGTGCCCTTGATCTCGCCGTCTGCAATCTCCACAATAGTGAAGCAATCGCAGTGGCCGAAATGGCCCGCGCGCTCGGACTCTAGCCCGGCGGCGCCCATCGTTGGCACCGCAAGTTTTATCGTTTCTGCCATGGTGACCCTTCTTTCCCGAGGCGCGTAACGCCCCGCATTCTGTCCTCCGGGGATAAACCCCGACGCTTGCCTCTCGTTGTTGCCGCCGGCCCGCTCACCCGCTAGCTCGCGTGCGAACCCGCGTCTTCCTCAGACGTGCGTCCCACCTGGGCGAGGCCGCCTTCCAGTAAACCCACCAGCAACTCGTCCAACCGCTGGCGCGCCCGCAGCGCATCCAACCACTGTTCGGCCAATTCCATGCCCTGCTCGGTAAGTTCGTACTCGCGCCTGCGCGGGCCGGACGCATCCTCACACCAGCGCGACACCACGGCGCCCTCTTCCTCCAGCCGCCGCAGGGACCGATACAATCCCCCCACGTCAACGTCCACTTCGCCATCGGTCATCTCCAAGATGGTACGGCGCATGTCGTAGCCGTAGCCTCCCGCGTACAGAAGCGCCGCCAACGCGGCAGGCTCCACCAGCGCGCCGCCGCCTCCGCCGCGCCTGCGGCAACATGGTTGCCGAGCACCAGAACCCTCACAGTCACCTCGCGGCATGGGCATCGCCTCCTCGTATGCGTGCGTCAGCTATATGACGTGAACATATATACTCCCAGAGCATCTATGTTGTCAACATATATCGGAAAGAAAACGTGCGAACGGAAGGGGAAGCAAAGGAACGTTTTGCGCGCTGCGCCACGCGGCACGCGCCGGGAAGGTGCGAACGCGCCCCTAGCGCACCTTCGCCGCTATAAACGCGAAGGTGGCTACCGCGAACACAGCCGAGAACGCGAACGCCAGCTGATACGGCAGCGCCGGCACCGCAGTTGCCGCAGATGAAGCGCCCACCACGGCAATAAGCAGCACCATTGCCGACGTCCCCAGCGACGCGGCCGCCTGCCGCCCCGCAATGGAGAACGACGAGCCATCCGTCACCAGGCGCCCCGGCAAGCCCGCAAGGCTCCACGAGATAAGAGGCCCCATCAGGCCCGACACGCCGAAGCCGCGCACCGCCTGGCAGAGCGTGGTCACCGCAAGCGGCGTACTTTCATCGAGAAACACCATTGACACCGATCCAACCGCCAAAAGCGTTCCCGACACCAGCGTCACCGGGCGCACGCCAAAACGATCGGTGAGCGCGCCCGCAAGCGGATTCAAAAACAGGGCCGCAATAGTACCCGGCAAAAGCACAATACCCGCATCGAGCGCCGTACCTCCGCAGAGCCCCTCCACATAGAGCGGAATAACCAGCGTCACGCCCATAAACGATGCATGGAGCAAGCACAGCACCACAAACCCAACGCTGTACTGCCCGGATGCAAATATCCGCATGTCAATAAGTGGGTCGGCCACACGCTTCTGTCGCCGCACAAACAGCACCAGAAACAACGTGCCTAGAACAAGCGGCCCCCACACAAAGGGGCTCGAAAGGGCGAAACTGCTTGCCTCGGAGAATCCCAAGAGCAAACCGCCAAAGCCGAGCGCCGACAGGGTAAAGGAACGTGCGTCGAACCGCTCCGAAGGGTTGCTCACTCCTCCGCGCACCATCAGCACCGTGACCACCGCCAGCAACGCCGCACCTACAACCAGCAGCACAAAGAAGCTGCGCCACCCCAGCGAAAAACTGAGCGCGCCACCAATGGTGGGACCAATGTTCGGCGCGAAGCCCATGGCGATGCCCGCCACACCCATGGCCGTGGCGCGGCGTCCCTCGGGAAAGCGCGTCATCGCAATAGTCTGCATGAGCGGCAGCAATAACCCCGTTGAAACCGCTTGGCACACACGCCCCGCGAGCAACACCGCAAAGCTTGAAGCAAGGCAATCGGCAAGTGCTCCCACCAGGAAAAACGCCAATCCTACCAGGACATGCACACGCGTGGAGAAGCGCTTCGAAAGATACGTAGACACGGGCACCGTAATGCCCAGTACCAACATATAGCTGGTTGTAAGCCACTGGCCAAGTCCCACGTCGAACGCGAACTCTTCCATGATCTCGGGAAGCATCGCATTGACGGCAGTCTGCGAAAGGTTTCCGAAAGCCGAGGCAAACATGACAATAACGAACAGCGCATACACCTGCCCGCGCTCGCTCCTAACAAACCCGCGCACAACATCCTCCTTCGATCTTTGTTATTGTTGAGTAGATGCTGTCGCGTTAGTTGAACGCTTGTTGCGTTTTTTCGAGGCCGGCCGTTACCAGCGAAAGCGCTGCTTGCGCGCCGCGGTCGACCGCGTACGTGAAGTCCTCGGCGGCTTCCTTTTTTGGCAGCGACAGCACCCAGTCTACCACGGGCATGCGTCCCGGGGGGCGGCCGATGCCCACACGCACGCGGAACCAATCGCGCGTGCCCAGTTTATCACAGATGGAGCGCAGACCGTTGTGGCCCGCGTGGCCGCCGCCGAACTTCACGCGCACGGTTCCGGGGTCGATGTCCAGTTCATCATGGATGATAATCAGGTGCTCCGCGTCCACGCCGTAGGCGTTCATGAGCTGCTTCACCGGACCACCCGACGTGTTCATGTAGCTTTGCGGCTTGGCTAGCACCAGGTCAACGTCGCGGTAGGCGCCCTTGGCCGTGAGCGCGCCACACTCGGTCTTCCAGTAGCGCGCACCCACCTCTTCCGCAATGGCGTCCACCGCGTCAAACCCGGCATTGTGTCGCGTATGCGCATATTCGTCGCCCGGATTCCCCAGGCCCACAATGAGGAACATCGTCACGCGAAACCCCTACTCGAACAACGACGCAACCGAGCCGTTGTTGTATACGTTGCTGATGGTTTGGGCGAACAGGGGGCCCACGGACAGCACCTTCACCTTGCCGGTCTGGCGGGCCAGCGGCACGGGCACGGTGTTCGTCACCACCACTTCTTCGATGCTGGAGTTCTCAATGCGATCGTACGCCGGGCCGCTGAACAGGCCGTGCGTGGCGCAGGCGTATACCTGCGAGGCACCTTTGGCTTTCAGCGTGGAGGCGGCCGCCACCAGCGAGCCGGCCGTGTCAATCATGTCGTCGTTCAGGATGCAAATTTTGTCCGTCACGTCGCCGATGAGCGCCGTGATTTCGGCCTGGTTGTGCTTCGGGCGATCCTTGTGCATGATGGCAATGTCGCAGTCCAGCATCGTGGAGAACTTCTTCGCCGCCTTCGCGCGCCCCACGTCGGGCGACACAACGCACAGGCGATCCTTGTCCAGCTGCATACTCTTGAAATAGTCAACGAAGATGGGCATAGCCGTCATGTGGTTCACCGGCAGATCAAAGAAGCCCTGGATGGCATCTTGGTGCAGGTCGATGGTGATAACGTTGTCCACGCCCGCGGCGGCCAGCAGATCAGCCACCAGCTTGGCAGTGATGGGCTCGCGCGCGGTGGCCTTGCGATCCTGGCGCGCGTAGCCGTAGTGCGCCACCACGGCAGATACCGAGCGGGCGGAAGCGCGCTTGGCGGCATCGGTCATGATGAGCAGCTCCATGAGCGCGTCGTTCACGTCGTAGCCTTCGGCCCCGCACACCGACTGCACGAGGAACACATCGGCGCCGCGCACGCTTTCCAAGTAGCGCGCGTAAATCTCGCCGTTCGCGAACTTTTCGAGCTTGACGTTGCCAAGTGAGACATCCAAATTCTGGGCAATCTCATCGGCGAGCTCGGGGTTGACCGACCCCGAGAACAGAGCCAGGCTCTTCTGCACTTCCGTCATGACATGCTCCTTCGTGTAGCTTGCTTCTCGTCTCTTCCCCGCGCCGCACGAATGCGGCGATTGTTCATTCTACCTTGTTCGGCTACGAGCGGCCCTGCTGGGCGCGTCTTTTTGCGGCCCAGCCCTCAATTTCGCGCTGATCAGGGCGTGTGAGAGCCAGCGCGTCGGGCGCCACGTCCTTCGTGATGGTGGAACCCGCGCCCACCACAGCACCCGCACCCACGGTGACCGGGGCCACCAGCATAGTGTCACTGCCAATGAACGCGCCGTCGCCGATGACGGTGGCGTGCTTGTGCGCGCCGTCGTAGTTGCAGGTGATGGAACCCGCGCCCACGTTCACGTCCTCGCCGATAGTGGCATCGCCAATGTAGGACAGATGCGGCACCTTGGAGCCCTTGCCCACCGTCGACTTCTTGATTTCCACGTGCGTGCCCGCCTTCGCGTTCTCGCACAGATGCGCGCCGGGACGCAGGTAGGCGCGCGGGCCGCACGTGGCGCCGTCGTCGATGCGCGCGTCAACGGCCACCGTTTCGTCCACGACGCAGCCCTGACCCACCAAGGTGTCGGTCAGGCGCGTGTTCGGGCCGATGACGCTGTCTTCCCCCACGCTGGTTTCGCCCAGCAGATACGTTTGCGGCAGCAGTTCCACGTCGCGCTCGATGCACACGTCGGGGCCAATCCACACCTGATCAGGAGCCATCATGGTCACGCCGGCGTCCATATGCGCGCGATTGATGCGCGCCTGCGCCTGGCGAGTGGCCTCGGCCAGCTGTGCGCGCGAGTTCACACCCAGGCACTCGGCGGGCTTATCGGTGGGAAGCGCCACCACGGGACGCCCCGCGGCGCGGCAAATCTCCAGGACATCGGTGAGGTAGAACTCACCCTGGGCGTTGTTGTCGTCCACCTGCGCCAGCGCGTCGAACAGGGCGCGGGCGTCAAAGCAGTAGAAGCCGGAATTGCACTCGCGAATGGCAGCCTCGGCGTTCGTGGCGTCTTTCTGCTCCACGATGCGCTCGACGGCACCCAGCTGGTCACGCACAATGCGGCCATAGCCGTACGGGTCGTCCAGTTCCATGGTGAGCACCACCACAGCGGCGTTGGCTTCCTCGCGCGTTTCCACCAGGCGGCGCACGGTGTCGGGCGTAATGAGCGGACAGTCGCCCGAAAGCACCACCAGCGAACCGTCGAAATCGGCCAGCGCATCTTTGCACACGGCCACGGCATCGGCCGTGCCGCGGCGCTCGGGCTGCACCACCACGTCGGTGTCGGCGGCAACCAGCGGTTCCACCTGTTCACGCTCGTGTCCCACCACGGTAACGACGCGCTCGATGCCCGCACTGCGAGCCGCATCCACAACCCAGCGCACGAGGGGCTTTCCCAGTACCTCGTGCACCACCTTCGGCTTCTTGGACTTCATGCGGGTTCCAGCACCCGCAGCCAACACGATAGCGGCAGCTTCCATGGCGTCCCTTCAATCCCTCGACAGTTTCGACGGTCAGTATAGCGCACGGCCCGCGACCTGCGCCCGAACCTCACGCAGAAGTCAAACGCACGAACTAGCGGTCTTGCCCGCCGCGCGTGGCATCTTCGTTTGCCTGCTCAGGTTTGTCGCTTGGGCCGCCCGACATACCGGTGGTGTCTTCGGCTTCGCGGTGCAGGGCGGCGCGCAGGGCTTCTTCGCCTTCGCTGCGCAGCGCTTCTTCCACGCTCACCAGCGGCGGCTCGCCTTCGTGCTCCTTGAACTGGTCCTGCACCTTTTCCAGCAGCTCGTCCTTGCCCTCTTCGCGCAGCACGCGCACCACCTCGTTGCGCACCGCTTCGCGCACATCCCCGATGGAGCCGCCGCCCAAAAGGCCGCTCTCGCCCAGGTCAACCACAATTTCGAACACGCCGGAGCGCTTCTTCGCTTCCTCGATTTCCTGCTTGATGAGGGGGCTTTCGATGTCGCGCATCATCTCTTCGCTGTCGCGCACGGCATCGCGGTCGGCCGTTTGCAGCAGGTCGTCATCCTCGTTGGCCGGCGTGGACAAATACGCCACGCCGCGCTTCTGAGCCGCCTTTGCCTGCAGGAAGAGGAACAAGAAACCCAGCACGCCCGCCAAAAGCGATGCCGCCAAAATGCCGGCCTTTGCGGTGGTGACCAGCGCCTCGTCGGTGAACGCAAGGTTCGCCACAAAGATGGCCATGGTGAAACCCACGCCGCCTAGGATGGACGCGCCCAGCATGTGCATCCAGTTCACGTTCTCGGGCAGCGACGCCACCTTCAGCTTCACCACAATAAAGCTGAACAGCATAATGCCCAGCGGCTTGCCCACCAGAAGGCCCAGCATCACGCCATAGAGCACCGGGTCGGTGAGGAAGGCACCCAGGTCGGCGCCCACCAGACTTACGTCGGCGTTCGTCAGCGCAAACAGCGGCAGAATGCCGAAGTATACCCACGGGTACAGCCGGTGCTCCAGGCGCGTAGCCGGCGGCACCACCTGGCGCGCGACGCGGCTTAGATCCTGCACGGTTTCAATGTAGCCACCCTGCGCGATGACAGGCGTTTCGGGCTCGTACACCGCGCGCGCCTCGCGCACCTTGTCGCCCGACCAGGTGAGGAAGCTTTTGATGTTCACGCGCGAACCCGACGGAATGACGAAGGCCAGCAGCACACCCGCGATGGTGGAGTGCACGCCCGACATGAACACGCAGTACCAAAGCACGGCTCCCACCAGCAGATACGGAATGAGCGAGTAAATGTGGTTGCGGTTCATCAGCACCAGCACCAGCAGCACCACGGCAGCCGCACCCAGCCACACAAACGAGGGGCTGTGGCCGTAGAAGATGGCGATTACCAGGATGGCAATAATGTCGTCGGCCACGGCCAGCGTGCTCAAGAACACGCGCACGCCGTTCGGCACGCGGTTGCCCAGCAGTGCCAAGATACCCAGAGCGAACGCGATGTCGGTAGCCGTCGGCACGCCCCAGCCGTGCGCAGTTTCGGGGTTCGTGGCGTTAAAGGCCAGGTAGATGGCTATAGGCACCAGTACGCCACCCACGGCGGCAACAATGGGCAGCAGCGCCTGGCGGATGTTCGTCAGCTCGCCCACCGTGAGTTCGTACTTCACTTCCAAACCCACCAGCAAGAAGAAGATGGCCATAAACACATCGTTGATGACGTGCGCAAGCGACATCCCCGCAAACGCGTCGCCAAAAAACACGCCCACTTCGGTGTGCCAAAACTCAAGAAAGCCCTCGTAACCACCCGTGTTCGCCACGATGAGCGCCACCACGGCCGCCACCAGCATGGCACCTGCCGCCTTCGTGGATGAGTGTGTGAACTGGATGAGTTTGCGGTAGCGGGCCTGGTGACCCTGCACTTCGTTGATAAACAGCTTCTCTTTGCCTGATGCATTTGATGCCATAGGTGCCCTATCTGTTGGTTCTTCGCCGGTTTTTCTCTTACCGGTATTATCACTCAAATGCCCTTGTCGGCGGCACAATTGACAGGCGTTTACAACTCGATTTCACAACGTGAGGAGAAATACCCTGCCGCAACTCAGCGTTTTGCGCTATGCTGTACCTGTCAGCTTCGGCGTGAGGAGTCGGCCCCAGGACAATGCATGAGCGGCATATCGGATCCGCCCGCATGGTCTGAGGCGGCGCCCGCACCAAGCTGTTTTTTATTCGCCACGAGGTAAGAGGTGGGTGCTATGAGCATTACCGTAGCCGGACGCAAAATGCCTGTAACTGATGCACTGCGTCAATACGCCGAAGAAAAAATTGGGAACTCGATGAAGGTCATGGACATCGACCCTCTGGTTGCCGAAATTGTCCTGTACGTTGAGAAGAATCCTTCCAACCCCCGTCCGGCCTGCTGCGAAGTCACCCTTCGCACGAAAGGCCACATCATCCGCGTGGAAGAGTACGAAGAGGACATGTACGCGGCCATCGACGTGGCCGCCGCCAAGGTGGTTCGCCAGCTGCGCAAGTACAAGACGCGCGTCATCGATCGCAAGCTGCGCGCCGAGGGCGAGACCATCCGCGTTGAGCCCGGCCCCGTGAGCGAGCTGGATGTTGACGGCCTGATGAACGAACTCACGGCCGACGAAGAAGTTGTGCGCGTGAAGGAGATCGAGTTCGAGCCGCTGACCGAAGAGGAAGCCCTGGTGAAGATTGACCTTCTGGGTCATGACTTCTTCGCGTACACCGACCGCGACTCCGGCATGGTGAACGTGCTGTATCGCCGCTCCGATGGCGGCTATGGCCTGCTGAAGCAGAAGGAGGACTAGCCCTTATGGCTACTATCGACACCGTCAAGAACATTTTGAACGAGAACCTCGACATTGATCCTGCCGAGGTGACCGAAGAGTCCACGTTCGAGTCGCTGGGTATTGATTCGCTGGACATGGTGGAACTCATCTGCGATTTGGAAGAGGCTTGCGAAGTGGACTTCGGCGAGCCCGAAGGCCTGAACACGGTGGGCGAACTGGTGAGCTACATTGATTCGCTGTAAGCTTTGCTGCGATAGCTGATTGGACGGACCCGCGTTGTGCGGGTCCGTTTTTTTGTGGGCTGGTTTGGCGGGGCTGCTGGGGGGGGTGGCGCGGGCTTTGGGCTTGTTGTGCGAAGCCTGGGGTTTTACGCTTCCGCGGCGGCTGCTTTGAGGGCCGCCACGGAGTAGAGGCTGCCGAACGCGCAGATGAGGCCCTGCGCACCGGCGAGTTCGCGGGCGCGTGTGAGGGCGTCGGCCATGTCGCGGGCAATGTAAGGCTTCACGCACGCCGAGCAGCCCAGCATATCCTGGCCGGTCCACCTAATTGCGCGCGCCAACTTGTCGGCGGTTAGGGCGCGCGGGTTGTCGGGCGTTGTGCACACGAAATCACTGCCGTGCGGCAAGATGGTTTCGAGCATGGTGGGATAATCCTTATCCTCCAGCACGCCGATGATAAACACGGGCTTCTGGCCAGGGAATACGTCTTCGAGCGAATCGACGAGCGCGCGAGCACCCTGCGGGTTGTGCCCGCCATCCACCACGATGGTCGGACGGCCCTCCCCTGCGTCCACCACTTCGAACCGGCCAGGCCACGCGGTGTTCGCAATGCCCGTGGTTATCGCTTCGTCGCTGATGTTCCAGCCGCGTGTGCGCAGCGCCTCCACAGCTTCGAGCGCGAGCGCGGCGTTCGCTGGCTGGTAGCTGCCAAGAAGGCGCGTGCGCAGGTGGCGGCCCTTGTAGTTGAATGGGCGCGAGGGGCCGCCGGGTGCGTTCCAGTCGACGGGCTCCACAATCAGTTGCGCCGGGTCGGGCATGGTGAGCGTGCTGCCGCAGGCTGCGGCAGCTTGTTCGATAACTGCGAGCGCTTCGGGCTCCTGCGGCCACGACACCACGGGCGCGTCGGGCTTCACAATGCCCGCCTTCTCGCCCGCAATGGCAGCAAGCGTCGTGCCCAAAAGCTTCGTGTGATCAAGCCCGATGCGCGCGATAACGGACACCTCGGGCGCTTCGATCACATTCGTGGAATCAAGCCGACCGCCAAGGCCCACTTCCAGCACCACAATGTCGCAGCCGCTCCGCGCGAAGTGCTCAAGCGCAACGGCAGTCATCAGCTCGAACTCCGTGGGATGGTCGGCCATGGCTTCGGCCTGCTCACGCACCGCAAGCGTGACCTCGGTCAGCTCATCCAGCGTGATGTTCTCACCGTTCACACGAATGCGTTCTTCGAACGTAATAAGGTAGGGGCTGGTGAACAGCCCCGTGCGATGCCCTGCCGCCTGCAACACCGACGCCAGAAATGCGCAGGTAGAGCCCTTACCGTTCGTACCCGCCACATGCACGAACTTCAGCCGATCCTGCGGCCGCCCCAACCGCTCAAGCAACTCCCGAATCCGCTCAAGCCCCAACCGAGACGCCAACCACCGCGGCTCATTGATATACCCCACCGCATCAAACGCCATGGCACCCCCAAACCTTTTCATGTGCTTACGAGCTTTGACCTTATTCCTTCGTCAAATACTCGGCGATGCCGGTGGCGGCTCGTTTGCCGGCACCCATGGCGAGGATGACGGTGGCGGCGCCGATCACGGTGTCGCCACCAGCGAATACGCCGGGCTTTGAGGTGGCGCAGGTGCCCTCATCAGCCACAATGAGGTTGCGCGACGTCACTTCCAGGCCGGGTGTGGTCTGCGCGATGAGGGGGTTCGTCTTTGAGCCCACGGCCATAACCAGCATGTCACAGTCGATGACGAACGCGCTGCCCTCGACCGGCTGCGGTCGACGACGGCCACTCGCGTCGGGCTCGCCCAACTCCATGCGTACGCATTCCACACCGGTAACCCAACCCTTGTCATCGCCCAAGATGCGCGTCGGGTTCGTGAGCAGCTGGAAGTCGATGCCCTCCTGTTCCGCATGGTGAATCTCTTCCGCGCGAGCCGGCATTTCCTCGCGGCCGCGGCGGTACACCACCGTGACCTCGGCACCCAGGCGGCGCGCCGTGCGGGCCGCGTCCATGGCCACGTTGCCACCACCCACCACCACGCACTTCTTGCCGGCATACACGGGCGTTTCGTATTCGGGGAAGCGATAGGCCTTCATCAGGTTCACGCGGGTCAGAAGCTCGCTAGCCACCATGGAACCGTTGAGACCCTCGCCTTCGATACCCAGATAGCCCGGCAGACCAGCGCCCGTGCCCACAAACACCGCGTCGAAACCGCGTTCACCCATGAGCTCGTCGATGTCGTACAGCTTGCCCACCAGGGCATTCATCTCGAAGGACACGCCACTGTCGCCCAGCTTCGACGCCTCACGCTCAACGATGTGCTTCGGCAAGCGGAACTCGGGGATGCCGTAGGTCAGCACGCCACCCGCCTTGTGCAGCGCCTCGAACACTGTGACCTCACAACCGCGTTTTGCCAGTTCACCCGCGCAGGTAAGCGACGCGGGGCCCGAACCCACCACGGCAACGCGCTTGCCGATGAGATCCTTCGACACCGCGCCTTCCGCGTTGCGCCAAATGCTGCAGGCAACCTCGTCGCCCGCGGCGCATTCCTCGCGCAACTCGTCCATGGCCTTCGCCGCCTCGGCCGGATGCGTGAACGCCCAGTCGGACACGAAGCGCTCCAAGCGGCCGATGCCCACCGGCTCGCCGTTCTTGCCGCGCGTGCACACGCCTTCGCACTGCGTTTCCTGCGGACACACGCGCCCGCACACCGCGGGCAGTGCGTTTGCGCCCTTCACGATGGCGTAGGCGCGCGCGAAGTTGCCTTGCGCCACCTGCTCGATGAAGCGCGGAATAGGCACGCCCACCGGGCAGCCGCTCACGCACGGCGTGTTCGGGCACTGAATGCAGCGGCGCGCCTCGGCAACGGCCTCTTCCTCGGAATACCCCAGCGCCACCTCGTCAAACGTCTTCGAGCGCTCGACCGGATCCAGCTCGGGCATGGGCACCATCGTCTTTTGCTTGTTCGCCTCGTAGCTCATACGTGCCATTGCTAGGCCCCCTTCCGCTCGTCGGTGGCGTGCGCGGCCGCATCGCAGTCGCGCGCCTCCGAGGCCAGCCGGCCCTCTGTCGCTTCGCGCGCTGCCGTCTCGAACGAGCGGTACATCACGCCGCGACGCATAGCGTCGTCGTAGTCCACCAGATGGCCGTCGAAGTCCGGCCCGTCCACGCACGCGTGCAAGTACTCGTCGCCCACCTTCACGCGACAGCCGCCACACATGCCCGTGCCGTCAATCATGAGCGGGTTCATGCTGACCAGCGTCTTAATGCCGTAGGGCTTCGTGGTGGCCGCCACAAACTTCATCATGATGACGGGGCCCACCGCAAGCACTATATCGTAGTTCGCGCCCTCGTCGATGCGCTGCTGCAGCGCGGCCGTCACCAGACCCTTGTTGCCGTTGGAGCCGTCGTCGGTCATGATGATCTGGCGCGTGGAGTGTGCGGCTATTTCGTCTTCCAGAATAACCAGGTCGACGTTGCGGAAGCCGGTGATAACGTCCACCTCGCAGCCGTGCTCAAACAGCCACTTGGCCTGCGGATACGCAATAGCCGTTCCCAAGCCGCCGCCCACGACGCACGCCCGGCGCGCGCCCTCAAGTTCGGTGGGATTGCCCAGCGGCCCCGCGAAGTCCAGCAGCACGTCACCCGCCTTCATCTGCGCCAGGCGCATGGTGGTAGCACCCACCGCTTGGAAGATAATGGTGACGGTGCCCGCTTCCGGGTCACAATCGTTCATGGTGAGGGGGATGCGCTCGCCCGCTTCGTCGATGCGCAGCATAATGAACTGACCTGGCTTTATCTTGCGCGCAATCTCTGGGGCGCGCACGACCATGCGGGTGACCTCCGCGTTGAGCGGCTCAACTCGTTCGATGGGATACACGGCTCCTGCCCTTCTTCGTTATAAAAGAAGCAGCACCGTTTCTGCCCGATGCCGCTTCCCGTGAGGTGTCAGTGGCATTATACCGACACTTGCGCGGTACCAATGTTTCGATTGTGTTACCCGCCGGTCAAGGGCACGAAAACGCCCCGGATGCGCCGCTTGCCTATAATCGAAGGCGTCCGCGGCAGGCGCAGGAGCGAAAAATGGCGAAAAAGTACGTGTTACGAGAGCATTTGACGGCGGTACCCTTCAACGAACCGATGAAGCCGGACGAACCCGTAGTGGAGGTGCTCACGTCAGCCGAGTTCGCACATCTCAGTTTCGCCGACCGCCAGATGCAGGATGCAGTGCGCACGCTGGCCACCGTGGAGAACACGTACCTGGATGTGTTCCCGGACTGTCTCATTGGGTCGTTTGCCGTACCGAGCAAGGATTGCGTGCTGTGCGACCTGGAGTGTTTCGCGTTCTACCTGGACAAAACTCACCTGCTGTTTCTCGATGAGCAAGACACGTGTATTCGTCTGCTTGACGCTATTGCCAAGCAAGGGTTCGTGAAGGAGCCCACCGTGGCCCACTGCCTCTTCGAGTTCATGAAGCAGCTGGTGAAGGGTGACTTGGCGTTTCTCGCCGACCTTGAAGACCGCATGGAAGACGTGGAGGAAAGTATTATCGACCGCGGGCTGGAGGGAACAAGCCGCCAGATGCTGTGGTATCGCCGCATGCTGCTGCGCATCGACACCTATTACCAGCAGCTGGTCGACATGGCCAGCAGCCTGGCGGACAACGAGAACAAGCTGCTCACTCACGAGGAAAGCCGTCTGTTTCTGGTGTTCGAACGCCAAGCCGAGCGTCTGCTGAAGCGCTCGCTCACGCTGAAGGAGTACAGCCTGCAATTGCGCGAACTCTACCAGACGCAGATTGACATCAAGCAGAACGACACTATGCAATTCTTCACGGTGATCACCACCCTGTTCGCCCCGCTCACGCTTCTGACCAGCTGGTTCGGTATGAACTTCACCCACATGCCCGGCCTCAACTGGCCCTGGGCCTACTACGTAGTAATAGCCGTCTCCGTTGCCATTGTGACCCTGGAACTCATCCTCTTCCGCCGCAAGAAGTGGCTGTAGAAAATAACGAAAGAAAAGAGCGTTTTTCTTTCACAAAGGGGTTCTAACGAAAGAAAACACGCATTTTTTTCGTTAGGAGGCGAAAAACTAACACTAACGAAAGAAAACTTTCATTAGCGTTAGTTTGTGGGACGCGTGATGGTGGTTAGAGGAGCGTTGGTTGGTCTATGGCGGGGGTTGGGGTTGGGTCGGACGGCTCTTGCGGGGCGGGGTCTGCGGCGGCCGCTTGGGCGGCGTCGCTGGCTCGCAGGAGTTCACCCAAGGTGGCGAAGTCGTTTTCGAGGGCCTCGCGCTTTGAGCCATCGTAGATGGCGGCGGCGGGGTGGAAGATGGGGAACACCTTGAACTTGCCGGCGCGTTGCAGCGTGCCATGCAAACGCGTGATGCCGATCTCCGTTTTCAGGATGAACTTCGTGGAGAAGTTGCCCAGCGTCACGATGAACTCGGGGTCGATGGTGCGCGTCTGTTCGCGCAGATACGGCGTGCAGAGTTCAATTTCCTCCGGACGCGGATCGCGGTTTCCCGGCGGACGACATTTCAACACGTTCGCGATGAATACGTCGTCGCGCTCAAGCCCTGCGATGGCCAGCAACTCGTTGAGGTACTGACCGGCCTTGCCCACGAACGGCACACCCTGCAAGTCCTCATTCTTGCCGGGCGCCTCGCCCACAATGAGCACGCGCGCCTTGGGGTTGCCCGCCCCGAACACCGTCTGCGTGCGCCCATCGGCCAGGGGGCACTTATGACACCCCTCCACCTGCGCCCGAATTTCCTCCAAAGGAATATGCGGCTTAGGCATAACTTTTCCTTCCTTTTACCTTTTTTACTCGCGACTCGCAACGCGAAGGGCCGGGGGTACTCACCAAGTGGGTTTCCCCACGAGCCTCGCGTGGCAGACATCTTGTCATCCTGAGCGAACGAAGTGAGTCGAAGGATCCCGTGTGGTGCCAACAGTAAGGCTTCCTGCTATCGCCGCTCGGGATCCTTCGACTACGGCGGCTTCGCCGCCTCCGCTCAGGATGACAGATGATTGCGCCTTCTACCTCTTCTCCGATCAGGTTACACATACACCCTCGGCATGCGGTGCGAAAAGCCGATGGACAGTTCGTAGTGAATTGTCCCCAGCGTGTTCGCCATGTCGTCGAGCGTTACCACTGAGTCGCCCTGGCGACCCACCAGTAGCACCTCGTCGCCAATTTGCGGGTCGATGCGGCGGCGCGTGCCGTAGATGCGCATGTCCACCTCGAACATGCACTGATCCATGCAGATGTTGCCCACCTGACGGAACCGCTGACCAGCCACGATAAAGTCCGTGCGCCCCGAAAGCCCGCGGCGCAGGCCGTCGGCATACCCCACGGGGATGGTGCAAATCTTCACGCTGCCGGGGCTGCGGTAATTCATGCCGTAGCTCACGCCCTCGCTCATGGGCACCAGCCGCGCATCGGTCACGCGCGCGTGCACGCTCATGACAGGATGCAGTTCAATAAGGTGGCGCGTCTCCTGACACGGATGCAGGCCATAGAGCGCAATGCCGGGGCGCACCATGTCAAAGTGCACGTCCGGATAGCGAATGGTGGCAGCCGAGTTTGCCGCGTGTATGATGCCGGGGTCCACGCCCGCCGCGCGCATGCCCGACAGCGCCTCCAAGAAGCGCTTCGTCTGAATATGGAAGTCCAGCGTTTCGGCCGCGTCGGCTGTGGCGAAGTGCGTAAACGTGCCCACCAGATCGAGCGCACGATGGAAGCTTACCTGGTTGAGGAACTCCACCACCTGGTCGTAGCGCACGCCAATGCGGTTCATGCCGGTGTTCACGGCCAGGTGATACGGCGCGCGAATGCCGTACGCGTCGGCCGCTTCCGCATACTGAATGGCGAAATCGGGCTCGTAGATGCTCGGCATCACCTTGTAGCCCAGCAGCAGCGGAATGGCCGAAATGGGCGGCTGCGACAGTACCAGCACCGGCGCGTTCACCAGCGCTTCGCGCAGCTCAATGGCCTCTTCCACCGTGGCCACGCCCAGGTACTCTGCGCCGGAATTGAGCGCCGTCTTCGCGCAGCGCACCGCCCCGTGGCCATAGGCATCGGCCTTCACCACCGCCATGACGCGCACGCCGTGGCCCACATGCTGCTTAATAGCGGTGACGTTGCGCCGAAACGCGTTGAGGTCGATCTCAGTCCAGGCCCAGCGCCGGTCGGTGGCGGGAATCAGGCGCAGCTTGTCGGGGTCGAAGTTCGCCGCACCCCCGTTCGGCCGCGCGTGATCGCGCGCGTACTGAAACGCCCCTTGCGCCCCGCGACTGTACGGAGCCGGCGTGCCCGCCAGCGCTGCCGCGCCCGTGGGGCCGTAGCCGCCGACGGGCGTGTGCCCTACCGTCGCGCTGGCGGGCTCAAAACCAGGCTTGCGTTTCGCGAATCCGGTGAACCCGTTGGGAAGCTCTTCTGCCATGCCGTCCTGTCCTCGCCGTCGCCTTTCGTTTTCGCGCACCAGTATAGCACTGGGATGCGGCCCTCACGCGGCTTCCCTCAAACGATGCTCGGCAACAGGTGCAAGGTGAGTATATTCGTCACTTTCCCGAAGAGGCACGCGAGAATACCTCCGACGGGGTTGTCTCAAAGAAGGTAACCGTGCTGCCCGGAGAAGCATAGACAACATGGTAATCGCCGAACGTCCACACGCCCATGGTCCTCGCTCCGTCCAGATCGGTTTGAACCCCCCTTGAACCGTATGTTTTCATGCCCTTGGGGCCGATGTTCTCAATGGTGTAGCCCACGTTGGTGTAGCCGCTCGTCAGTTCGCCCCATTGCGCCGACGAGAAAAAGAGTGGCACGACCTCAGTGTCGGCGAACGTGGGAGCATCCGCCTTGCAGATGAAACTCCTGCCCACCAGACTCTCGGGCGCCGCGCCTTCACTCATGGTGGTGTCGAACAGTTCGTTCATGAGATCGCTGCCGTAGTAGCACACTGTTTGATCGCTGAACTCCTGCTTCTTGAGTTCGGGCTTACCGTCCGCTCCCGGGGTTATGAGCAAGGAGGACGCAAGGTACGGTAGGGTGGCCTCTGGGGCTAAATACCACAGAGATGAGGGGTTTGCCATAGTCGCCCATTCCGCTTTATCTTTCATGGTTAATGCCAAAATGCGCGAGAAGCCTTGCGGCATTGCAGTCGGTTCACCAGGATCCTGCGCATAAAGCAGCATGACATCGATAGTACCAGCCTCAGCGCATACTTCAGCAATATTGTTTCCATCGTAGAACGTCGCCCACATAAAAGGCTTTTCGATGATGTATTGATCCATCGGCTCAGGCAGCCCTGTTTCCTGCCACATATACTTCACCAATGCCTCATGTATTTGCGAAGCCTGGCGACTATCGCGTTTCGCAATTCCATCCGGCACATCAACAGCGAATTGCTCAATATCATATTCAACGAAAACCGCTGTCCCATTTTCGTCTTCGGCAAAACCAACTCCTTGGACAGGGAAGCCGTCAACAATATACTTATCGTTGGCCAACTTCACCTCAATGCCGTATTTGTTTTGACAATAGTCAATGGCAGCCTTGCTCGCCGCGCTCTTTTGTTCCGGCGTGAGAGCCTTGTTGCCGCTTGGCTTATTGAAGGACATGTCGCCATCCGTGTTCACCACAAGGCTTGCGATTATCCCATCGTAATACTCCGGGTCGGCATCATACACAGCCTTGGGAAGCGCTAGCTGAACAGCCGCAACGACCTGGCCATCAATTTCAACGTAATATTCGCGCATCATAGAATTGTTCAGATCTATACCGTAGACGAGCGCATCATGTCCATTCAGCTTGAAGCGTTCAGGGTCCAACCGCACGGCATTTTTGGTGGCCTCTAACATCATGCGCTGCATTTCATCCATATCATCAGGATTCCGATTTCTCGCTTCTTCATACTTGGCTTGTATTGCATCAAGCCCACCGCCATTCGGATCGGTCACCTGCGAGACAGTGAAAGATACCGTCATGTCTTTATTCATAAGCGTTGAAGTTATCAAATCCATGCCTTCGGGCAGGAAGGGACCATTTCTATTCTCACCAAACACGGAAAACTCGTCAGGATACCCCATGGACACGGGACCAACGGTTATCGTGTTGGGAAAGTCTTGCTTTTTGTCGATGTTGTTTGTTTCGGTGGTGGCGCACCCGGTGAGTGCGAGAAGAAGGAGGGTGGCAATGCCCAGGAGGAGTCCCTTCGCCGCCCTGCTGTGCCGCCGTCGTGCGAATGCGATCGTGCTCATGATCTTCCTCCTTAGGGTCGCCCTTACTGCGCACCTTGCGGTACGCTCGAACCCCCTGAACCCTTAGTATATCATGGAAAACCCCTCGTCGTATGGGGCACACAGAGTGCGGCATGCGACGTGGCCCGCGCGCTCGCCAGCCTACAGCAGCGACTTCTCCGGAAGCTTCGCGCTTAACTTCCCGGGGGTCTACCCCTCCAGGTCGGCCAGCATGTCTAGAAGCTCTTGGCGCTTGTGAATGTCCAGCTTCGTGTAGATGTGCTTGGCGTGGGTGCGCACAGTGTTCTCGCTGATGACCAGGCGCTCGGCGATGCTTGCCATGCTGTTGCCGCGCGCGATGAGTTCCATCACTTCGGTCTCGCGCAGTGACAGCCCATGCTCGTGTTGCAGTTGCAGGCACTGCTTCGACACGCGGTCGCGAATGGCGCCGGCATCGGCGGTGGCCGAGGGACGGTTGCGACGCTTCTTGGGCGGCTCGGCCCCCTCACGCGAAGTCTTCCCGCGCGTCTTCTCCTTCGCCTTCGCTGCCTTCCCCGTCTTCACCGCGCTGGGCTCGGGCATCATGAACTCGATGGGCTCGGCCGCCAGGGTTCCCCTCGACGCCAGCGGCTTGAACAGCGTGCCAGTGGAGGCCAGCAGCGTCAGCCCCAGCACCCAGCTGGACACCATGGCCACGGCGAACAGCGACTCAAGCCCGTCGAGCGAGGCGAAGTCGCTCATCCAACCCAGCAGGAAACCCGCGCTCTGCATGAGGTAGGCCACGCCGCCGAAGAACCCGTAGATGAACACGGGGTTGATGCCGCGGTCGCGCGAGATTTGCGCGCACTGCATCATCATGAGCATCTGCACGAGCGAAAACACCAGGTAGGTGAAGGCCGCGAACAGGTTGAGGTAGCCCGCGCCCAGCCACGGCAGCAGCAGAAACCCGGTGATGACGAGCGGATACACCACGCGAAACACCGTGGTCATGCCAAAGCGGAAGCTCATGCGGAACCACAACACCAAAAGCACCGCCGCCGAGGCCAGCGCGCCCAGCATGGAAGCGCTGTTCACCACCGCAGCCAGTTCTTGATGTAACAGCGCCACACCGCGGATGACGCCGCTGGCAAACGCCAGCGCACCCACCGCAAGCGCGCTGCGCCAGTAGTCCACCACCACCTGGCGATACACGCGTGGATGGTCGCGCGGCACGTCCTCGAACATGGGTTGATCGAGCCGCATCTCGCGCACCGAGAGCGCAATGCACAGCCCGCACAGCGGCACAAACACCAGCGGCACCAGAAACGCCGTGAGCGCGATAGGCACCAGATACAGCGCGAAGTAAATGAGTGGTGCCAGCGCCGAGCCCACGATGAGTCGGAAGTTCCCCTGCGTGGGCGAGAGCGACGCAAAGTAGCGCTGCCACAGCATGAACATACCCGCGCAGCCTATTCCCAGCAGCACGCCACCTCCGGCCACCAGCGCCAGCGCGAGCGCTTCCACATACATGGCGCCAATGAGGCACGCCGAACCCGTAAACACCAGAAGCGCGCTCAACGCCACCAGCATGCGACGCGCGCCGCGCGGGAAGTAATACGACCCCAGCATGCTGGCAACGAACGCCCCGCCAAAAGCGAGCGCCTGCGCCAAGTAAAAGGTGAGCGTGACTTCCGCCGTCTGAAATTCCATCGGCAAAAACGGAAACACCCCGCCCCAAATAGACGTGGCATTCACCGTAAGAAAGCACGCATACCCCCAACTGGATACGTGCGTTTTAAGCGCACTTGACGCCACGTGGCTTCGGCCCCTCCCGCCTCGTCCTCGATAATCTCTTAGTTTCATTATAGTATGAAGCGCCGCTGGGCACGTTGAAGGTTTAGCGAAGCAGCACGCCTTTTCACCCTCACATGCCCCTCATCACCCTTTTCTGAACAGGTAATACGCTTAAATCACATGCAAAGTGTGATCAAGCGAACCGCCTATTAAAGTAGGCTTTCCCACGGAGGAGTTACCAAGAGAAGGAGGGAATTATGGCATTGAACGAAGCAGCGACGCTGTCGCGCCGCACGTTCGTGAAGGGCTCGCTCGCCGGGCTCGCGCTGGCCGGAGCGGCTGGAAGCGCGCTCTACGGCTGCGCGCCCAAGAGCGAGGGCGGCGCTAAGAAGGATGAACCCACAACGGCTGCCGACGAGATCGTCTGGAGTCAGTGCGTCGTCAACTGCGGCGGTTCCTGCGTGCTGCGCTGGCACGTGCAGGACGGCAAGATCCTGTACGCCGAAACCGACAACGTGGGCGACCCGGAAGGTCTACAAGCGCGCGCCTGCCTGCGCGGTCGCACCATCCGTCGCTGGATCAACTCGCCCGACCGCCTCATGCACCCCATGAAGCGCGTTGGCAAGCGTGGCGAAGGCAAGTTCGAGCAGATTAGCTGGGATGAGGCCTACCAAGCCATCGCCGACAAACTTAAGAGCGTCATCGACCAGTACGGCAACGAGGCCGTGTACATGAACTACGGCAGCGGCGTGTCTTCAGCCACGAGCCGCCTGTTCCCGCGCCTTGCCAACCTCATGGGTGGTTACCTGAAGAGTTACGCCGACTACTCCACGAACATGATGCAGTCTGGCATGCCCTTCACCTACGGCGATGAGTGCAACCCCTACGACAGTGTGTTCGCTTCATCTATGTCCGAAGCCGAGAACTCTGACCTGGTGGTCATGTTCGGCAACAGCCCGGCCGACACGCGCATGGGCGGCGCCAACATTGTGTACGACTTCGAGAAGGTGCGCGAGGCCGGCGCGAAAATTGTGAACATCGACTACCGCCTGAACGAGACCAGCGCAGGCCATCCCGACGAGTGGCTGCCCATTCGCACGGGTACCGACGCTGCGCTCGTGAACGCCATCGCCCACGAGCTGATTGCGAATAACCAGGTGAACAAGGAGTTCCTCGACAAGTACTGCGTGGGCTATGACGACGACACCATGCCCGAGTCCGCCAAGGGCCAGAACAAGTCCTACAAGGACTACATCATGGGCACGGGCTATGACATGGTGGAGAAGACGCCCGAGTGGGCCGCCCCCATCACGCAAATCCCCGCCGACCGCATTCGCCAGCTGGCCGCCGACATCGCAGCTTCCAAAGCGCTCTTCGTGGTGCAGGGCTGGGGCTCGCAGCGCCACAACAACGGCGAGAACACGTCGCGCGCCATCTGCATGCTGCCCATCCTTACCGGCATGATTGGCAAGCCGGGCACGAACACGGGCATGCGCGAAGCCGAGCCGTCTGGCATCATTGGAAGCATGCCGAAGGGCAAGAACCCCGTGGTCACTGCCATCAACTGTTATCAGTGGCTCAATGCGGTCGACCATGGTGAAGAGATGACGGCTGCCAAGGACGGCGTGCGCGGCGCCGACAAGCTGTCCACCGGCATCAAGTTCATCTGGAGCTACGGCGGCAACTGCATCACGAACCAGCACTCCGACATCAACCTTGTTCATGACATCTTGCAGGACGAGAACAAGCTTGAGTGCCTCGTGGTTATCGACACCGTCATGACCGACACGGCCAAGTACGCCGACTTCCTGCTGCCCGACGCCATGCGCGCCGAGCAGATGCACATGGCCGGCAACGGCTACGCCGAGTACTACAACGGCGTTTTGGTGGGCGGCCCCGCACAGGATGCTCCGGGCGAAGCGCAGAAGGAATACGACATCGTATCCGGTATTGCCGATAAACTGGGCATGAAGGATGACTTCACCGAGGGCAAGACGCAGGAGCAGTGGATCGAAGAGATTTACAAGAAGTCCGCTGAGGCCGATGGCAACATGCCCAGCTGGGACGAGATCAAGTCTCAGGGTCACTACAAGCGCGAGCTGGAGCCCGTCATTGGTCTGGCCGACTTCATCTCTGACCCCGTGGCAAACGCCCTGGCAACGCCTTCCGGCAAGATTGAGATTTACGCCGAGCGTCTGGCCGAGACGGCTGCGAAACTGGAGCTGGCCGAAGGCGACGTTGTTACCCCCATCCCCGTATTCGACCCGGGCTATATGGGCTATGGCAGCACAACCGACGAGTTCCCGCTGTACTGCTCTGGCTTCCACTACAAGAGTCGCACGCACTCCTCTTACGGTGGAGTGGACGAACTGAAGCAGGCATGCCGCCAGCAGATGTGGATCAACCCCTTGGACGCCGAAAGCCGCGGCATCGCCAATGGCGATCAGGTGTCCGTCAAGAGCCCCGTGGGCGAACTGCGCATCGAAGCGAAGGTTACGCCGCGTATTATCCCTGGTACTGTGGGTATTCCGCAAGGTGCGTGGCACGACGCCGACATGTCAGGCGACCGCATTGACAAGGGCGGCTGCATCAACACCATCACACCCTACCATCCCTCGCCGCTCGCGAAGGGCAACGGCGTACACTCGCTCATCGTCCAAGTAGCGAAAGCGTAAAGGAGGAACGCAACCATGACCCAGTACGGTTTCTATTTCGATAGCGCACGCTGCACGGGCTGCAAGACCTGCGAGATGGCGTGCAAGGATTATAAGGATCTGCCTTCGACCATCGCCTTCCGCAAGGTGTACGACTACGAAGGCGGCACGTGGACCGACGCCGGCAACGGCACCTACACGTCCGACACCTTCGCCTATCATGTGTCGCTGGCTTGCAACCATTGCGCCATGCCGGCCTGTATGGCGAAGTGCCCGTCGGGTGCCATTGAGAAGGACGGCAAGACGGGGCTTGTACGCATTGACCAGGAGAAATGCACGGGCGTGGGCGTGTGCGTAACCACGTGCCCCTACAACGTGCCCATTTTGGATGCAACCACGAAGAAGGGCGTGAAGTGCGACGGTTGCGCCGATCGTGTGGCCGAGGGCATGAACCCCATCTGCGTAGAGTCGTGCCCGGTGCGTGCGCTGGAGTTTGGCGACATCGAAGAGCTGCGCTCGAAGCATGCCGGCACCGTAGCAGGCATTGCGCCTCTGCCCTCGCCAGACGAGACCACGCCGTCTCTGGCCATCAACCCCTGCCCTGCCGCTAAGGAGGTAGGCGACACCACGGGTGCCATCATGAACGAGAAGGAAGTTACGGACATTCCGGCGTAAAAGCCCAACACGCACCTCCCTTTTCAAGCAGCCGCGCCGTCCCTCCCGGCGCGGCTGTTCTTTTTTCGTATAATGGCACGAACGACGAAAGAGGAAAGCAATTTCATGGCGTTTGGGTTCTTCTTCGATAATGCGCGCTGTACGGGATGTAAGACCTGCGAGATGGCGTGCAAGGATTACCATGACCTCGGTGTTGAGGCCACGTTCCGGCGCGTCATTGATTACGAAGGTGGCACGTGGCGGCCCGCCCATGGTGCGGGAGGCGTAGAAGAGGTCGAGGGCGTGTTTGCCTACCATGTGTCGCTTGCGTGCAACCACTGCGGAAACCCCGCGTGCACGAAGGTGTGCCCTACTGGCGCCATGCACAAGGACGAAGCCGGGCTTGTGTGGCCTGACGAGCGCAAATGCATTGGTTGCGGCTACTGCACGATGGCGTGCCCTTACCACGCTCCCTTCATTGACCAGCGCCTCAAGCGCAGTTCGAAATGCGACGGGTGCCGCGAACGACAGGCCGAAGGCAAGCTTCCGATATGTGTGGAAGCTTGCCCCACGCGAGCGCTCGACTGCGGCGAACCGCTTGAGTTGGCGCAGCGGCACCCGGATGCCGTGCGCTCGATTCTGCCACTGCCGGCCGAGGACGCCACCTGGCCCAACCTGCTGATAGCCCCCTCCCCCGCCGCGCTGCTTGCGGCCGAGACCGGCCAGGGTTCCATCGCGAACTGGGAGGAGATTTAGATGTCCAGCGGCTTCGACGAGTTCTCGCTTGCCGTGTTCACCACGCTTGCGCCGGCGGGCGCGCTGGCGTTTGTGGCGGTGGCGCTTGCGCGGCTGTTCGCGCGCGACCACGATGCAGCGGTGCGACTGGATCGCATAACCGCTCTGCCGTTTTCCGTGATGCTGGTGGGGTTCATCGCCTCGGCCACACACCTGGGGACACCGGCCAACGCGCTGCATGTGTTCTCGGGCGTGGGCCGCTCGCCGCTGTCAAACGAGGTGTTTGCCGCGGTGATGTTCTTGTTTTTGGTGGGGTCGTACTGGATGTGCGCGTTCAAGCGGCACTTCCCCGACGCAGTGGCGCGCCCATGGCTGGTGCTGGCCAGCGTGGCGGGGCTCGCGTTTGTTGCGTGCACGTCGCTGGCCTACTCCGTGGACACCGTACCCACGTGGAATACGCTGTTCACGCCGGTGAACCTGTGGCTGTCGGCGCTTTTAGCGGGCCCGACGCTGGGGCTGCTGTTCTTGCGCGTGGCGCGCGTTGATGCGCGCAGGCTGAGCGCGGCGCTGGTCGTTGTGGCGGCGTTAGCCCTGGTAGCGGGCACTGTCATGCTGTATCTACACCACCAAAGCTTGGGCGGGATAGCGAACAACGAACTGATAGCCAGCGCGCTTGTACCCGACTACGGCTCCGCCATCATCTTCCACACCCTCACCGGAACCGCCGGCTGCCTCTGCGCCGCCCTGTCACTGCGCCGCTTCGCCAGCCCCCGCACCGCCCTCGCCCTCACCGGCGCAGCCTCAATCCTCGTCCTGGTAGCCGTCTTCGTAACAAGAATAGAATTCTACCAACTACATTTGACTGTAGGGTTTTGAGGAAAGGATGGCAAGTTTCGATGATTGACAAGCTGTCGAAACTCTAGTGTCCTCCGCCGGCCATCATTTTGGCGGCGTGGGGGAGGGCGGCGGCTATGCCGTCCCAGTTTTCGCGGGCGGCTTTTTCGCTACCAGGGAGGTTGATTACCAGGTGGCGGCCGCGCTGCATGCACAGGGCGCGCGACAGCATGGCGAACGGCGTAATGGCCAGCGAGTGGGCCCGCATGGCTTCGGCGATGCCGGGCACGTTGCGCTCGCACACATCCATCGTGGCCTCGGGCGTCACGTCGCGCAGGGACAGACCGCTTCCGCCGCACGTCAGCACGATGTCCACGTCCAGTTCGTCGCAGGCGTGCACGATGGCAGCGCCAATATCGGCACGCTCGTCCTTCACCACCACGTGGTCAACGCACGTCCAACCCTTTTCGGCAATGAGCGCCTCCAGTGCGGCGCCAGCCGTGTCTTCCTTCATGCTGCGCGTATCGGAGCACGTGATAATAGCGAAGCTAATGGGCTGGTCTTCATGGGAATGCGACATATTCGTTCCTTTCCCGCAGGTTGGCGTTAGTAAGTCAGCGAGAAGGGCTGTGGTGCGTCGAATTCGTGGGATCGCAAGGGCGAAGCGTACTTCGTACGCGAGTCCTTGGGATCGCGCGAAGGCGGCGTGCCACAGCCCTTCGCAGCGTCGGGTCACTCCGGCGGCCGTTAGGCCGACGGAACCTATAGACTTACTTCCTCGGACACATCTAATAGCACGCACTCGATTACCGAGCCGGCTGTGCGCGAATCGAGGCCTTCGGGCATGATGGCCATGCAGTTGCTGCGCTGGATGACGCCGAACAGGCCCGAGCTCTGGTTCTTCGCGGGAGCCACCACATACTCGCCGTCCTCGTCGCGATACAGCGTGCCGCGCAGGAAGATGCGGCGCGGGTCATTCTTCTTCACGTCGCGCGACAGCTTGGCCTTCACGCGCGGACGCTCGAAGTGATGATATCCCTGCATCTTGCGCAGCGCCGGGCGGATGATCATCTCGAAGCCCACGTAGGCCGCCGCCGGGTTGCCGGGCAGGCCAAACACGGGCGTACCGCGCACGACGCCGAACGTCTGGGCCTTGCCAGGGCGCATGTTCACGGTGGTCATCAGGAGTTCGCCCAGTTCATCCACCACGGGCTTGATGAAGTCGAAGTCGCCGTTGGAGGCGCCACCGCTCGTTACCACGAAGTCGTACTCATCCACGGCGGCCGAGACGGCGGCCGCAAGAGCCTCCATCGTGTCCTCCACGATGGGCAGGATGACCGGCTCCGCACCGGCAGCCTGCGCGCACGCGGCCAGCGCGTAGCTGTTCGAATTGCGAATCTTGCCGGGCGTGGGCACCTCAGTGGGGTCAACCAGTTCGCTGCCGATGGAGATAATGGCCACACGCGGACGCCGATGCGTGGGTACCTCCACCACGCCGCAGCCCGCGAGGAACCCGACGCCAGCCGAGCCGATGACCTCGCCCTTTTCCACCACTGTCTCGCCCGCCTTGGCTTCCTCGCCCGCCTCGCGCACGTTGGCGCGCTCCTTGGCGGGTGCGCGGAACGCCACGCGGCTGCCAGGCTTGCCGTCGCCATCCACCACGTCAACAATTTCGTACTTCACCACGGCATCGGCGTCGTCGGGCAGCGGCGCGCCCGTCATGATGCGCACGCACTGACCAGCCTCAATGGGCCCCTCGTACACATCGCCAGCAGCTACCTCGGCAATGACGTCCATCTGAACGGGCGCTTCGTCACTGGCCTCAGCCAGTTCAGCCGCGCGCACCGCAAAGCCATCCATAGCCGAATGCGCGAACGGCGAGATGTCGATATCGCTGGTGAGGTCGGCGGCGGCCACGCGGCCCACGGCCTCCAGCACCGGCACCGTTTCCACCGGCAGCACGTCCACGTGCGCCAGCACCAGGTCGCGAGCCTCTTCGACCGAGATCATTTCTTTCATCGGTTCCCCTTCCGTGAAAAAGCGCGCCTTCCATCCTGCGCCTTCAAGTGACAACAGGCCCGGAGGTGCGCGTTATGGCATGGGGTTTATTATAGCGCTAGAAGTATAGTTCAGGCGGGCGACTTTAGCACGAGCCCACGCGCGACTCAGCCCGAGCCCACGCCCGGAAACACGGAGCAGCCACGCCCCATGAAGTTCCGCTGGTGAAGCGCCCCCGCCCCGTGCTTTTGAGCAAGCGTGGCGCGTGCGTTGTTTATAATGGGGAGCCACATTTTCACACGGGAAAGGAATTCCGCATGTCTCTCACCGATACCATATGCCCGCAAGAACCCCAGCCCAACCGCTACCGTCGCGTAAAAGCGCATCCCACGGCGCGCCTTTCGCCTACTGCCAGCATCATGGGCGACGTCACCCTTGGGCGCGATGTATGCGTGCTCGATTTCGCCTGCCTACGCGGGGACGACGAGGCCATTTTCATTGGCGACGAAACGAACATCCAGGAAGGCGCCATCGTGCACGTGTTCGAGGGCTTCCCCGTCACCGTGGGTCAGCATGTGACCGTGGGCCACCGCGCGCTGCTGCACGGCTGCACCATTGGTGACAATACGCTGGTAGGCATGGGCGCCACCGTCATGAACGGCGCGCGCATTGGCTCGGGATGCGTGATTGCAGCCGGCGCGCTGGTGTCGGAGGGTAAGGAATTCCCCGACAACTGCCTGATCATGGGCGTACCGGCGCGTCTGAAGCGCATGCTTTCACCCGAGGAAGTACAGCGGATGTGCACCGACGCGGGCGACGAATACCTCCGCGTAAGCGCAGCCATGCTGGAAGAAGGCCTCCTGTGCCACCCTGCGCCCGACATGAACGTGCACGTGCCAGAGGTGGGCGCGACGCAGGAGTAGAAGTTGCGCCCCTCCGGCAGGTGGTAGTGCTCGCGCGTCAGGGGCGAAATGACGCGGCCTCGTATACTCCAACCAGGGCTTTTAGGTTATCCCTCAACGGTGTTGCCAGGCCCGCCATCAGCCCCTCTGCGCTGCCGCGTGCCGCCCTCACGAAACAAAGGGCTTGCCCGAAAGCGGCGACACCACACTCGACAGGGGAAGAACCCGCTTGTCCTCGCCTTCCGGCAACTCGTTAATGAGGGAGCAGAACCGCTCCGGGTCAAACCCCGGCCCCTTACAAAGCGCCTCGTACACGTCGTCCTCGAAGCACACCGTGTAGCCGGTAGGCTCAAAGCCGTTGCGCAGGTAGAACTCCCGGCGCCGTTTCCGCTGTTCAAGGTTTGGTGCTGCTTCGTCTATGGGCTCGATGTCCAGCATGAGCGTTTTTCCTGCGCAGCGCTTGCTCACGTCCGCGAGGATGCGCGCGCCGTAACCCTTCGACCGCACGCGCTCGTCCACGGCCAAGTACAGCACGTACGCCATGTCTGCGCCCTCAATCATGAACACGAAACCGCAGAACTGGCCCTCGTCGTGGTATGCCAGCAGCGACACCTCGTCGCGACGTGCTTGCTCGGTCAGAAACGAGTACGGCACCAACTCGTACGCGGGAAACGCGGCCGTCAGCAGGCGCTCCACGTCGCACGCGTCGTCACTTCCCTCAACTACTTCGCATGCTGTCAGCATGTGCAAAACCCTCTCTCTCACCACCAACGCAAAGCGGGCCAGGCCGCCCTTCCCCCAGGTCAGCCCAGCCCGTTCACAGCAAATTCAGCGTCTAGCGGCTGATGTTGTAAAACGCATTCATGCCGGCATACACGGCGGCGGTGTCCAGCTCCTCCTCGATACGCAGCAGCTGGTTGTATTTCGCCACGCGATCGCTTCGGCAAGGCGCGCCGGTCTTAATCTGGCCAGTGTTGCAGGCCACGGCCAAGTCGGCGATGGTGGTGTCCTCGGTCTCGCCGGAGCGGTGGCTCATGACGCAGGCATAGCCAGCCTGCTTCGCCATCTCAATGGCCTCAAGCGTTTCGGTGAGGCTACCGATCTGGTTCACCTTGATGAGGATGGCGTTTGCGCAGCCCATTTCGATACCCTTGGCCAGGCGCTTCGAGTTTGTGACGAACAGGTCATCGCCCACCAGCTGCACACGGTCGCCGATGCGGTCGGTGAGGGCCTTCCAGCCGTCCCAGTCTTCCTCGGCCATGCCGTCTTCAATAGAGATGATGGGGTACTTGTTGACCAGGGCCTCCCAGTAGTCCACCATTTCCTCGCTTGTGAGCTCGCGGCCTTCGCCCGCCAGCACGTACTTCTGCTTGTTCACGTCATAGAACTCGGTCGAGGCCGGGTCCATGGCGAACATGATGTCCGTACCCGGGGCGTAACCAGCCGCTTCGCAGGCCTTTACAATGTACTCAAGCGGCTCTTCATTCGTCTTGAAGTTGGGGGCGAAGCCGCCCTCGTCGCCCACACCGCCGCCGAGGCCGGCGTCGTGCAGCACCTTCTTCAGCGTGTGGTAGATCTCGGCGCACCAGCGCAGCGCCTCAGCGAACGAGTTGGCACCCACCGGCATGATCATGAACTCCTGGAAGTCCACGTTGTTGTCGGCGTGCACGCCACCGTTCAGGATGTTCATCATGGGCGTGGGCAGCAGGTGCGCGTTCGCGCCGCCTACATATTTATAGAGCGGTAGCTCGGAGGACTCGGCCGCGGCCTTTGCGCAGGCCAGCGACACGCCCAGGATGGCATTCGCGCCGAGGGCACCCTTGTTGTCGGTGCCGTCCAACTCTAGCATAATGTCGTCAATGGTGCGCTGGTCGTCGGCCTCAAGGCCCACCAGAGCGTCGGCGATTTCCTCGTTCACGTGCGCCACGGCGTCGAGCGTACCCTTGCCGAGGTAGCGATCTTTGTCGCAGTCGCGCAGCTCCACGGCCTCAAACGCGCCGGTCGAAGCGCCCGACGGCACGGCGGCGCGACCGAACGCCCCGTCCTCCAGCACAACCTCCACCTCAACGGTAGGGTTGCCGCGCGAATCCAAAATCTCGCGCCCGAACACATCGATGATGACGCTCATGAATGCCTCCTCAAAGTTTCATCCCGCTTCGCCGTTGCCCGTCGAAGCCTTGACTTCGGCAATCATAGCACGCCAGAGCCTCGCCACCAGATTCTACGGCCGTTTCCCACAACCCCGCCGACAAACGGTTACCGACTGCGACAGCCAAAAGGGCGCTGCGTGCAGGCGCGAGGCGGTTACTCTTCGAGGGGACGTTCGGAAGCGTCCGCGGCGAGGTCTTCACGTTCGCGCGCCAACAGGTCGGCGAGTTCTTGTTGGGAGTGAACGGCCAGCTTGCGATAGATGCTGCGGACGTGTGTTTTAACCGTGTCGGGCGACACGGACAGCTCTTCACACACGGCGCGGCGCGACTTACCTTGCGCCAGAAGCAGCATGACTTCGCTTTCGCGTTGGGTGATGCCGCGTTCGGTGGCGACGAACTTCACGATGCCAGCTAGATCGCCCGTCGCAAGGCTGCTTTCGCCCGGGCGCACGGTTCCCCAGCCGTATTTCAGGTTGCTACCGCTTGAAAGCAGCAGCGCCGCTGCCAGCACAAAGCATGCCACGAGGCTTGCAAGCAGTGCGGCATCGGAGGACGCAACACCGCTCAAGAAGGCCAGGGTCACGCCGCTGCCTGCCACCGCCCCACAGAAGAGCGCTGCCCCCGGACAACTGGCAATCCACGTGGCTGGCAGACCCATGTTCTTCATGAGGCAGGCACCAAGGCTCCAGAGCACCAGGTCGAGGAAGCAAAACGCCGCCGCAAGCACTGCGCCGCCCACCGCCGTGGTGTCTGGTAGCAACGCCAGAAGCACAAATCCAGCAGCCACGAACGGAAACGCCACCTTATACACCAGCCGGTTGAAGTCCAGCCGCAAAAACACCAGCGTAGCGAACAGCAGCCCCACGGCCACCATTTGCCCCACCGCGCGCAGCAAGACTTCGGCAGAAGCCGGCACTGCAGCACCGACGCCAACCATGCCAGCCACGCCGGCCGCACCTTCCACGGCTCCCGTACCTCCCGCAATTCCCAGCGCAAACACACCGGCGAACAGCACGCCCGCCGCCGCGCCCTGCACAAACGACGTAGCAACAAACTTCGCCGGAAACGGCAGCGGTACATCAAGCCCGTGCCCAAAGTAGCGCACCCGCGGAAACCCGCTCACCACCGCGCGCAGCAGCGCCATACTCGCAAACGGCAGCACGAGCGCCACCACCAAAAGCGGCGTTTCGCTCGCCCCCGCAGCATCGCCTACCAGCGTCAAAACCGCCAACGCTGCCGCCGCTATTAGCGTGGCTGCCATGCCCTGCGAGAGCGTTTGCTGCGTACCAATCCAGCCGAACACGCGGTCAATTTCCACCCGGAACAACGCACAGCCCGCACCCATGACCACACTCGACAGCGCATAGAGCGCCCAACGTGCCGCGACGGGTAAACCCGTATCCAGCGCCCACACCAAATGAAGCGCCGCCGCCAGCGTCATGAGCGAGGCAAGTGCCACCATCCACGACGGCGTGCTCGGCACCTTCCGTGTCTTTTTGAACCACACGGCAATAACCACACTCGCGGCGGCCATACACGCAAGCGGGCCCATCCAAGCGGGCATGAGCAGCGCCAACCCTGTCTCACCGCCAGCACCTTCGGCACTCAGCGCAACAGCTGGCCCCGTACAGCAGGCTATCATCCACACCAGATAACAGGCCATCGCAAACGCAATGCGCGGCTGCCCCGCGACAGCATGACCAAGACCGACGCGCACACGCACGCGATCGCCCGGCTCATTGAACAGATGACGAACGTGACTTTCCTTCATGGGCCCTCCCCTTCCCTTCTCTCAGGATACCGTGTCTCGCCTCACCCCCCGGGGTGAAAACAGGCGAATCGGCATTTTCCCTGGGATGGGCGAAGAGGCCCACCCGCCGCGCGTGCTAGGGTGCAGGCAACGCACGGCGCGGAGGGCGCTGGGCCGCGACAGGCACCGCCGTCGCGAAGGAGGGAAGGGGTTTTCAATGGAAAACGAGAAACTGAGTATGGATCGTCGTAGCTTCCTTAAGGGAGCGTTCGCCACCGGAGCCGTGGGTGCGGCCGCCGTCACCGGCATGGGCGCGCTGGCCGGATGCGCGGCGCAGCCAAAAGAAGGTACGGCCGGCGCGTCGACCTCGGACAACAAGAAAACAGGCGGCACGTACGACTTCGAAACAGCACCCGATCCTATTCCTGAGAGCGACATCAAGGAAACCGTGGATGCTGACGTCGTGGTCATCGGTGCCGGATTCTCCGGCCTGTGCTGCGCGCTTTCGGCGGCCGAAAACGGCGCGAACGTGGTCATGCTGGAACGCATGGACCACGTAGTAGGTCGCGGCGGCTCCATCTACGCCATGAACTCGAAGCTGACGAAGGAAAAGGGCTACGAGTGCTCCGTGGAAGAAATCGCCCAGCGCTACAAGCGCATGATGGGATACCACTCCTACCGCGTGGACGGTCGCAAGTGGATGATGCACTTTAACCGCTCGGGTGAGGCCATGGACTGGCTCATCGACCGCATGACCACGGCCAGCTCCGTGGGCGGCGACGACCTCACGCCCGTCATGGAGCACTGGTACGAGGACCCGGAGAATATCAACGGCGAATTCCCCGGCACGCACGAGTTCCTTGATGGCCCGAACGGCAAGGGCCCCGACGACAACCCGCAGCAGGACGTGTGCGCAAACATGGCGCTGTACTGCGAAAAGGCTGGTGTGGACATCCGCTATCAGACGGACGCGCAGCAGCTGGTGAAAGAGGGCGACAAAGTGATTGGCGTCGTGGCGAAATCCGGCGACGGCTACGTGCGCTTCAACGGCAAAAATGGCGTGGTCATTGCCACGGGCGACTTCGGCCAGGACAAGGACATGCTGGAGAAGTACATTCCGTGGGCGGCACATCAGACCGAGTTTGGCGGCATCTGGAACGGTTCGGGCCACAAGATGGCGTACTGGGCCGGCGCGGCAGTGGACAAGAACGAAACACCCACGCCCATGATTTTCTGCTTCCAGTGGCGCTCCATCACGCGTCAAGTGCGCGCGTTCCAGGGCCTCATGGTGAACGAGGACGGACGCCGCTACGACAACGAAGACAACGTCATCTCGCATGGCGGCCTGGCGCTCATGCACGAGAAGGGGCATCACGCGTACGCCATCTGGGACGATGACTACGCGAACGAGCCGGGCTGGCAGAACCATCGCTACGTGGATGGCCCGAAGGTGTTCGACACGCCCGATGACGTGCGCGCGTACTGGCAGACCGTCGTTGATGGCCCTGGCACCATCAACATGAACGGCTCTGGCGACATTCCCGTGAAGATGATCAAGGCCGACACGGTGGAAGAACTGGTGGAGAAGCTGGGGCTGCCGAAAGACGAGGCGCTTAAGACCATCGAAGCGTACAACGGCTACTGCGAGAAGGGTGTCGACGAAGAGTTCGGCAAGCGCAAGGAACTGCTGCTGCCCATTAAGAAAGGCCCGTTCTACGGCATTGAGTGCACGCCGTGGTTCCTCACCACGGTGGGTGGCATTCGCTGCAACGAGGACATGCAGGTCATGAACGAGGACAACGAAGTTATCGAGGGCCTGTACTGCCTCGGCTCCACCGTAGGCGATATGTACTGCAACGCGTACTCCACGCACTTCCCGGGTCACAACCTGGGCGGCACATGCCTGACCTTCGGCTACGTAACCGGCCGCAAGCTAGCAGGCGCCGAGAAGTAAAACTATTCCTCCCTCCCCATACGTACGGAACGCGGCACCCCCCAGGTGCCGCGTTCCGCGTTGGGGTGGTTTTGCTAAATCGTACTTTGCTAAATCGTAACTTAGCAAAGTACGATTTAGCAAAACGGCCTCGTTGGATAAAAGACAAAGACTCAGCTAGGGTTTTGGCTGAAGCTTGTATCATGGGGAGAATGAGAGTGGCCGGGAGGAGAGGTGACTATGATGCGTTGCGAGAATGGATATGTGCGCGTGTTTGCGGTAGCAGTTGTGGTGGCATTGGGGCTGGGCGCTTGCTGGACGTTGGCGGGATGCTCGGGGGTCTCGGGGGTGAGTGAGGCTGACGTGCAGGCGGCTCGTGAGCAGGGGTATCGTGAAGGATTTGACGCGGGACGCGACGAGGGGTATCAGGCCGGCTTCGACGAGGGCACAGTAAGCGGGATGCAGAAAGCGCAGGACGAAGCCGCGGCTGCGGCTGCGCCCGAGCAGCCGGCGGTTGCCGAGGTCATCGACACGCCGTATTACAGCATAGCCATCCCGGCCGCCTGGGAGGGGACATACTACTACGAGTACACCGAGGGTTTCGGCAACCAGACGACCGTTGCCGGAGACCGCGGCGAACTGGTTGAGGTGCGCAACAAGGCCGACGACAAGCTGCTGTTCTCTGTCGCCTGCGGGAGGAATGGCTACGACGGCATTGGCAACGGCCTCATTGAGGAAGAGATCGGACGCTCGACGGTAGAGCCGGGATATGCCATTCTCATCGGCCGAAGCATCTCAAACAATTACGGCGACGAAATCAAAGGCTACGGTTCAGTTCCGCGTTCGGCCCGAACCGCAATGCGGAATACGTGAAGTACATCACTATTAAGTAGGTTGAAGGGTGCGACGGCGCGCGTTGATGTTCGCAGGCAGGTGCATCTGCGCTGCTTGCGGATGAATGCGCTCGCTTCGCCTTCCCCATCGCCCCTACAACCACGCGGCGAGGGCGACGCACGTGGCGAGTCCAAGCGCCAAGACCGCGACGCTTCCTCCCGTGAGACGCTGGGCAGCAAGCGACGTGCGTTCCACCTCGGGCGCCCCGTAGCAGCGGGCGTCCATGGCTATGGCCAGCGAATCAGCGCGGCGAAACAGGCCTACGAACAGGGGAATGAGTACCGTTTGCCACGCGCGCAGCCGCTCCCACAGGTTCCCTTCCGCAAACGCGGCACCGCGCGCCCACTGGGCGTCGTGTACGCGACCGAATTCCTCGGCCGTCACGGGAATAAAGCGCAGCGCCAGCGAGAACACCATAGCCACATCATCCACCGGCACGTGTAGCCGTCGCAGCGGACGCAAAAACGCCGCGAGTGCATTGGTAAGCTCGGTGGAGGTGGTGGTGTACGTAACCACGAGGCTGGCCGTAACCAACAGCACGATACGCACGGCGAAGAAGCACCCGCGCGCCAACCCTGCCGGCACCAGGCCAAACGACCCCATAAGCGCCACGGGCGGCACGTCGGCCAACACGCCGGAAGACACGTCCCCCAAGCCACCGGGGGCTCCTGCCGCCGCAGCCGCAACCACATCGAGCGAAAACGCGTTGAACACCACCGCAAACGCCGCAATCACATACACCGGCACCAGCAGCGCGAAAAACCGCCGCACCGGTATGCCCGACGCAATCACCGCCGCCGCAAACAGCAGCGCGCACAACCCCAATCCCGTCCACGTGCGCACGAAAAACAGCGTCAGCGAGTACGCCAGCAACAGCAGCACCTTCACGCGCGCATCGCACGCATGAACAGGCGAAGTTCCAGGAATGTAAGAGCTCACAGAGATACGCATGCAGGCAGTATGCCACAACCACCCCACCCCGTAAGCACCCAGGTTGACAATTCCGCGCGATCAGCGGGCGATTACACCACAACGTTGTTATCTTCGCCATTATCAGTTTGGGAGGGGCATCATGGCATTACGGAGACAGAGGCGCACGAAAGCAAGGGTATAATGCGTCCATGGCTTCCCCAACGAACGAAACTCCTGCCGCTGACCACCGTTGACTACTGCCGCTAACCGCCACACTATTCCGGGCCTGCACCCCGCACGAGGAGCGAAAACAATGAAACTTGATGAACTGCTGCAGGAGATAGTGGACGCACATGCGTCCGACCTCTTTATTGTGGCGGGCCTGCCCCTGTCCTACGTGGTGAGCGGGCGCCAAATACGCATGAACTCCGCACCGCTTATGCCCAAGGACACCGAGACGTTTGTGCAGGCCATTTACGAGGTTTCGGGCCGCAGTTTTCAAAGCTTCTTGGACAACACCAACCACGACGACGACTTCTCGTTCGCCCTCGCGGGCGTTGGCCGGTTCCGCGCGAACATTTTCCGCCAGCGCGGCTCGTATGGCGCGGTGGTGCGCGTGATTCCCTTCGGCCTGCCCGACCCCTCCGACCTGCATATTCCCGAGGAAGTGCTGCGCCTGTCGCGGCTGCAGAAAGGGTTGTTGCTAGTCACCGGGCCGGCTGGCGCGGGTAAGTCCACCACGCTTGCCTGCATAGTTGACCGCCTGAACCACGAGCGTATGGGTCACATTATTACGATGGAGGATCCCGTTGAGTACGTCCACAAGCACGGAACCTGCATCGTTACGCAGCGCGAGGTGCCTACCGACATCGCCACGTACGGCGAGGCGCTGCGCTCGGCGCTCCACGAAAGCCCCGACGTCATTCTACTGGGCGAAATGCGCGACTACGAGACCATCGCCACGGCCGTCACCGCCGCCGAAATGGCGCAGCTGCTGCTCAGCACGCTGCACACCACCGGCGCAGCCAACACGATAAGCCGCATCATCGACGTCTTCCCCGCTGCGCAGCAGTGCCAGATTCGCCTTCAGCTGTCCATCGCGCTGCAAGCAGTGGTGTCGCAGCAGTTGGTGCCCACTGTGGATGGCGAAGTGCTGCCGGCGTTCGAAATTATGGTGGCAAACAGCGCCATCCGGACGCTCATTCGCGAAAACAAGACGCATGGGATAGAAAGCGTGCTTGCCCTCGGCAACTCAAGCATGCGCACCATGGATCAAAGCCTGTTCAACCTCGTAAAAAGCGGCCGCGTAAAAGCAGAAACCGCCCTCCACTACAGCATCTACCAGGAAGATTTGGAACGCCGTTTTGAGGAAGAGGGTTTTTAGGCGCTCTCTTTGCGCAGGTTGGTGCAACGAAAGCCCAGGTTGGCGTAGTATGCCAGCGAGAAGGCCTGAGGTGTTCGAGATCGTCCCGTTTCGCGGCCGCGCGTGCTTCGCACGTAAGGGCAAGCGAAAAAGGGGCGAGATCGAATGTCTCAGGCCTTCGCAGCGTCGGCTCGTTTCGTCGTTCGTCAGAACGACGAAACTTAGTATACGTTGTGGACTACTTCGGCGGAGCCTTGGAGGTTTGCGATGCGGAAGGGGGTGCCGTCGTCGAGGGTGACGGTGCCGTTGAAGGTGCCGAAGACCTGGTGCTGGTCGGTGCGCACCACAAGGGCGTTGATGCAGTCGGCGCGGTCGATGGCGGGCGTGAACAGGAGGTCGAGGCGGCCTTCGTCGTCGGTGACGTGCCAGGGCGCCATGAGGTCGTAGCGGTCGGAAACCGAGCGCGCAGACGCGGCACCAGCCTTTTCGGGCACACCAAAGTCAACGTGATGGAGCTTGTGAGCAGCACCGTCGACGAACACCATGTTCTCAGATGCAGCGGAGGTGTCGCCGAACCCGTACCCCAGGTTCAAACCAAAGCGGCGCGCGTTGCGGCCCGGTTCGCAACCGCCGCGACCATCCTGCCAGCCTTGCGCCACGCCCCAGTACCAGGTATTATCACGCGTCCATACACCGCGACCCCAATCGAGCAGCCCGAACGAGGTATCGGGGCTAAACCCATGCACAAGCAGGCCTTTCTTGAAGCTGCCGCGGGCGCGCAGGGCCACAATCTTGCGGTTGTAATAGAACGCGAGCCTATCTTCGGCCCACGGCGTGGCAATGACCATGGAATCCACGGGCTCGTCATCCAGTACGGCATCGAACACGAGGTCGTCCGAGCCGTCGAAGTTCGCGAACCGCGCGCTCAGGCGGCGCGTGCCCCCGGCCACTTCAAAGCGGAAGGAGACACGCGCGTTCTCAAACGTAGACACGCCATCATCGGATGAAGCAGGCAACTTGAAACGGCCGAGCGGAAACGGTGTGATGACGCTCGTGGTTTTGTACGCCCCCTGCGCGAAGTCGATCACCGAGGCCGAAATCATGCCAAGGTAGCCCAAATCGCCCAGCGTGAGCGCCACCGCATAGTCATTGTCGTTCACCAGGTAGTAGTCCCACTCCTTGATGCGCCAGCGGGGAGCTTTGATGCGGCTGCGGTCGTAGGACAGCAGCGGCTCGGTAGCCCAGCCGCGCGCGGCAAGCGAGCCGTCGTCGGCGTGAAGCGGGCCAGCGTCGAGGATGCGCGTTTCCAAACCCATCATCGTCCCTTTCCTTGGTTAGCGGAAGTGCCGTCGGGCGCGGAAGCAGGCGTGTCGGTGCTGGCGTTTGCGGAGGAATGTGTGCTGGTGGAGGCCTCGTCGCCCTCGCCGCTCATCTGTGCGCTCGCAGCAACTTCAGCACCTTCCTGGGGCGCATCGGCCCACAGGTCGGCCGCCGGGTGTTCTTCCGCTTCCACTCGCTCGGCACCGGCTTGGCGTGTGAGGGGCGCCACGGCGCGCACCACCGCATCGGCCGCGCGCGAAGCGGTGCGGCTGTCGGCCACCTTGAACGAGATGGAACCCTTGAAGCCGTCGCCATCAATTTCCGTGAGCAGAGCGGTGGGATCCTTCGTCAACTTCGCCACGCTATTGGCCGCCTCAAGCGCCGCGTGCTCGATGGCATGCACCACCTCGTCGAGGCGCGCGCCGTCGGCCGTTACCACAAAGGCCACGCTCACCTGGTTCGTCGGTGGCAGGTGCGTGAGTGCCGTCTTATTGATGATTGAGTTGGGAATAATTACTTCCTCGCCCTTCGCATTCTTGATGGTGGTGTGTCGCCACGTGACATCCTTCACCACACCGGTGGAGGTGCCCACCTGAATGTTGTCGCCCGGCTTCACAATGCGCATGAGCGACACCTGCAAGCCGCCTATCAGGTTCGATATGGTGTCCTGGAAGCCCAACGAAATGGCGATGCCGCCAATGCCCAGCGCCGTGATGGCCGCGCTCACATCCACGTTGAAGCTGGTGGACAGCATGATACACACGCCCAACACCCATACGGTGCCGCGCGCGATGTTCACGAAGATGGAGCTGGAGGGCAGATTCTTTTCCTCGTTGAAGTGGAGAAGGTGGCGCAAAAAGCGGGTGACCAGGCGCGCGACAACCGCTGTGACCGCCAAAATGATGACCACCGAGAGGGCCGTGTTGATCCAGTCGGCGCGCACGAGGCTGTCGATATGTTGGAGAAGTTGCTCCATAACGCTATCCTACCATGTCAGGTGCGCCGTCGTCTCGCCGCGTGCCGAAATGGCGAACGGCGCGTGTCACCACGACGCGGGTTTGCGGGGAAGGTAGTCCTCAGTTTCCCATAGAACCACGTGCCCTGCGCGCTGCGTGGCGGGAACGTCGATCAACCGTTGGTTGGAGGAGCCGCGCCATTTGAGTTCGAAGGAGTGGCACGCCTGCACGAAGGGGCCGTCTACGAGGACGTCGGTTTGTTGGAGCAGGTCGCGCGCCGCAGGGTCGGGCACGCCGGCGGCCAGTTGCTCGTAGGTGTAGCCGGAGTACGTCCACACGTTGAGGCCAAGCACGCGGCACTGGCGTGCGAGTTCAGTGCAAGCAGCGGCCTGCTCGAACGGCTCGCCGCCTGAGATGGTGATGCCCTGCGCCAGCTTGTTCGCGGCGATCTCAGCCACGAGGTCGTCAATGGCGCGCACCGTCCCGCCCCCACACGGCTGACTGTCGGGGTTATGACATCCGGGGCACCCATGCGAACACCCCTGCACAAACACGGCAAAGCGCAGCCCTGGCCCATCAACAATGGAATCCGGAGCCGTACCATAAAGCCGAATGGTGGTGGGGGTGGTCACTTTCAACCTGCTACATTTGGTGTTTTACTCTGTCGGCTTCTTCGGCGCGTTTGGCGTCGTTGAAGCGGTCGAGGGTTCCTACGAGGTAACCGGTGATGCGGCGGATGCGCTCGAAGGACTGGCCGTGCTCTTCTTCGGTGCGGCCGCACTTGGGGCACACGTCGCCGATGATGCCGTTGTAGCCGCAGACCGGGTCGCGATCGACCGGGTGGTTCACCGAGCCATAACCGATGCCAGCTTCCTTCATGTGACGGATAACGGCCTCAAACGCCTCCAGGTTGTCGGTGGGATCGCCGTCCAGCTCAACGTAGGAGATGTGGCCCGCGTTCGTCAACGCATGGTACGGCGCCTCAATCTCAATCTTGTCGAACGCGCTGATGTCGTAATACACCGGCACGTGGAAGCCGTTCGTGTAGTAGTCGCGGTCGGTGATGCCCGGCAGTGAGCCGTAGCGCTCGCGGTCCATGCGCACGAAGCGGCCCGAAAGCCCCTCAGCCGGCGTGGCAATGAGGCCGTAGTTCAGCCCGCGCTCGGCCGAGATGCGGTCGAGGTAGCTGCGCATATGCCCAATAATTTCCAGGCCCAAATTCTGCGATGCCTTCGACTGGCCGTGATGCTGGCCAGTCAGCGCCACGAGCGCCTCAGCCAGGCCGATGAAGCCCACCGACAGCGTGCCGTGCTTTAGCACCTCGCGCTGCTCGTCGCCCGGCGCCAGTTTCTCGGAGTCAATCCACACGCCCTGCCCCATGAGGAACGGTGCGTTGTACACCTTCTTGCGCGCCTGAATTTCGAAGCGCTCGTCCAGCTGGCCCACCGTGAGTGCCAGCTTCGCGTCCAACAGGTCGAAGAACAAATCGATGTCGCCCTTGGAGCGGATGGCGAGGCGCGGCAGGTTGATAGACGTGAACGAAAGATTGCCGCGACCAGGCGTGATCTCGCGGTCGGGGTCGAACACGTTGCCCATGACGCGCGTGCGGCAACCCATGTAGGCCACTTCCGTCTCGGGCGTGCCCTTGTAGTACTGGATGTTGAACGGCGCATCAAGGAAGCTAAAGTTGGGGAACAGACGCTTCGCCGAGCAATGCATAGCCAGCTTGAACAGGTCGTAGTTCGGATCCTCGGGGTTGTAGTTCACGCCTTCCTTCACGCGGAAAATCTGCACGGGGAAGATGGGTGTTTCGCCGGAGCCCAGGCCTTCTTCGGTGGCCAGCAGCATGTTCTTCACCACCATGCGGCCTTCGGGGCTGGTGTCCATGCCGTAGTTCACCGAGCTGAACGGCGTTTGCGCGCCGGCGCGGGAGTGCATGGTGTTCAGGTTGTGCACGAGCGCTTCCATCGACTGGAATGTGGAGCGATCGGTGTCGGCCTGGGCGTTTTTCGCGGCGTAGGCGAGCGTCTTGGTGGTCGTTGCCTCGTTTACGCCAGCCTCCACGAGCGCGGCGTGCAGGGCGGCCTCAAAGCCTTCGTCCATCGTAAGGCTGGCCCACACACCTGTCTCTTCTTCAACGCGCGCAAGCGTGTCCTGCGCGAAGGTGCGGGCGTCTTCCACCACGCCATCGGCCAAGAGGTCAAGCGCCTCGGCCAGGTGCTTCTTGTACAGGCGGCGATACGTCTTGCGCACGCCCTCGGCCAGACCGTAATCGAAGTCGCAGATGGCCTGCCCGCCGTGCTGGTCGTTCTGGTTGGACTGAATGGCAATGCAGGCAAGCGCCGCGTAGCTGGAGATGTCGTTCGGCTCGCGCAGCACGCCGTGGCCCGTGGAGAACCCGCCCTTGAAGAGTTTGCGCAGCTCAATCTGGCAGCACGTGGTGGTAAGCGTGTAGAAATCCATGTCGTGGATGTGGATGTCGCCCTCGCGATGGGCGCGCGCGAACTTCGGGTCGATGACGCACATCTCGTAGAACTGCTTGGCCGATTCGCTGCCGTACTTGAGCATGGTGCCCATGGCGGTGTCGGCATCGATGTTGGCGTTTTCACGCTTCATGTCCGAGTCGCTGGCCTTGGAAAACGTGATGTCCTTGAGCGTTTGGATGAGGCGGCTGTTCACGTCGCGGGCGCGGCTGCGCTCGGCGCGATAGAGGATGTAGGACTTCGCCGTCTGTACGAAGCCAGACTCGATGAGCGTTTCCTCAACGAGATCCTGGACGCCCTCAACCGTGGGCGTGCCTTCGATGGCGCCAGCCTCCAGCTTGTCGACCACCTTCTGCGCAATTTCCTCGGCCGCCGCGCGATCCTGCATGGCGCCGCATGCCTGGAAGGCGCGCTCCACCGCCTCGGCAATCTTGCTCTGGTTAAATTCCGCCGTGCGGCCGTCGCGTTTGATGATGGTGGTGACCATGCGTCGTATCCCTCCGTGTCGGTTGCGTTGTGTGCGTTGTTCCGTCGTCTGTGTTTTCGCAGTATGAGCAGTGCGTTTGGGAATGTTATGCCCACGGTTTCCACTGCCTATGAGTGCTTTTTCCACAACATGTTGTGGTGCAAGCACGTTTTAGCGTGGACATATAGTACCGGGAGGATGCCGAGAAAACAAGGGGGATAATTGTTACAAAAAGAGTTCCATTCGTAATCACGCAGGGCAACCACCGAATCTCCACAGGAGACGGAGGGCGTATGAGGGTGAGCGGCTGGAGCGTGAGCGAGGCCCAGCGGCGGGCAGCGGGCGAAACGCGCAGGGAAGTCACCGAGGGCGGACAGCAAGCGAAGCGCGCGGGGAGCCGGGGGCGAAGACGGCTCTACTCCACCGTACCGTAGACTTGGCCCCAGGCGTGACCGCCGATAGACGAGTTAATTTGGTCGCACAGCCGCTGGCGAGTGTACGACCCAGGCGGCAACAGACGCACCACTTCCAGAAGATCCTCCGGCAAATCAGCCGCCTCGGCCGCAATGATTACGTCCAGTCGGCGCACACTTTTCTGCGTGGGGTCCGCGAACAGACCATCCACCACATCCTGCAGCGCGCCGTAGAAGGGGCTGCGCTCAATGTTGGAACCCTTAGCTGCAGCCATGCGCTACCTCCCCTCGGCAAGAGCCGCGGCAACGCTCTCGCGAGCAGCAGCCAGGCGCTCTTCTAAACTGGGCTCAACCTCGCCCGACACCGACGTGCGGTCTTCGTCGCAGCGCCGGGCCACGTCCAGACCATCGACCGTCGCTGCAAGAGCACCCGTGTAAGCAGGCGTCACATCACCCACGGCGCGCAGGAACTGCGCCCCGGCGCTGCGCAAACGCACAGCGGCACCCACCAGGGTGTCCGGGCAGAAGTAAGGGTTCTCCGGCGTGACATCTCCCTGGCGCGGCGCGTGTGAAGCCACCCGCAGCTGCACCAGCACAGGCAGCGAGCACGCCTGCACGGCGCGTTCACAGAGCGCCACAGCTTCGTCCTCGGGTGCACCGGTGGTAAAGCCCGCCACGCATGCGCCAAACTCTTCCATCACTGCCACAGCCTCTTCAAGCGTGGTGCGGCCGTCGGCCAGCAGCCCGTCGGGTTCCACCTGTATGGACGCGAAGGCGGGGTGGTCACTCATCTGACGCACGCCCATAAGCGCACACTTCAGGTCAACCGCGCTCGTAAAGCCCTCAAGGAAATAGGCGTCGAAGGTGCCGCCTTCGAACGCGCGAGCCGCGCGAGCATACTGACTGCGATTCTCGTTGAGCGAGGCAGCGCTTGAGCCATCGAGCGGCAGCCCGCAGGGGCCGATTTCAGCCAGCACGTGCTGAGGCTTGAGTTCAGCCACTGCATCGAGCGCCGCATGCGCCACCTCAGACGCGCGGTCTTCCATGCCATGATGCGCCAGCCGAGCCGGCGCAATGCCTTCCGTCGTGGTGACAAGGCACTTCGCCCCGGCGAGCGACTCCAAGCGCAGGGCATCGACCACCGCCTCGGGCTCCACCAGGTTGAGATATTCCAGGTCACGTCCCACATCCACACCCTGGCGGGCGAGCACGGCAGTGAGCGGGGCGGACAGCACAAGCATGTCCTTGTGAAGGCGCAGCGTGATATCAGGCATGACAGTTCCTTTCGTCGAAGCCATGATACCGAAAACGCCGCGCCGCCGCGCCCGGTTCCGCCGAATTCCCGCACGTTTCGACAGAAGGCCCATCGGCCGAGCCCCTTCTTCCCTTTTTGTCAAATCTCACGCCGCCGTGAGCGGAGGCGCTGACGGCGCGAGCGGAGAAAAAAGCAGGCGGCTGTGCATTTCACCGATCATGCACGGCCGCTGCACAAGACGAACACGCTTGCGCCATACGTTTTTCAACGTCGGACCCTATAATGGGCCCTGCAAGCGAAAGGCTCCCCTCCTTTCAACTTGCACTGCTTGTACCCCTTACAAAGCAGTAGCGATGCCCCGAGCATCGCATCATCCCCTCCTTGTGGCCCGGTGGAGCTCCCCTCTCCCCCGGGCCGATCTGTTTGTTGCGCTGGCCTGCCGGCCACCGGAACTTCTCGACGCTGCGAAGCTTATTGGTTCCGGCGGCCTGCCGACCACCGGAACTTCTCGACGCTGCGAAGCTGTGTAGCGCCCCATCTTGCCGCTTGTGCGCTTACCCTCGCGTACCCAAGGTACGCTCGGCCGCGCGGCGCGACAATCTGGAGCACCACACAGCTTCTCGCTGACTTACTACGCCAACCAGGGAGAGGGTGTTCAACCTGAAAGCGGGTGTTTCGACCAGGGATAAGCGAGCATCCTTCAACCGCCGGGGTATTTCCCATTGCATACCTGGTAACTCGGATTTATGATGGCGGTATCTTTTTGCGCGAGAAATGAGGGGCACCATGTACCTGAAGGATAAGGTGTCGAAGCTGCCGTTGCCGGTGGTGCCGGCGACGCTTGGCCTGTTTGTACTGAGCGGCGTGTACGATGCGCTGGGCTATCCCCTCGTGCGGTGGCTGGCCGCGGCGGTGTCGGTGGCTGTGGTGGTGCTGTATGGACTGAAGATTGCGTTCCATCTGCGCAGTGTGGTGGCGGCGGAGTACGCGAACCCCATGTTGGCTGCCCTCTACCCCACCCTCCCTATGCTCATCATGGCACTCTGCGCGTACTTCGCGCCGCTTCTACCCGGCGCATGGGGGCTGTTCGAAGGCATATTCTTCCTGATGCTGGGCATATTGTTCGTGCACGTAGCCGTGTTTTTCGTACGCTTCTTCGTGCGCCGCTTCGAGTGGAAAACGTTTATGCCCAGCTGGTACGTCACCACTAACGGCGTGATGGTGACCACGGTGGCAGGCATGGTGTTTATGCCGGAGCCGCTGGCCGTGGGCATTGTGGTGTGGGGCATCGCCATTTATGTGGTGGTGACGCCGTTTATGCTGTGGCGCATGAAGCGTTGCGAGGTAGCCGAGGCCATGATGCACTCTCAAGCCATTATGCTGGGACCGTGCAGCATGTGTCTGGTGTCGTACGTGAACGTGTTTCCGGAGCCGAACCTGGTGGTGCTGGCGGCGCTCTTTGCGTGCGAGGCCGTGTCACTTATATATGTAGTGTGGAAGTTGCCGAAGTTTTTCAGCGTAGCGTTCCACCCCGGCTATGCGGGCATGACGTTTCCCATGGCCGTGGGCGTGCTGGCTACGCGCTTGCTGGCTTCAGCACTGGCAGCAGCAGGGTACGGGGAGCTGGCGGCAGCGGTCCAGCAGCTTGCCGGCTTGCAGCTGGTGATGGCCACGGTCATTGTTGCTGTGGTGTGTGCGCGGTTTGCGGGCATGTTGGCTGCGGGATTGAAGGCCGACCGTTCTTCCGGGGCGCTTGCGCCCGAGCACCTGGCAGCACTGCGGGCGGTGCGGGCGTTCTTGCGCAGCGGATCTGGCGATGTGGCTGCGCCAACTGAAGATTTCGTACCCGTTGCGGCCGGCGTGGCCTGTGAGGTTGACTGCGAAGAGGTGGCAAACGCGAAGGCGTAGAAAACGGCTGTGGCAGAGCGGACGGGTTGTTTCGCGGACGGTTTTACCTAATTGTTACTTTCGAGGCCCCTGATTCACAAAACATGCACGTCGCGCTCATATGTTTTTCAAGGCCAACTTTTATACTAACGTCAGCAAACGAAAGGCTCCCCTCCTTTTCAGTTTGCCTCTGCTTTAACCCCTTAAAAGCAGAGCGGTGTCAAAGAACACCGCATCATCCCCTCCTTGTGGCCCGGCGGAGCTCCCCTCTCCCCGGGCCGATCTTTTTTTGTTCCGGCGGCCTGCCGGCCGCCGGAACTCCTCGACGCTGCGAAGCTGTGTGGTACCCCATCTTGCCGCTTGTGCGCTTGCCTTCGCGTACCAAAGTACGCTCAGCCGCGCGGCGCGGCAATCTGGTGCACCACACAGCTTCTCGCTGACTTACTACGCCAACCTGGGAGTGGGATGGATTCACCAACCTGGGAGGTAATGTTTTCAACCTGTGGGGCCATGCTTCCTCCTGGTTACCTTGTTGTGGCGGTGGGCGAGCGGGGGTGGAGGCGCGCGTGGGGGCTGATACAATCGCGAAAAAACCATTTGGCTCTCGGAAGGAGCGCGCTATGAACATTGTTATCCTTGAGGGGTGTGTAAACAATCCGGGCGATCTGAGCTGGGATGCGCTTTCGCAGTTTGGCCAGGTGACAGTCTATGACCGCACGTCGCGCGACGAGTTGGCGGAGCGCGTGGCCGAAGCTGAGGTGGCGGTATCGAGCAAGGTACGCTGGGATGCCGAGGCGCTTTCGTGGGCACCGAACCTCAAGATGATCGCTCTCACCTCCACCGGCTTCAACGTGGTTGACCTGGACGCAGCGCGCGAGCGCGGCGTGGTGGTGTCAAACGTGCCGGCCTACTCCACGCCCGATGTGGCTCAGATGACCTTCGCTCTTCTGTTGGAGCTGTGTCTACATGTAGGCGAACACTCCGAACTGGTCATGGACGGCGACTGGACGCGCGCAAAGGATTTCTCGTTCTGGAAAACTCCGCTGATTGAGCTTCAGGGCAAGACACTCGGCATCGTGGGTATGGGCAGCATCGGCCAGGCAGTCGCCCGCATCGCGCGCGCCTTCGGCATGCCGGTAGTGTTCGCGAACCACCGCCCCAAGCCCGAGGCCGAAGGCGACGGCATCCGCCAGGTACCGCTCGACGAGCTTCTGACCATGGCCGACTTCGTATCGCTACACGTACCAGCCACGCCCGAGACAAACAACATGATGAACGCCGAAACCCTCGCTCGCATGAAAGATGGCGCCATGCTCATCAACACCGCGCGCGGCACTCTGGTCGACGAGCAGGCCGTCGTGAACGCCCTCCACTCTGGCAAACTGGCCGGTTTCGCCGCCGACGTAGTATCCGAAGAACCCATGAGCCCCGACAACCCCCTCCTCCAAGCAAAGGGCGAGAACATCGTAGTCACCCCCCACATAGCCTGGGCCACCCACGAAGCAAGAGAGCGCCTCCTGTCCGTAGTAGCCGCCAACGTAAGCGCCTTCGTGGAAGGGAAACCACAGAACGTGGTGGATTAAAAAACAACGGGTCGTTCGTAACGTCAGCGAGAAGGGCGCTGGCGCCCGAGATTCGTGGGATCGCGGCAGCGAAGCGTACTGTGGTACGCGAGTTGCCGGGATCGCGCGAAGCTTGGGTGCCAGAGCCCTTCGCAGCGTCGACTAGTTCCGTCGTTCGGCAGAACGACGGAACAAGATGTTGTTGGTTTCGAGCCAGCTTTCTACGGTACCGGTGTCGAAGCCGTCGGTGGGATCGATGATCAGGGCATACATCTCTTCTTCTTTGAGTACGGCGTCCAAAGCGTCGGTCAGTTGAATCTCGCCACCCACGCCGGGCTGCACGTCGGCCAACAACTCCATCACGCGGGGCGACAGCAGGTAGCGGCCAAACACAGCCAGGTTCGACGGCGCATCCTCAAGCGCCGGCTTCTCCACCAAGGCGTCCACCTTCCACACATCGTCGGCCACAGCCGCACCGGCGATGACGCCGAAGCGGCTCACCTGATCGTCCGGCACCGGCATGACAGCAATCACACTCGCGCCGCCGTGCGCGTCGGATACCTCCTGCATGCGAGGCAACATCTGATTGTCGGGCACCAGCACGTCACCCAGCAGCACGTAGAAGGGCTCGCCAGCCGTCTTCACAGCAGCGCAGTGCACGGCGTGGCCCAGGCCCAGTGCCTCGTCCTGGTACACATAGCTCACGTTGTAGTTCCCCACCTGTTCCACCAGGTCGGCGTACTTATCCTTGCCGCGAGCGCGCAGCGTGGCCACCAGCTCCGGGTTCGGCGAGAAGTGGTCCTCGATGGCCTTCTTCTCACGGCTGTTGATGATAACCACCTCGTCGGCCGCCGACGCCAAACCCTCCTCCACCACGTACTGGATGGCCGGACGATCAACCACAAGCAGCATTTCCTTCGGCTGCGCTTTCGTGGCGGGCAGAAAACGCGTGCCGAGACCGGCGGCAGGAATAAGAGCCTTCATGGACGGGTGCCTTTCTCGCAAGGTACAGGGACAAAAGCGAGGACGCCGCGATCGGGCGGCGTCCTCAACGAATCGCTCGCGCTATTGTAGCACGAGCGAACAGGTGGCAGGCGACCCTACGGCGAACCTGCACGTAAGCGTAGCAGTGGCGCCTACAGCGTCGTATTCTTCTGCTCCGCGATGGCCTCTTCCAGCACGGCCATCTGCGCCTCGGCCTTCTTGTAGCCAAGCATGATAATGAGCACGTACACCAGCAGCGCCACCCACATGAGCGCATACGCGCCAATGATGAACGGCATCGACGGAGCAACCGTGCTGTAAATCTCGGTGAGAATGGGATTCATACTAATCAACCAACCTTTCGCATGCTCAACCGCACATCGGCGGTCAAACCCTTAATCTTCCAACTGCTCCTTCAGCGCCTCGACGCGCTCGGTCAGGCGCACCTGACGGAAGCGCAGGCGATACAGCGCAAAGCCCACCATCATGATGCCCAGCAGGCAGAACATAAGCGTGATGCCCATGTCGCTTGACATGCCGCCCTCGCGCACCACCACCGGGTGGATGCTTGAGGGGATGAGGCGCGTCACCATAAAACAGATGGGTACGTCGATGAGCGCGATAATGGCAAGTACGGCTCCGTAGGTGGCGCGGCGTTCGGGCTCGTCGATGGCGTTGCGCAGGATGAAGTACGCGATGATGATAAGCATCAGAATAAGATAGGTGGTCAGGCGCGGATCCCACGTCCACCACACGCCCCACTCGAAGCGCGTCCACAGGTCGCCCGTGATCATGGTGCACGCCACGAACAAAAGCGCAATTTCCATGGCAATCTTCGAGCATGTGTCGAAACGGCGGTTCTTCGTCATAAGGAAGCGCACCGCGTAGTAGCCCGCGAACGCCAGCGCCACAAACGACGTGATGGCCACCGGCATGTGGAAGTAGAATATTTTCTGCGACAGAAGCAGCACATGAGTGACCATCTGGCCGCCGATCATTTCGACACCGCTCACCGCCGCGCCGTTCACGGGCGAGGCCCAGAGAAACGCCAGCAAAAAGCCAATAGTCGATAGCACGATGCCCACCACGAGCACCACCGGCGCAATCCGGTCGGGCCACTGCCCCGCTTCCGGCAGCTTAAGCGCCTTTTTCTCCTTCTCGCTCATATAGCCCCTTCTCTCTTTAAGCGCTTATCACAAAATCGTACAGTACCCAGCTAGCGAGGATCATGATGACATCGTAGCCGGCACCGAGTGCGAGCGACGTCAGCATCACATCCGCGTAGCCCTCCGCGCCCACGATGGCGGCGGTCGTCGCCGACACGCACGCGTACAGCAGCGGGAAAATCAGCGGAATGAACAGCACCGCCAGCATCACGTCCTTGCCGCGCGTGTTCACCGTGATGGTGGACAGCAGCGTGCCGATGCCCGCCACACCGATGGTACCCACCAAAAGTGGGATAATCAGCAGCCAAAAACTTTCGGACGGCGTAGTGGTAGTCAGGAAGAAGAAATAGAACAGCGGCACTGAAATCACTTCCACCACCAGCAGAAACAGGAGGTTGGAAGTAGACTTCGCCAGGAACACCACCGAGCGATCCATCGGCACCAAGAGAATGCCCTCAAGGCAGCCCTGCTCCTTCTCGTGCGCAAACGAACGGTTCAGGCCAAGCAGCGACGTAAACACGATGAGCGCCCACAGAAGGCCGCCACTCATCTGCAAGATGTCGGTGGTCTGCGAGGTTTGCGCCAGCGCCGCGCCGTACACAATGAGCACGAGCAGCGCGTAGATGCCCATGGATGTGAGCATTTCCTTCGTGCGGAATTCCTGCTCGAGGTCTTTGCGCAGCAGCGTCTTGTACTGCTGGAACGTCGAGGGCTTTTTCAGCGCGACTGCCATTTACGCCACCCCCATGCCAACCGTCGTGCGATACAAGGCCGCAAACTCGTCGAAGTCAAACGCATCCTTCTCGTCAAACGCTACCACTTTGCCCTTCGCCAACACGAGTGCATGCGTGCACATGGCGAAACCCTTCTGCAAGTCGTGGCTCACCATGACGAAGGTGCGTCCTTCGCGCTGCTGCTCGATAAGTTCGTCGAAGATTTCCACCGCATGCGGGTCAAGACCCGAGTACGGCTCATCCAAAAACACCACGTCGGGGTCATGAATGAGCGCCCGAGCGATGGAAAGACGCTGCGTCATGCCGCGCGAGAACGTGCGCACCACATCAAGCCGGCGGTGCTTCAACTCCACCGCCTCCAGCAGCTCCATAACGCGCGCCTCGGGGTTCTCCACTCCGTAGAGGCGCGCGTAAATCATCAGGTTCTGCTCCGCCGTGAGGTCGGGATACAGCATCGAGTTGTGCGAAATGAGGCCAATATGGTCGCGTGCCTTGTCGGGATCCTCCTTCAGATCAACCCCCATAAGCGTGGCCTTGCCCGAAGTCGCCCGCGAAAGCGTTGACAGCACGCGCAGAAGCGTCGTCTTCCCCGCCCCATTCGGCCCAAAGATGGACAGAAACGCCCCCTGCGGAACCTCAATCGACACGTTGTCAACCGCCCGGCGGTTCCCGAACACCTTCGAAAGCTTATGAGTCTCAATGGCCGCAACCACAACAACTACGCCTTCTTCTCGTCTGTCAAATTTTTACCGCCGTCTTCGCAGGCGCCATCCTCCGAAGCTCCCTCGGAGCGAGCGGGGTCGGCGGCGTCCACCAAGCGAGTTCCGCAGCTCTGCGAGGACTGTTTGAGCGACTGGACGTTGCCGACCCCGCTCGCGGTCTCACTGGTAGAATCATCCGACTTCCGCTTAGCCCCACGGCGCCCAAGCGTCGCCACCACGACGCCCACCATCAGCAGCCCAAACCCTATCCACACCTCGGCAATCAACGGGTTCACGCGCACATCCATGGAGAAGTCGCCGTCTTTGTTCACACCCTTGTATACCACGAACAGGTCCTCCGTGGGGAACGAGATTACACCCGCCACCAGCTTTTGTTGCTGCGTGGACTGCACCAGCTGCACGGCCGGCGACACCGAGCCCACGAACTGACCGTCTTTGTACACGTCGTAGTTCACGGTGTACAGAATGTCGTCGCCGTTTTCCATCTCGGTAATGTCGTTCGACGTGTACTTCAGCGTGAAGTCCTGAATGGTGAAGTCTTCGGCCGTATCGGCAGCCTCGTCGTAGTTCACGTAGGCAACCTTTTCCGTGACGTACATCGACGAGCCGATGAGGCCCACCAAAATCACGGCCATGGCCAGGTGCGATAGGAAGCCGCCGAACGACGAAGCACGGTTCACCAGCATGCCCAGCGTGGCGCCGAACACGTTGCCGCCGTGCTTCTCCTTGTATGCGCGAATGCCGCGCCCCAACATGAACAGCGAGTTAAAGAACAGCAGGCTGGCCACCAAGAAGCCTACCACCGCAAGACCGTTGTAGTACCACGACGGCCCCTCGTCGGCCAGGCCCTCAGCGTTCGTGCCGCCAGCCGCAATCATGGCGTCGTAGCTGGGAAGCAGGTACGTCACGAAGTACACCATGAGCACGGCAAACAGCACCAGCGCGCACACGCCGGGAATGCGCGCGCGCTTCCAGAACTGCTTGCCCTCGGTCTTGCCCCACGAAAGCAGCGGACACACGGCCAGAATAAGCAGGTAGATAACGCCCAACGGACGCGCAATAGCATTGTAAGTGCCGGCCGACAGCGACTGGCCGCCGAACGGCATCCACGCAGGCAGCGCGGAAGAAATGGTCATGTACGCCAACAGGAACGTGAACACAATCATGATGACGTTGTTAAAGTAGTAAGCGGCGTCCTTCGACAGCATGTTCTCCACGTCGTCCGCGCCCGCCTTAGCCGGGCCAAACGACTTCCAACGCACCACCAGGCCCACGATGCCGGCCAACACCGACGCAATAATAAGTGCGCCGAACAGCACGAGCGACACCGGGTCACCCTCGAACGCGTGCACCGACTGCACCAACCCCGAACGCGAAATAAACGTACCCACAATGACGAATGCCAGCGTGAGACATGCGCACATCACCGACCAGCGCTTAAACGCGCCGCGCTGGCGATACACCGTGAAGCTGTGGATGAGCGCCACGCCCACCAGCCACGACAGCAAGCTGGCGTTCTCGACCGGGTCCCAGCCCCAGTAGCCGCCCCAGCCAAGCACCACGTAGGCCCACACGGCGCCCAAGCCAATGCCGAAGCCCAGGAACAGCCACGAGAACAGGGCATAGCGCTGTGAGCGCACCACCCACGTCTTCGACGAATCGTTCACAATGAGCGCCGCAATGGCGTACGCGAACGGAATGGTGAGGCCCGCGTAACCCACGAACAGGGTGGGCGGATGAATGGCCATAGCCCAGTGCTCCAGCAGCGTGTTCATGCCCCAGAGCGCCGCCTCGCCACGCAGCGAGCCGTCAGCGTTGAAGTACGACGCCGCCATGGCGGTAAACGGCATATTGCTCTCCGAGAACAGCAGCACACCTACAAACGCTGCCAGCACAATTTGCGACACCAGCAGTGCCATGGAGTCCAGTTTCTCCAGCCGCTTCATGTTGCGCACCGCCACCACCGAGTTGAACACGGCAATAAGCCACGCCCAGAACAGCAGCGAGCCTTCGCGTCCAGCCCACAGGCCTGCCAACTTGTAAAGCCAGCTAAAGTCGCCCGAAGCGTTGCTGTGATAGTGCACCACGTATTCGATGGACGTGTCGCCCGTCATGAAGCAGTACACCAACACAGCGCAGCACGCCGTCAACCCTATGGCGGACACCAATGCCGCCACGTGGCCACCCCAGGTGAGCGTGGCTCCAACGCCATCGGGGTTCTTGCGACGCATAAGGCCGCCCACAACCAAACAGATGATGGATACCGCAACGGCCGCAAACGACACGAGCAGCCCCATCAGACCGAAGAGAGACATAGAGGTTCCTTCCGAAGCGGCCGCGCGGGGCGGCCGCCTGTATTCCTAGGGATGTTTCCGGCAGCGCGTCGCGCTAGCCCTCAAGCGCGACATTGGTCGCATGGAACTTGCCATCGGCGTTGATTGAGCCGGTAAGCACGAGCGACGAGCCATCCTTCACCTCGTCAGACAGCGCGTCGTCGAACACCACAGGCATCTCGGTGGTGCCTTCGGCATCCACCAACACGAAGCGGTCGCCCTGCCCCGCGGCAGCCAGCGTGCCCGCTTTCACGGTGCCCGCCACCTTCACGGTTTTGTCCAGCACGCTATCGCCGTAGTCCAGCAGCTGCGCCACGCCCAAGGCATCGGTGGCATTTTCGTACTTCGACGGACACTTGGTCACAAGCTCACTCGCGCGCAGCACGCCGTCAGCGCCCACTTTGCCGGTGCAGATGGCCGTCACGTCGTTGCCAAACGTGGCCGCCACGCCACCCTCATAGCTCACGCGCACATACTGCATGGGGTCCCCATCGGGGTCGTAAATGTCGAACGTGAGAACGTTGCCCTCTGTCTTGAAGGAGTTCTCCACCACGTTACCCGACACCTGAATCTTCTGGTCTTGATACTGGCCACTGACTGCGTCGGCCACCGTGACGGCCTTCGCAGACGAGCTGCCGCCCACCACTGCCAGAACAACGACCAGCACAATAATGATGATACCGGTCACCACCACCAGGCGCCGTTTCGTTTTCGCGTTCACGTTCGCCTCCTCCTCATATAATCTCCCGACAATTGTCACGTACTCCAAAGTTCCGAAGGACGGAAGCGGGGTGAATTCAAAGATTCACCATGTTGCCTCCCGTGTGTGCCCATCTGGCTGCGAGAGCCCTGCTCACAAGGCGCCCTCTCTCTCAAAGGGGCCCGTTTCCATTCTTCGAGGCTTTGAAAAGGAAGCCCGTCCAAGCGTTTTTTAGTTTCGCTTGAGGCGGGCTTCCTCTTCGTTATGCAATTGACGCTTGCTGTGCGCTCGCACGCACTGCGGGTCTGGCGCTACGAGTTCAGGCTGTTCGCCTGGCTGTAGGTCAACCAGCCTTCCGGCACGTACGCATCGGTGTGGCACTGCGTGCAGGCGTTCACCGACGCACGGTGAGCCTTGTGGCAGTTGCTGCACGCCTGCTCGTTGTGCTGCGGCGTGTGCGGGTTGTACTTGCCCAGCTCAGACGTGGCCGCAATCAGGTCGTCACGCGTCTGCGTATGACAGGCCTCGTTCAGGCAGAACTGATCTTCCTCAAGGCCGCGCGCTGCAACCAGCTCTTCCAGGTCGCGCTCCTCCAGCGGGTAGTAGTAGTTACCCGAAATCCAGCTCATGCCCTCGGACACCTGCTCGCCGATGGTCGGAACGTGACAGCTCATGCACGTAGCCTCGGCACCGCCCTGATCCTTCGACACGCGGTGCACGGCGGCCATCATGCCGCTGGCATCCGCCACGTCGTTGCCCCACTTGTCAACGGCCGGCTGGCCCGGTTCCGCCTCGTACGTCGGCAGATACGGATCCATCGGCGTGTGGCAGATTGCGTTGCAGAAACTCGGCTGCTCATGCCAAACCCAGAAGCCGGCACCGGCTGCAATCAGAACAACCACGACAACGCCAACGACGATGGGCCACTTCTTCCCCTTCTTCTTGGGAGCGGGCTCATTGGTCGTGGAGCTTTCGGTCTCGGACGTCTCGGCGGCGGCTTCCACTTTGGCTTCCTCTTCGCTCATTCTCCTTAACCCCCTTTCATGCTGACTCGATTCGCCCCGCCTTGCGCGCGGAAACCGAAGGCTTCCGTCAAGGCGCGGCACGTTACTTGATGAATACTAGCCGTCGCTCGGCCAAAAACCTATCACCCATTTGGGGGGAAATAGCCCGTTTTACCCCCATTTTTCGTGTGAATCAGCCGTGACACCATGGAGCGAGGGCTTGAAGTGGCAAGAAGGGGAAGCGGCGTGCTTCCCCTTCCGCACCGGAGTGGAGAGACCGGTTGCCTTGCGGCTAGAACATCGCCAGAGCCTTGTCCACGGCGGCCTCGGACTTGTTTAGCGTGTCCTGAGCCAGCGCGGAGTTGTGGGCGCCGTCGCTGTTCTCCACCATGACCCAATCCCAGTAGAACTGAGCCGTGCGGTTAAGGTCGCGGATCTGGTTGAGCTCGTCCTCGCTCTTGGAGCCGTTGTTCACAGCGTCCGTGAGCTTGTTGTTGAGCGTGACCAGCTTGTCGCCGATGCTGTTGACGCGGGCGATAGCGACGGCCTGCTTGGCCTTCACAGTCGCCGTGATGTCCTCGTGGCACTTGGAGCAGTCGTTGGCGATAAGCTCCTGGTTGTCCAGCGGACTCGTCCAGTTGTGGTTGTCGAACTCTAGACCGTCAGCGCTCTTCGTCGTGCCCATGTGGCAGTCGGAGCAGCTGTAGCCAAGCTTGGCCATGGGGGCCATGTCGCCACCATACATCGTCTCGAACTCGGGGTGCTGCACCTTGATCTGCTTGGTGCCGTTCGTCGGGTTGGTGTGATCGACGTAGTTGATGGAGTTCTCGTACGCCAGCACCTTTTCCGGCGTGGCCTCGGCCAGGCCCTTCCACGGGTTCTCGGCCGACTTGTTCTCATTCGGGAACAGGTACTCGTTGTGGCACTGGCCGCACGACATGGCACCTTCGGGCACCTGGGAAATGTCGTCGCCCACGGCATCAACGAAGAACTGGCGGATGGCCTTGGAGCCGTCGGCCGGGCTGTTCTCGTGGCAGTCGTAGCAGCTGATAGGCTCAGTGACCTGGGCCTCCATCTCGTGGATGTCGGACTTGTTCAGCGTGGGGTCAGCGTCCTGCTTCAGGATGAATTCCGAAGACTTGCAGGTCAGGCAGTTAGCCGTCTTGGGGTTGCGCCCCGTCTCCTGAATGTCCGTCAGCGAGTACGTGTGACCGTTCGGCTCGGCGTAGAACTTCGAGAAAGCGGAGCCGGCCCAAATGGTTTGGATCTGCGGGTAGATTTGTGTGTAATCGCCCGGATCCTTGTTCTCGTCATTCATTTTGTACGTGGCATACTCGTTCGGATACACGTCCTTCCACGCCTCGGCCGTGATGATGCCATTATCGTTCGGTGCGGGGATTTTGATGTCCACCGCGCTATCACTTTCCTTCGTAACGTTTTCGGTCTGCTGGGGCGCGCACGCCGCCAAGCCCAAAACCAAAACGCAAACGCACGTGAGGGAAAGCCATAGATGAGTCTTCTTGCTTGCAATGATAGATTTCATCAAAGCATCTCCTCCCTTCGACCTTCGACCTTTGACGATCTCTCCTTCACGAAATATACACTTTTTTTCGCGCAATAGTGACGCTGCAGCCCGAGTTCGGGAATTCCCATTCCAGCCATAGGGAAAAACCCTCCCCCCATTTATCCGCAGATCAGAATGCAAGTGGAGGGAGGGCGCAAGGGCTGGAGGTGGCGCTTACTGCACGGTTACCTTTCCCTCGTCGACAACCCAACGAATGGTGGTGCACGCGGTGAGGAAATCATCGTCGTGCGAGACGACGATGAGCGCGCCGGGGTAGGCGGCGAGCGCGCGTTCGAGGGCCTCGGCCGAGTGAAGGTCCAGGTGGTTGGTGGGTTCGTCCATGACGATGAGGGCGGGTTGGTTCAGCACGCCCTCCGCCAGCATGAGTTTGCGCAACTCACCGGGGCTGACATCGCGCCCGGCAAGAATGCGCTTTGCGTCCGAATTGAGCTGCGTGACCAGGGAAAGGATGCGCCCACGGCGCGCCTCATCGGCGGAGCGCACGCTGGCAATAAGGTGGCGCGCCGTGTGAGGCGGCACCTCCTGGGGAATGACGAGCGCAGGAATGTCCGCGGGCAACTGGCCGAGCAGATGCGTAACAAGCGTTGACTTACCTGCGCCATTGGGGCCGGAAATGCCTATGTGGTCGGTGTTGCCGAGGGCCAACTTCGGCAGGGCAAGCGTGCGCACGCCACAGGGAATGCTGTGCGCGTCTTTGAACAGGAGCGTGGCGCGAGGGCTTGGGGAGGCATCTAGCCACAGCGACCCATCGTAGCGCTTTGCCACGGAGATGCGGTGCGCTTCTTGATGGGCCCGTGCCTGACGTGCTTTTATGGTTGAGGCGAGCGCACCCGCCTTGCCATCTTGACCAGAAACCGCCGCCAAGCGCCGCTTTGCGCGCCCATCGCTGTCGTGCTTGTCGAGGTGCCGCGCGCTCAGGCGCGATGCCGTGCGAGCAGCCTGATGCGCCCGCGCGTCAGCTTCAGCAGCAAGCCGCGCCGCCTCGCGTTTGGCGGTTGCTTTCTTAGCCGCCGCTTCTGTCTGCTCACGTTCGTACTGGTTGTGCCCTTGGTCGTAGGAACCTGGCCGCAGAGTCCAAGTGCCGTTTTCGAACATGAGACAACTCTTAACCAGCCGGTTCAGGAGCATGCGGTCATGCGAAACCAAGAGGCCGATTCCCCGGTATTCTTCGAGTGCACCTGCCAGCGCCTCGCGACAGCGCGCGTCAACGTGGTTGGTGGGTTCATCGAGGGCGAGCACCTCCGGGCGTTGCCATAGGGCCACGGCCACCTGGATTTTCTTACGTTCGCCGAAGCTGAGGTGGTCAAAGCGCCACAGCATTTCGTCATCAATGTCCAAGCGTTCACGCAGCACCATCGCTTCGCGCGACCAGTCGCATGCGAAGTCTTCCAGCAGCGCGGGCGGCGCGCTGGCATCCTGCGAGCAATACGCGCTCGTACGGCGAGGAACCACCTCTCCCGCATCGGGCGTCACCAAGCCACACGCGATGCGCGCAAGCGTGCTCTTGCCGCAACCGTTGTCACCCACAATGCCGCACCACCCTTCGTCGAAGGTGGCCGAAACGTCGCTGAGTGCTGGCAGCGGCGAGCCGGGATAGGTATAGGTAATAGTGCGCAGGGTAAGAACCATAGCTAACCTCCTTAAACTACGGAGGCCCTGCTTGCGGAAAACTCGCAGAGTGAATGGCGCGATACGCACCAGTACGTCGAAACGCAGAAAGGGGCAAACCGTGAAGCTGCGATGCTTATCCGTGCAAGGCCAAACGCCCGCAGGCGCAAGGAATACGTCGGATGAAATGCACCACTAAAACTTCAAGTATCGCTCTCCTTCTCGAGCAGCCACGTGGCATAGAGGCAGCTGCAAACCAAACAACAACGGCGCCGAGTGTACCACGCATTTACTCGTGAGAACAAGAGAGAACCAAGGAGAAACTGAAATAGCAAAGCCCGGGAATAACTCCCGGGCTCCCAATTACCCGTTTAGAACAGTCCGGAAATCTTGCCGGTTTCGTCGACGTCGATCTTGAAGGCGGCGGGGGTTTTGCCGAGGCCGGGCATGGTCATGATGCTGCCGGTGAGGGCTACCACGAAGCCAGCGCCAGCGGACACCTTCGCATCGCGCACGGTGATGCGGAAATCGCGCGGCGCACCGAGTTTCTTCTGATCGTCGGAGAAGCTGTACTGCGTCTTCGCCATGCACACGGGCATGTTGCCGAAGCCCAGGCTCTCCAACTTGGCCAGTTCAGCCGCAGCTTTCGGCTCGAAGTCTACGCCGTCGGCATGATAGATACGCGTAGCAATGGCCTCAATCTTCTCGCGCAGCGACACGTCGTCGCCGTAGGCAAACTGGAAGTTATTCGGCTGCTCGCACAGGCGTACCACCTCGGCGGCAAGCGCCTGGCCGCCTTCGCCGCCCTTCGCCCACACCTCGGACAGCGCCACGTTCACACCCAACTCGCGGCACTTTTCCTCCACGAGCGCCAACTCGGCCTCGGTATCGGTGGGGAAACGGTTGATGGCCACCACGCACGGCAACTGATACACCTGCGTGATGTTCTCCACATGCTGCAGCAGGTTCGGCAGGCCCGCTTCCAAGGCCTCAAGGTTCTCCTCCCCCAGGTCGGCCTTCGCCACACCGCCGTGATTCTTCAGCGCGCGCACCGTGGCAACCACTACCACGGCGTCGGGCTTCAAACCCGCCAGGCGGCACTTGATGTCGAGGAACTTCTCCGCACCCAGGTCGGCACCAAAACCGGCCTCGGTCACGCAGTAGTCGCCGAGCGCCATTGCCATGCGCGTGGCCATGATGGAGTTGCAGCCGTGCGCGATGTTCGCAAACGGGCCGCCATGCACGAATGCGGGCGTGCCCTCCAAAGTCTGCACGAGGTTCGGCTTCAGCGCGTCCTTCAGCAGCGCCGCCATGGCACCCTCGGCGTGCAGGTCGTGCGCTGTGACCGGCTTGTCGTCGTAGGTGTAGCCCACCACGATGCGGCCGAGGCGCTCCTTCAAGTCGGTGATCGACGTGGCCAGACAGAAGATAGCCATAACCTCGGAGGCCACCGTGATGTCGAAGCCGTCCTCGCGCGGCACGCCGTGTGCCTTGCCGCCCAGGCCATCCACGATGTTGCGCAGTTGGCGGTCGTTCATGTCCACCACGCGCTTCCACGTGATTTTGCGCACGTCGATGCCCAGTTCATTGCCGTTGTGAATGTGCGCGTCAAGTAGTGCCGCCAGCAGGTTGTTCGCCGCGCCGATGGCGTGGAAGTCGCCTGTGAAGTGCAGGTTAATATCCTCCATGGGCACCACCTGGGCATAACCGCCGCCAGCCGCGCCACCCTTGATGCCGAACACGGGGCCGAGCGACGGCTCGCGCAGCGCCACCACCACGTTCTTGCCCTGGCGCGCCAGCGCGTCGGCCAGACCCACCGTAGTGGTGGTTTTGCCCTCACCGGCCGGCGTGGGGTTGATGGCCGTCACCAGAATCAGCTTGCCCGGCGTGTGTTCGACGTCGGTAAGCAGGTTATAGTCCACCTTCGCCTTATTAGTGCCGTACATTTCCAGGTACGACTCGGGCACGCCCGCCTTCTCAGCGATAACGCTGATGTGCTCCGGCTTCGTGGCCTGGGCAATTTCAATGTCGCTCAACACGTCGGGCCCTTCCTTTCCTCAGCTTCACAAGGGAAAAGCCACAGCCTTCCCCTTCTCTCGTCTCACCTCATTCTACTGGTTTTAACCCGCGCGTTCGCCCTCGTTCCCCCAAGTGCCAACAAATACCAGCAGCCGGAACGTGCCAAGCCGAAACGGATTCTCTTACTATATATAGTAAGAAGTTTAGGCCGCGTTGCCCTTGCGGGCCTCGTGGATGAGGCGTAGGCCTTCGAGGGTTAGTTCGCTGTTGATGGCGGTGATGGTGCTTGATTGTTCGGCCACGCGTGAGGCCAGGCCGCCCGTTGCCACCACAGGGGCTTCGTAGCCCAGTTGGGCGAAGATGCGACGCACCAGGCCATCTACGCGGTCGGCCTCGCCGTAGACAATGCCGGCCTGAATGGCCTCTTCCGTGCTGTGACCGATGGCCGTGTGAGGGTCAACCAGGTCGATGGCCGCCAAGCGCGTGGCGCGCGAGAACAGCGCCGCGGCGCTCGTGTCCACACCCGGCGCAATGACACCGCCGATAAAGCGCCCCTTATGGTCGATGACCTCGATATTCGTCGCCGTACCAAAGTCCACCACCACCACGGGCGCACCGTACAGCACGCGCGCTGCCACGGCATCCGCCACGCGATCGGCCCCAATTTCGCCAGGGTTCGCATACGTCGTGGGGAACAACTCACCTGCCGCTTCGGCCGTACACACCAGCGGCGCGGCACCCAGCATACGCTCAAGTGCGGCACACCACGCCTGCGTGAGCTGCGGCACCACCGAGGCCAACGCCGCACCGCGCACCGCTTCGCGCGCAATGCCCTCGGACGCCAGCAGCGGCTCCACTTTCACGCGCAACTCATCGGCCGTGTGGCTTTTGTTCGTAGCCACGCGCCACATGTGTTCCAGATGTTCGCCGTCATACACGCCCACCACGGTTTGCGTGTTCCCCACGTCGATAGCAAGTAACATGTTTTTGACAAACCCCCTCGAAAGCAGGCACTCTAGACGGGAACGGATATAGTTGCAGCTATTCATTATATCAAGCGGATACCCGCCCCATCGTCTGACACTGCGCTCGTAGAAAGGTATCACATGAACGATACACCCAACCGCATTCTCGTCGTTGACGATGAACCTTCCATCACGGAATTCGTCAGCTACGCGCTGAAGAAGGAAGGTTTCTATACCGATGTGGTCGACAACGGCGAGGAAGCGCTGGCCTTAGCGACTAAGAACCCGTACGACCTGTTTGTCCTGGATATCATGCTGCCTGGCATGGATGGCTACGAACTGTGCCGTCGTCTGCGCTCGAAAACTACCGTACCCGTGTTGTTCCTGTCCGCGCGCGACACAGAGCTGGACAAGGTCGTTGGTCTGGAAATTGGCGGCGACGACTACCTGGCAAAGCCCTTCGGCGTGCGCGAACTCATTGCACGCGTGCGCGCCCTTCTGCGTCGTGGTTCGGGTGGCGACTTCCCAGGCGCGAATCGCGCCATCACGGCCAGCGGCATCACACTGGACGAGGATGCCCACACCGCCTCCGGTGAGCAGGGCGAAATTGACCTCACGCCCCGCGAGTTCGAGCTGCTTGCCAGCCTTATGAAGAACGCCGGCAAGGTGGTATCGCGCGAAGACCTGCTGCGCGACGCATGGGGTTGGGAATACTTGACGGAGACGAAGACCGTTGACACCCACATCAAGCGCCTGCGTGATAAGATTGAGGGGGCCGGGTACGATCCCGGCTTGGTGGAGACGGTTCGCGGATACGGGTACAGGTTCAAACAATAAAACGACTGCAAACATACTTTTCATTGCTGGCAACGCTGTTGATGCTGCTTGCCGGCACCATCGTCATCCTCATATGCTTTCTCGCCTTCGGCACTCCGCCGGAGGCGTTTCTGCTTTTACTACCCACGGGCGTGATAACGTTTGTGTTGAGCCTGATCATTGGCCACTTTCTTGCTGAGCCGCTGAACGTGTTGGTGAAGAAAACGCAAGCCGTGCGCTCCGGCGCCGATGTGACGTTAGCCCCTGACGGGCGCCTGCACGAAGCCGATGAGTTGGCGCGCACTATCGACCAGTTGGTGCGCAAGACGAAGTCGCAGCAGGCCGACCTCGCGCTGAAAGAACATCGGCAGTCCGCGTTCGTGAGCGACGTGGCCCACGAGCTGCGCACGCCACTCACAGCCATCCGCGGCAACGCCGAAATGCTGCAAGACCCCGACCTACCAGCCGAATTGCACGCGAAGTTCTGCTCCATCATCATCACCGAAAGCGAGCGGCTGAGCCGACTGACGAACGACCTTTTGACGCTGCAGCGCATTGAGGCCGACAACGCGCCGATGGAGCTTTCGCGCGTGAACCTGAAGAACCTCGCCCACAACGTGCTGGATGCGCTTGAGCCCATTCTGCGCGACCGCGGCGCCCACACCCAGGTTGTCGGCGAGGCACCCGACGTGCTGGGCAACCTCGACCGCCTCAAGCAGGCCGTAACGAACCTCGTAGAGAATGCGAGCCGCTTCATTGAGCCAGGCGGGCACATTATCATTGAACTGTTCGGTCTGCGCGGCAACTCCATATTAGCCGTGAAGGACGACGGCCCCGGCTTCGGCGACGTAGACCCCAAGTTGCTGTTCGACCGCTTCTACCGCGCCGACGCCTCGCGCAGTCGCGGCACCGGTGGCACCGGACTCGGGCTGGCCATCGTCAAGTCCGTGGTGGAAGCTCACGACGGCACCGTAGAAGCCATCAACCTCCCCCAAGGCGGCGCCTGCTTCATAGTGGCCCTGCCCTCCATTCAGGAAGTAGCCGCGTAGGGGATAAGGCACCCGTGAGGCCTCGCAGCATCCGTCCTACTATTCAGCCGCAGCCCTCACCCAAGCGTGCCGAAAAGTTCGACTATAATAGTATTCTTGGTGTCGCTCGATCCCCTTCGAACGACACCTGATTCAGGGGAGGATTCGCACATGAAAGTAAAGAAAGCGCACATCCGCACAATGCTGCCCGTCGCTTCGGCGGGCTTCGCTTGCTTTTGGGCCTGGTTCTACCTGGTATTACTAAGCCCCTACCCAGCAAATCACGCCGGCGAGGAAACCTCGCTCTTGCTGAAACTGGCCTTTCTCGTGGGCATGCTGGCCGTCATGCTGCTGGTATACGTAAAGCGCGACCTGTTCGCCCGCACGGAACGCGACCCGCTACCGCGCGCCGCAGCGCTACTCACGCTACCACTCAGCCTTTTCAACATCATGGCTCACTATATCGCCGTTTCGCCTGTGGCGTTCTTCATTGCGTGGGCTTTGGCAGGCGGTGGCTTCTCGCTCATTTTTCTTCTGTGGCCGAAGGTGTTTATGGTGGGCTGGCAGAAGGATGTAGGTGCCTACCTCTCGGCCAGCGCGCTCGCAGGAGCCGTGCTGTATTTGTTCGCGTGCGAACTGCGCGCGCCCTACGGCGACGTGGCGCTTATCGCGCTGCCATTGATCTCGCTCGTTGTGCTTCAGTATGTGCGCACGCATATTGTCGGAAGCGAACAGGAGCCCGAGTCCCCGCTTGAGCAGACGCGTCTATTCCCCCTGACAGGTTTCACTGTGGCGGTGTTCGGCGCCCTGTTCGGCATAGCGTTGTACCTTTTGTGCCGCGATCTGAATGCGGTGAACCCGCTAGCCATAACATTAGCCATCGCGTGCGGCGCTGGACTACACTTAGCACTGAATGTACTGGTGAAGCGCTACCTGCCATTTGGTGTTGCCGAGAAGTTGTCGCTCCTGCTGCTCTTCGCAGGCTTCGCGGGGCTGGCGTTCTTCGGGCCCAGTCTCACGCTGGCGTGCTGCTTGTTTATCGTTGGTGTGTACGTATTCCTGGACTTTTCGAACATGGCGGCGCTGGTTGGATTTGCCAGCGGCCACCCTTCGCCGTTTTGGCGCATCGCACGTGGGCAACTCGTCTTGCCCGCCGGTATGATTGTGAGCTGGTCGGCATGCCTCATCATCGAGCGCGTGAACCCGAGCCTGTTCACCTACCTGCCCTATGGCGCGCTGGTGCTACTGGTGGCTCTGGCACTTCTGGCGGCATTCGTCCCCTTCAAGGACAACACCTTCGCCGATAAGACAGTGAAGGGCGAATTACTTGAAGGCGGCTATTTCAAACAGCGCTGCAACCAGGCCGCCCAGGACTACAAGTTGTCGAACCGCGAGCAGGAAATTTTGTATTACCTGGCGAAGGGGCGAAATGCTCAGTTCATCGCCGACGAACTGAGCATTTCCGCATACACGGCAAAGACGCACGTGTATCACATCTATCAGAAGATGGGCATCAATTCCCAGCAGGAACTTATCTCAATAGTAGACTCGACCGAAATCATGTACCAGTAACAACCTGCGCGCCCGCAACTGCCCGACCAGCAGACCACACAAGCAGGCCAGCCCGCCTAGTACCCCACCAGCGCCACCAAAGGCGCAAGCACCGTTGCATGCAGAAGTATCATGGCAGCCGTGGGCAACACGCCAGATTTGAAGAAATCGGTCATCTTCCAATACCCATAGCGGAACGACAGCATGTTGTTGCCATCCACGCCCATGAGGAACGTCGTCGAAGCGTTCACCGCCACAATGACGGTGAACACCACCGGGCTCACCCCGAAAGCCGTTGACAGCGATGCCAGCGGAATAAGACAAATGGCAATAAACGCCGGCCCCACGGGAATCACCAGGCGCAACAGGGGCAGCAACGCCGCAGTGGCACCCACAATAGCCCCACCGCTCACCGCAAGCTTGCCCACCGTAGATCCAAACAACCAGCTGGCTGCGCCCTGCTCCTTGATGCCGCCTGAGAGCGACTGAACACAGCCAATGAGCAGCACAATGTTCCACGAGACCGACGCGGTGTATTCGCGCCACGTAAGCACATCGAGCCCCGGCACAAAGAACAGCACCAGCGCCAGCACCGCAATAGCCGTGGCATCCCACCCCGTCCAGTTGCTGGCAATCCACAGCGCGAACGTTACGCCAATAATGCCCAGCACCTTCCAATCGAGCAGTTCCAGCTTGCCGACTGCCTGGCCGTTGCGTTCAATACAGTTCATCGTAGCCGGTGAGATGGGTTCAGGCTTGAATACCAGCACCACCGAAAGCCAGCACACCACCAGCAACACCAGCGAAATCGGAAGGCAAATGGCCGTCCAGTCGAGAAACGATATCTCAATACCCGTGTTCGCTGCCAGCACATTCATGGCCATGATGTTCATGGCACTGCCCGACGGAATGGACTGCCCGCCCACCACCGACGCATACGTAATACCAATCATGAGCGCTCGCCCCAGGTTGGAAGAACCCGGCTCGCACCCCTCAATTTTCAAGATGCTGGACACCGCAATGCCCGCAAACAGCGCTGTGCACGGCAAGTCAGAAATGAAGAAGGACAGAACCGCAGCCGACACCATAAACGCCAGCACCGTGGCCCGCGCGTTTCCCTTCGTCAGCCGCATGAGGGCAAACACAATCTTTGTGGGCAACTTCGTTTTCAGCAATGCCGCCGTAATACCAAACGACGCCAGAATGAAGAAAATCACACTGCTGATAAACCCACTCCACACGCCCCCGTTGAACTCCAACACGCCAAACACCGGCATGAGAATCATCATGACAAGACCCGAAATGGCCACCGGGATGGGCTCGGTCACCCATAAGAAGATACCCGACACCATAAGAGCGAGCGACATCTTCCCCGCAACCGTCAACCCCTCCGGCGTCGGCCCCACCCAAGCCGCCACAACAAGCACCACCGCAATACTCACGCACACCACACGACGTGCCACGGACGGTTGGCTGCGCTGCTTTTTAATCGATCCAGCCATACGATACCCCCTTGTGCCTTCCGCTGGGGAAGGTTCCTTGACAGACCCCAGGGACTTCGGTACTATCCCCGCGATACACGGTATCCCCTCTGCGGCTTCGCCCGAATCAGGCCCGAAAACTCAAACTGGCGACCGCGTATAGAAACCTGAGTAGTACGAGGTGAAAACGGGTCTTTACTACTCAAAGTAGTAAAGAGTTCAAGTCGGATAACACCCGTCGGCCAATGCGAGGCGGCAATTTTGCGAACATACTAGCAATGCGTCTTTCCGCCGCAGCTAGGAGGCGTTATGCCCGAGCAAAAAAACACGATCCCTAAAACAAGCGTGCGCGTGCTTCTTCCCGTAGCGGTAGCCGGCCTTGCTTTTCTGTGGGCATGGGTACTGCTTTTTGTGTTCGTCGCCCCAGGACCCGCGCTCGGAGGGATTTACGCCGTCCCACGTGCGATTGGTTTTTTCGCCGGTGCGGCACTCTGCTCAGGCGCAATCGTCGCGCGTGGCGCGTCATCTTCGCACATTCATCCCCTGCGATCCGCCCTTGGAGGTTTTTTGGGTACCGTGCCAGCCAGCGCAATCCAAATACTGTCAAACGAAACTACCCTACTCACAGCACTGCCCCCCACACTGAGCGTGAGTCTTTCGGTCGCGGCCTCCGCGCTTGCTGGCGTGTCGTTCGCATGGTGTCTTGCTAGCTACGCCGACCTGCTCTCCATCGAATGGCGCCGCGACGTGGGAGCACGCTACGGATTCGCCATGGCTGCGGCTGCCGTCGTGGCCTTTGTACTGGCTCATGTCAGCCTCCCTATTCAACCATCGGCAGTTGCCGCATTACCGCTGCTGGCCTACGCCGTGCTTATCTATTTGAAGCATCACGTGTTCGATCAGACTCCCTCCCCAAGCGAGCGCGAAGGAGAACGCATCGAATTCTTCCGCATCACAGGACTTACCGTGGTCGCTTATGGTGCACTGTTCGGCATGGTGGTGGGTTTCATCACGGCTCAACCAGCTTCAGACGCCTTTCTGACGCTGACCACAGTGGCGGTAGCCGTGGGCGCCCTCGCGCAGAATGTGCTCAGCCGCGCGTTGAAGCGCTACCTGCCATTCGGATGGGTAGAAAAGGCAATGCTCGTGCTATTGGTGGTGGGTTTTCTGGCCGTTTTGTTTGCACCACCTGCGTTTCACGTGGGCATTTGCCTGGTGCTGGTAGCCCTACTCGTGTGCTTCGACCTGGCCGACCTCTCAGCGCTCACCGCACTGGCCAGTACCGATCGCGCGCGGTCGGTACGCTACCTCGCCCGCGGCCGCCTCAGCATCCCGCTTGGCTTAGCAGCAGGAATCGCTCTTGAGGCGGCTGTTCGCGCGGTAGATCCTGGCCCCGCTGGCACGTTTCCCACCGCACTGGCGTCCGCCGCTTTGGGATTGTTGCTGGTGCTGGCCCTTGTAGCCGTATTCGTGCCGGTGAAGGACAACACCGTGGCGGAAGTGGTCACCCACCATCGTTCGGCCGATTCGCTGTTCGAACTGCGCTGCGCCGAGGTATCCGACCGCTTCAAGTTGTCCGCCCGCGAAAGCCAGGTACTTGTTTACCTGGCGCGCGGGCGGAACGCCGAGTACATCGGCAATCGACTCTGTATATCCACCTACACGGCCAAAGCCCACATCTACCACATTTACCGCAAGATGGGTGTGAACGCGCAGGCGGAACTCATGGACATCGTCGAGCAGTGCGAGGTGCCCCTCGTTTAGGCGCGCGTCGCCTTCCGACGATTAAAAAACACGATGCACCCCAACACCAATACCGTAATGGCGAACGCTGCTATACCGAAGAACAAGAACATAGCAGCCTGCGAAGAATCACCCATCACAAAATTGCCGAACTGCTGAAGGTAGGGGCATACAAATTCGCCCAGGTACATGCCACAGGTGATAACCGCTGTTGACATGTTGCGCTGCGCGGGCGACACAAGTTCGGCATTCTTTACAAAGATGCACGGCATGAGCACACCGTTGGCAAAACCGATGAGCACGTTTGACGCTAATGCCATCTCCCAGCTGGTCGCTTGCGACAGCAGCACGAATCCGCAGCCTGTTAGGAGGCAGGCCACCACCGGCGTGTAGGAACGGAACAGTTTGCGCACATACACCAGCACAAAACCTGCCACAAAGGCAAAGAACGTCATGGCCGCCATGGTTACACCCAAAAGTTCCGCTGGTCCGTGGAGAACGGTAAGGTAGTACTTCGCCATATTCGTGGGCGTGGTCAGGCCGTACACCTGCACAAAGAACATAGCGATGGCCAGCACAATAAGAAATGATGGCATACCTTTTGATGAACGCGGCGTGCTGGCAGTTACCGATTCAGCGGATGCAGCTCCCAACGATTCGCCAGCAGCCGCAGCACCATCATCAGCTACGTTTTCCCCGATTGAGCCTCCCTTGCCCACCGGCATCTTCGGCACACCGAAGAGCACAATGATGAAAATGACCAGGGTAATGGCGAACCCATAAAAGTTTAACGACCAGTCGATGGCTGCAAAGTAGCCACCCACCAAGCTACCCAGCAGTGCGCCGAAATTGGCAACACCTGTGGAGAAGCCAAGCATGCGCTCGCGTTTCTGCCCGTCAAACAGATCGACAATGATGGCCGTGGCTTGCGGAAGCAACAAACCACACCCCGCACCCATAATGAAACGATCGACGATAAGTAGCGTGAGGTCACCCAAATTGGCACCCACCAGAGCGGACACACCGTAGATAAGAAGTCCCACTTCAGCTATGGCTTTGCGCGAGAATTTACTAGCCAACGCTCCCGATACCAGGCTAAACAGTGCAATGGTTAGATACGATGACGTCATAACCAGCTGCACGGTAGTAAACGGCGAATCGGGAAATGATTCAGCAATGGCGTTGAGCGCGGGTGCCAGCAACGACCCCACTGCCATATACATAAATGAAACCGAAAGTATGGCCACAACGTTGAAGAACGTAATGCGTTTTCCAGACATAACTCCCCCTTTCACCGTACATTATGTCCGGGCTCTTGCGGCGCAGAGGGCACCGATGGCACACGAGGTATAGTTGGCGCCGCACCGGTCGGTGCGGAAGAACCATCTGCGGCCTCCTTTACTGCGGTTAAATCGGCACCGCACTTGAAGCACGTTTCCGCTCCATTGCTATTGGTGGTTCCGCACGCGGGACACTTTACGGGAAGCGCCGCTTCTACCGGTCTGAAGCACATGATGTATCCTTTCTCGCAAAGCTTGTTTAGTTTGTGCGCGTCAGCGGCAGATCGCCCACATTGACGCCATCAGTTACCACAACATGTTCCTCGCGCTGTTCATATCCCTCAGCCTCAAGGCGTAGCGCGTAGGTTTCCTCATCCACGTTTTCTATCCAAAAGTCACCAAATCCATCGGTGAGCGCCTCACCAGCAAAAACGCCTTCTTCGTCAAGCAAGGTTGCGCGCGCACCGACAATTACTTCTTGACAGGCTGGGTCGAAAAGCGTGCCTGCAACGAACGGTTTTTTCGCCCGGCGATAATAGGTGCGGGGGCCGCATGAGCCACAGTCACCGAGAGGTGCTGCATCGGGAAAACGCTCGCGTATGTCATCTTCTTCCAAAAACTGAAGAGCGTCTGTTGCACAGGCCTCAACACAGCGCGGCACTTCCCAACCCTCGTCTAGCAAATGGGCGCAGCCGGTGCATTTCTGGGGAAGGTCCAGCTCATCATTCCAGTACACAGCACCATAGGGACAGGCATCAACGAGAGCGCGCTGCCCCTTCGCCTTTATGGGGTCGATAATAACCAGCCCATCTTCGCGTTGGTAGACAGCTCCATCGCGGGCCACTTCAGCACAGGCGGGATGCGCGCAGTGGTTGCACAGAACAGGCGTATACGCAACGCGAACCTTTGGCGTGGAGCCATGCACACGTTCGTTAACCTTTATCCAGAATTGTCCCGTGTCCGGCTGCGGCGCTGCGTACGGTGCCCAATCGTTATCCACATGCTCGTCTTTGCACACAATCTGACAGTTATGGCACCCGTTGCAGCGAGCCAAGTCGATAAGGAATGCCTTCATATCACATCTCCCCTTCTGTCATCCACGCATCAATCAGCAAGCCAGCATCCTTGTCGTAGGGTCGCTCAAACGCCTCGGGGTGTTCGCTACGTAGGGTTTCCAGATCGGCCTTCCCAATAGTTACTAAGAAACTGCTGGTCACCTCACCGGCACAATGTTCAGAAATGACCGACGACGGGCAGATAAGGTTATTTGCCCCACCACGATCGACAACCCCCAGTTCAATGGGGTCGAGTCGCGCACCATGATCCTGATAGAGCGCACCCGGCATGATGCGCGGCGTCACATACGCACCACCCAGCACCACGCCGCGTTCATTCGAAAGCGCCACTACGTCTCCGTGCGCAATACCCAAACGTTCGGCGTCCACCGGATTGATCCACACGGGCTCATAGCGGTAACCATCAGGCCCCACTACCTTACAGGTGTCGATCTCGCGGAACCACGTCACGTCGTCAAGCTCGGCATGCAAGCGCCAGCGTGGATGGTTCGACACCAGCAAGAACGGGTAAGCACGGGCACGCTCGTGCAGCAAACTCTCTTGCTGGGTTTTGCCAAAGGGAATCCAGTGCGGCAGCGGCGGGCGCTCCTCGTCATCGGGGAACACCGTCTTCAGATTTTCGCTGACAAACTCTATCTTTCCGGACGGGGTATCAAGCGGATTGTTCTCCGGATCCTCATAGAACGCTCGCATGCCACGCGGTGTATCGGCCCACCAGCCCTCACGCGTGGGCACGGGATAGTAGCCCTTTTCCCGCAGCTCATCGTAAGAAACGAGTTCTTGCACGCCGGAGGTAGCAAACGCATACTCCATCCATTCATCAAGCGACTTGCCTTCCACGTAGGCATCGTACAAACCCAGCTTTTTCGCCACCTCACCAACGGCCTCCCAGTCACTCTTGGATTCACCGAGCGGCTCAATGCACTGATCTTCATACAGTACCGAAGCGAACTGACCCGAAAACACATCATTGCCGATATCACGTTCTTCAAACTTTGTGTTAATGGGCAAAATAATGTCAGCCATGAGGCAGTCGTTCTCCATCCAAATGTGCTGGGCGACCACCGTTTCAATACGCGGGTCGCGGAGCGCTTCCACCAACGCATTGCCATTGTTCCAACACGTAGTCCAGCAGGGGCTGTCGGTCCACACCATGTGGATAGGGCCGCCTCCCTCTTCCGAAGTTATCGGGAAGTGGTGCTCGACAAATTGGTCTTCTTTCGGCCAAGGGAAGAGCGTGGTACCGTACCAGGTAAGCTGCTCACCTTCAGGCAACGTGAGCGCTTCGGGCACCAGCGTCTTGGGTACAAATTGGGGTGGCACCGAAAAATGCCAGCCCCGGCCAGCAGCGGACAGGTTAGGATCGACAGCCGGACGCGGTCCGGGGAATTTGTCGCCATTCCACTCTCCCATTTTCAGCTGGCAGCGGCCGGGTGCCCCCACCGCCTGCATGGCGAGCAGGCACACCTCAAGACGTGCGGGTTCGTGCGAATATGACGAGCGAGCCATGCCGCCACCGTTGCCGCGGGCAATAGCGGTAGGCATCTTCGCCCATTCCCGCGCAAGCGCCTTAATGGTGTACTCCGGTACGCCGCACTTTGGCGCCGCCCAGGCCGGGCTTTTCGGTTCGCCATCTTCGTCACCGCGAACGTAGGCGGCAAACTCATCGAAGCCAACCGTGTGCGTGCGCACATATTCCTGATCGTACAAACCCTCATCCAACCACACATACGCAAGAGCCAATTGCAGAGCAGCGTCCGTACCCGGCAGTACGGGTATCCACTTGTCAGCATGGATAGCTGCCGCATAGTTGAGATCGGGGCAGATATACACACTCTTTATGCCCAGCTCTTCAAACCAGTAGCACGTACGTGAAGCCATCAGGCCGCTCCAACCCCATGAGGTGGTCTCAGGATCCGACCCCCAGAACAAAATGAGATCGGTGTACTCAGCTACATCAAGCCACAGATTGTTTTGCGGAGACTGTCCCAGCGCCTCAAACCCCCAGGCGTGCTTTGAGCCCCAGTACCACCCTTCCCAACTGTCGGGATTGCGCGCTTGCAACGTATAGCCGCCCATAAGTTCCAGCAACTTTGTCTGACACCCGTGCGGGCCGTGTACCACTTTTGTTTCACCGTGACCGTCGCCCTGTACCAGCACGGCGTACGGACCGTACTCTTCACGAATGCGCAGCAACTCCGCAGCGATGAGATCGGTGGCCTCATCCCAAGAAATGCGTTCAAACTTACTTGTGCCACGCGTTTCAGGATGTCGGTCGCCCCGCGGATCCCAGTCCACCCGTTTGAGCGGGTACAAAATACGGTTTGGCGAATACACGCGCTTTTTGTAAGCGTAGGTATAGGGCGGCAGCAAAGAGCACATTTTCGGCTCGAACACTGTACCGCGCGCTTCGATGCGCCACGGGTTGAGATCCGCACGCTCGTATGCCTTGTCAAAACGCAAGGGGCGAATCCGCAGGATTTTCCCGTCTTTTACATCAACCTCAGCAGCGTTTGACCCCCACGTAAAGTTGCAGAACCCCGTGTTCTTAAAACACGTTTTAACGCCTTCTTCCATTCCTCCTCCTTTGCCGTGTGCCAGATTTTGCTTCCCGTTCGGCTGCGCCATGGTCACATGCACTCCCCGCATTGCGAATCGGCCGCGGCGCACTAAATACTCGGCAAAGCACCTCGCCTTTTCGGCTTCATGCGCGAAAACGCCCGTTGTACCGCGAGCATACCGTCGCAGTATCGCGTCCGAAGTTTTGCATAAGCCCTCGTAAAACGTACTACCCAGAGCAGTAGCGGCATCCTGGAGGCCCTTCATACGCTTTTTTCTATGCAGGCACACGTTTTTAGTAAACGCGTTCGGATTACGAGGGCAGCAAATTGAGCGAAAGTGAAGCAGTCGATGCGCCAAGGGGGCGTTACGAGAGAAAGGGGATCGGTCGCCGGATCGCGCAGACGGCACAACGGCAGTCCGCTAACTAACAAGGGGGTTGATTCATCTCATGTCAGACAAAGACAACAGTAAGCCGAAGGGCGCGTCGCTTGGCAAGCGGCTGGCGCTTATTGGCGTGGCTATTGCCATCATCGTCATTGCACACTTCCTGCCCACGCCCGAGGGGCTGAGCTACGCCGGCAAGATGGCCATTGCGCTCATGGTGTCGGGCATCGTGCTGTGGGTAACCGAGCCGGTTCCTATGGCAATTTCGGGTCTGGCGCTCATGTGCCTCATGCCCGGGTTCGGCATCTTTCCCTACAACGGCACACCAGGCGTGTGGGCGAACTTCATCAGTAACGTTATCTTCTTCATCTTGGCGTCGTTTGGCATTACGTCCGCGCTACTGAAGACAAAGATTCCGACGAAGATCGTGTTCGCGCTCATGCACGTGACAAAGGGCAACGCCAAAACTACGGTGCTCATGTTCATGGTAGCTACGGCCGTGATCTCGGCGTTTGTGTCGAACCTGCCGTGCACCGCGCTGTTCGCTGGCATCGCTATGTCCAGCATCATTGAGGTTGAGCAGAAGAACGGCACCGAGAAGCACGCCGCCAACCTTGGCAAGGCGCTCATGATCGGTATTGCCTACGCCTCTTGCATGGGTGGCATGATCACGCCGGCCGGCTCCGCGCTGAACATCATGACACTGAACATGCTGGGCGCGAACGCGGGCTTCACCATTTCATTCCTTGACTGGGTCATCATCTGCGCGCCTATCGCCATCATTCTTCTGGTGGTGTGCTGGCTGTCCGTCGTGTTCATCTTCAAGACCGACCGCATCTCCGACGAGACGATGCTCGCCATCGAGAAGTCGGGTGCCTCGGTGGGCAAGCTGGACACGTTCGATAAGAAGGTGCTGGCCATCCTCTTGCTCATGATTGTGTGCTGGGTCGCGAGCAACTGGACCGGGTGGGATGCCACCGCTATTGCCGTGGGTGGTTTGGCGCTGTTCTTCCTCCCGGGCATCGACGTGCTCACCTGGAAAGAGTACATCTCCAGTGTGCAGTGGGCCATCGTGCTGCTCATTGGCTGCGTACAGTCCATCGCAGGCGGCATCAAGGAGCAGGGCGCTGCGAGCTGGCTCTTCGGCGCAACCGTGGGCAAGATGGCTGTGTCGGCATTCGCCGTTATCGCCGCCACCGCCATGGCGCTGCCGCTCATGCGTCTCATTATTCCGGTAGGCCCGGCGCTCATCGCCATCAGCCTTATCCCGCTGGCAGCCATGGGTCCTGGCATGGGCGTTTCGGCCGCCGTGTTTGCCATCATCATTGCCTTCAACGCCAACACCACGTTCCTTCTGGGTGTGGACAGCAACAACATGATGACCTTCAAGCACAACCAGTGGAAGATGGGCGAGTTCTTCAAGGCCGGTATCGCACCGACCATCGCCATGATGATTCTCCACGCCACCATCCTTGCTCCCCTCGTGAGCATGGTGGGGTACTAAGTCCTACCGTTTGAGCTCTTCACGGGCTCGCGCTTTCTCGGGCCCGGACCCCACATGGGGGTCTGGGCCCTTCCCTTTTCCGCCACCCGACGAACGAGGCCGCCGCTGCGCCGCGTGTTTCTGCGCGCGACGCGACGTAGCGGCGGCTCCACTTGAACCTAACGAGAGGAAGGGGTGGCCATGGGCACGACCAAAGACCGATCGGTGTACAAGACCCTCGGATGGTGCGGCTTCGGTGCCGGCACAAACGCGGGCATCGTGGACGTGAAGGAGGGGAAAATTGCCCGTATCCGACCGATGCGCATCGACGAAAAGTACTCGGTCGATGACATCAAACCGTGGACAATCCACGCACGGGGGTCGTCATTCACGCCGGGACTTAAAACGACGCTACCGCCGTTGGCGTACGGCTACAAACAGCGCGTGTATTCGCCGAATCGTGTTCCCTACCCACTGAAGCGTGTGGACTGGGATCCGCAGGGCGAGCGGCATCCTGAAACGCGCGGCATCAGCGGTTATGAGCGCATCAGTTGGGACGAAGCTGCGCAAATCTGCGCCGATGAAATTGCACGCGTCATCGACACCTATGGCTGCTCTGCGGTGTTTTGCCAGGGCGATGGCCACGGCGAGACGAAGATCATCGGTGGCGGCCATGGCTGCAACACCCGTCTCATGGATGTGCTTGGGGGCTACACTTGCCAAGCACGCCAGCCCGATAGCTGGGAGGGATGGTACTGGGGCGCCAAGCACGTGTGGGGCATGGACCCGGTGGGCAAACAGACCCTGCAGAATAATGTACTGCGCGACGTGTCGCAGAACTCCGACGCGGTGCTGTTCTGGGGCTGTGATCCTGAAACCACACCGTGGGGATGGGGAGGCCAAATTGCCTCGCAGATTTGCTATTGGTGGACGGATCTGGGAATAAAGAGCATCTATGTGTGCCCCGACCTGAACTATGGCGCTGCTGTGCACGCTGACACGTGGATCCCTGTACTGCCAAACACCGATGCGGCTCTGCAGCTAGCCATCGCCTACGTCTGGATGACCGAAGGTTTGTACGACCGCTCTTACATTGACACGCACGCCGTAGGTTTTGACTGGTTTGAATACTACGTATTGGGTCGCGAAGATGGCGTGCCAAAAACGCCGAAGTGGGCGGAAGAGAAGTGCGGCGTGCCCTCGCGACGCATCAAGGCACTCGCTCGCTACTGGGCACAACATAACGTCTCCATTGCCCACTGCAACGGCGGCGGCTACATTCGAAGTTGCTTCTCCCATGAGCCAGGGCGTCTCGAAGTGTGCCTGCTTGCCATGCAAGCGGTTGGCGCGCCCGGACGCAATCAGATATCCATGATTGAATGGGGCTTATACGGCCAGCAAAACCTGCTCACCTGCCCCCGGCCGGCCGGCGGCACCTATTTCGGTGCAGCGTTCACCGGCCACCTGCCGGGTACGGGCCTTCGGTGGTCCATTCCTCAGACCATGGTACCCGACGCTATCTTGCTGCCGGAGGGCGAGGAACTTACCTGGTATGGGCACGTCATCGCTGGCCTTCCACGCATCGACCAGTTCGGTCAACACCGCTACCCGGAGCCAGGTGCCTCGCGTATCCATATGTTCTGGACTGATACACCGTGCTGGTCCACATGTTGGAACGGCGGCAACCGCATGCAAGACGCCCTGCGCGACCCCTCTATCGAGTTTATGTTGGTGCAGCACCCGTGGATGGAAAATGACACGTTGTTCGCCGACATCATACTGCCCGTATCCACAAAGTTAGAGCAAACCGACATCGCCACCTGCACCATGTGCGGGCACAACGATCTGGCCATTCACGAGGAACAAGCGGTCGACCCCGTGGGCGAGGCACGCACCGACGCTGAATGCGTGCTAGCCATTGCTGAAAAGCTGGGCGTAGCCGAACTACTCGTAGGTACATGGCTCGGCTCGATGAGCGTTGATGAAGCTCGCGCGCAACTTCCCGAGCAGTTCGCCGCGCACACCCTGACAGACGAAGAAAAGGTTGCAGCGTTTGAAGAGCTGAAACGCGTGGGATTCATGGGCGGCAATCCCAATCTCGCCAAGGGAGATGGACCGCGTTCTAAGCAACTGAGCGCCATGAAGGGCGGCATGTCTCAGTACCTACCTTTCGAGAAGTTTGTGGAAGTGGGTTACTACCCCTTCCCCACGGCTGATGACTGGGAAGACGATCCAGCCGGACTCATCCAGTTCCATGACGACCCGGAAGGCCATCCGCTGGACACGCCAACCGGCAAGATTGAGTTCTACGCCACCGGCATCGCTGAACATTGGCCCGGAGACGAAGAGCGTCCGCCCGTACCCCACTGGATTGAGGAAAGTGAAGCGCATCACGAGCGTCTGACCTGCGACCGCGGCAAGGATTATCCCTTCCTCGTGGTGTCGAATCATCCGCGCTGGCGCGTGCACGCCGAACACGACGACATCGCATGGCTGCGCGAGCTGAACGCCTGCAAGGTCATCGGCCCTGATGGCTATCGGTATGAACCCGTCTGGGTGAATCCGGTGGACGCCCGCGCCCGCAACTTACACGATGGCGACATTGTGCGCATTTTCAATGAGCGCGGAAACGTGCTGGGTGGCGTAGTGGTGACCGAACGCATCATGCCGCACTGTATCAGTCAAGATCACGGCGCTCGCGTGGATAGCATTGTCACCGGCACCGGTGGGCTCGATCGCGGTGGTGCGAACAACCTCATTTGCCCCGGTGCAACTACGTCGAAAAACGCGCCCGGCGAAGTGACCAACGGATTCTTAGCCAACATTGAGAAAGTGGACGTGCAAGCGCTTGCGGCGCAGTATCCGGAAGAGTTCAACCGCGACTACGATCCCGCTGTGGGCCTCATTGCCTCGGCGCGCATCGTCAAGGAGGCATGACACCATGGCGAAAACGTTTCTTATTGACATTGCCCGCTGCAACGGCTGCCGCAGTTGCCAGGTGGCCTGCAAAGATGAGCACTGTGGCGCCGACTGGGCCCCGTACGCAGCACCGCAACCCGACACGGGCCAATTCTGGATTGAAGTTGATGAACAGGTGCGCGGCAGTGTGCCAAAGGTAAAAATGGCGTATACGCCGCACAGTTGCCGCCACTGCGCGGACGCCCCGTGCCTTGAGGCCGGGCGCGACGGCGCCGTGTACCGGCGCGACGATGGACTGGTAATCATTGACCCTGAGCGCGCCCGCGGCCAACGCGCCATCGTGGAAGCCTGCCCCTTCGGCGCAGTGTTTTGGAACGAGGCGTTAGCCTTGCCGCAGAAGTGCACCGGCTGTGCGCACTTGTTGGAAGATGGTTGGAGCGAACCCCGTTGCGTGGATGCCTGCCCCACCGGGGCCTTGCGCTGGATTGACGAGGAAGATGCCATTGCCGCAGGAGGAGAAGCTTTGGGTGCAACAGACAGCTGCACCCCGCGCACGCGCTACCTGAACGTGCCGAAGCGCTTCGTGGCGGGCGAAGCGTACGATCGCGAAGCCGATGAAGAATTGATTGGCTGTACCGTGACGCTGCTCAGCGACGGCACCGAAGTAGCGAAAACAACGACCGATGACTTCGGGGACTTCTGGTTTCATGATGTGGAACCAGGGCTATACCGCGTGCGCTTTGAGTATCCCAACTACCTGCCACGCGAAGTAGAGGCAGACGTGCGTACTGAAGACCGCAACATAGGAGGCGTGGCTTTGGCCAGCGCGTAAGGTTCTTGGATTCTCTCCTAAGAATAGGCTCCCGTGAACGTTGCGGGAGCCTTTTTCATAAGTATACAAACGAGAAGGGCAACCGGAGACGGTCGGTGCCATAATGGTGAGCAATAGCGATTGGTAAACACTAGCACGAGGGGAAAGGGGAACGGGATGATTGAGGGTGTGGCGCTTGATGCGTATGGGACGCTTTTTGACGTGTACTCGGTTGAGCAAAAGTGCGAGGAGTTGTATCCCGGGTTTGGGCAGCGCATCAGCCAAACATGGCGACAAAAGCAGCTGGAGTACTCGTGGCTACGCACGCTCATGGGGCGCTATGAGAACTTCTGGCACGTCACGGAGGACGCGCTTCGCTACACGCTAGCCGAACTGGGACTAGCAGCCGACGCGGACAACATCGAGACGCTCATGAAGTCGTATCTGAAACTGGAAATGTATCCCGAGGTGCCACAGGCACTTGAGGCGTTTGGCAGCCGCAAGAAGGTCATCCTCACGAACGGCGATCTGGGCATGATAGAACCGCTCATGAATCGTACGGGACTGAATGAACACCTGGATGGTTGCCTGAGCGCTGACGAGACAGGAATGTTCAAAGTGCGGCCCGAGGTGTATCAGCTGGCCATCGATCGTATGGGAATTGAGAAGAGCCACATTTTATTCGTGTCGTCGAACGGCTGGGATGTGGCCGGCGCAAAGGCGTTCGGCTTCACCGTCGGCTGGGTCAACCGCCGTGGCCTCCCTCCCGAGGAACTGGGAGTACGCGCTGACTACGAGGTGACAAATCTTTTGGAGTTGGCGCTAGCAATTGAGGAAGAGCGCTAGGTCCACGTTTGCTTTTCATATGGTAAATATACTTCTATTGTCTATATGATACACTGATTCTATCTTGGAAAGGTAGGTATCATCATGCTGACCATCAACATGGACGATGAAGTGAAAAAGGAATTTCAGGACGTCGTGAATAAGCTGGGACTTAATGCCACTTCCGCCGTCAACCTGTTCGCTCGAGCTGTCATACGTGAGAAGGCAATCCCCTTCCCCATTACCTTACGAACGAGGGATGAGCAGGATTGGAATGATTATCTGAGCGGAACAATCGAAAAAAGCTGCGAAGACCTCCGCAGGGGCGACGTCATAACTGAAGAAGAGCTTGAGCGTCTCATTGATCAGAATAAGGCGTCCTAATATGAGCGATTATCAAGTGCTGGTGACGCAAACGGCGGCACTTATGATCGTTGATGCCAGTGAAACGGTAATCGAAAAGTACAAGAAAGCAGTACGCGTTATTGCTTCCCAACCTGAGTTAGGGCGGAAATACCTCCCAGAAAATGGCGATGACGAACTTCCCATTTCTTGCCGCGTATTCGCCTTACCGGGTTGCACCAAAAGTATCTACTACCACATTGATCACCACGAACAGACGATACAAATACTTGGACTCATAGATCAACGAAGAAACCCTGCGTATCGATTTCGCGATGTGAAGCGGGACGATGATCTGAGAAAGTAGCTTCCGTATGTTGCTCAACTAGCACCTCTTCGAATTCGAAGCCGGGTTTGGTGCAGGTGGTGCAGAAGGCGGGGCGGCGACCGGCAACAATGAGGCCGCAAGACGGGCAGCGGGAAAGCTGTTCGTCAGGGCGGGCGCCTTCGGCGAGGTCGAGGCAGATGCAGGCGGCGTTCTGCTCCACCTCCTGAAGACGGCGGTAGAGCTTGGCGATGTCACGGTAGCCATGCACGCGGGCGCGCGCGGCGGCATCGCAGCAGGCTCCCGTGCTCCATGTATCAATGCGTTCGGCCACCTCACGGAGCGCGTCGTTGACATCCGCAGACAGCGGCGGGCGCGCTTCGGCGTCCACCTTTTCGGCATGGAGCGGCTCGCGGAATTCCTCAAGAGCAGCTAAATGGGCCCGCTCTCCTTCCGCCAGCGCGTCCACAACACACGCATCCTCCGAGCGCCCAGCCGCACGCGCAGCATCGGCCAAAAGCCCGAAGCAGCGTTTTTCCGCCAGACACCGGGCGCGTACCTGCTGCAAGTCGTCGTACACGGCCCCCACATTCTCGCGCGTGAAAGCAGCCTCTTTGCGGGCGCGATAGCGGCGATACGCACGCATACCCAGCAGCTCTGCCGCCACAAAGGCAATCACAACTACAACCAGCAGCACCACGGTATCCATGGAATTCCCTCCTCAAAGGCCGATGCGCCCAGGCGTGAGCCGAGGCGCACCCCCCTCGCAACCAAGGCTGGCAAGCGGCGCAACGCACCAACCATGCACGCCGCTCAACCAAACAGGTTTCTACTTACCGAGAGCGAACACAGCTTGCTTCGACTTGGTGACCAGCTTGGCATTCAGTTCCTCAAGCGGGCCGAACTCCAGGCATTTCGCCTGGCAGTGCTGCACGCAGGTGGGAACCTTCCCCAGCGCCTGACGGGCGGCGCATAGGTCGCACTGGTCGGTGGGCACCGGCATGTAGGCCAGCTGCCACACGTCTTCGTCAATCTTCCACGGGCCAATCTCGTTCACCAGGATGCCCGTCTGCCCCACGGGGAAGCCGTGCTCCATCTGGCATGCGAACTCGCAGGAGTGGCAGCCCGTGCACCACTCGTAGTCCACCAGGATTCCATACTGGGCCATGAGCTTATTCACCGTCCTCAAGTTTGTACAGCCTGCAAATGCTTGTCTTGTAGTTGGAGCCGAAGCCGCTCTTACCGGGGCTGTACACCATCAGGTTGTTAATGTTGTATTCGAACACGTCGAAGAACTTCTCCGGGTCGGCCTCAGGCCGCCACCAGGCGTGGTCGCACGCCACGATGCGCGGGTCGGTGAGGATGGGCGTCGACTCAATCTTGATCTTGGCGCGGCCGTTTTGGTTCTCGATCCACACCCACTCGCCATCCTCCATACCCAGTTCGGCCAGCTTGTCGGGGTGCACCTGCACCACCGGGTCGGGATGCATCTTGCGCAAACGCTCAATCTGGCGGTGCTCCGAGTGGAAGTAGTTCCACTGGCGCGCGCCCGTGGTCAGCACGAGCGGGTACTGCTCGAACAACTCCGGCGTGGAACCCGGGCCGGGCTCGGGCTCTTCGAAGTACGGTAGCGGATCAAGCTCGGCCGCGTTGTAGAACGTCGACCACAGCTCGATGCGGCCCGTCGCCGTCTGGAAGCCGGGCTGACCGTCAGAGCGCATCCTGCCCGTCTTGTACTTGTAGTACTCCACCGGCAGATACACCGGCGCTTCCTCGCGCAGCTCTTCATAGGTGTAGCCCGTGGGCTTCAGCAGCTCCGTGAACATTTCCTCGGGCGTCTCCCACGGCCAGGCCTCGGGATTCAGGCGCTTGCCCAGCTCAAGGTTAATCTGCATGTCAGACTTACATTCGCCAATCTGTGTCACCTTATTGATGACCTCGCCGCGCTGCGGGCCGTCGCCCACGCGGATGCCGTTGCGCTCGGGGAAGGTAGCCGCGGGCAGCACCACGTCGGCCAGCGCCATAATGGTGGGCGTCATGAACAGGTCAACCGACACAATGAAGTCGCACTTGTTGAACGCCTTGTACACGCGCTGCGGGTCGGCCGCCATGCAGGCCAGACCGTTCGTCGTTTGGAAGTGGGCGCCGTGAATCTCATAGGGGTCGCCCGTTTCCATGGTCTCGATAAGCACATCGGGCGAAGACTGCTTGAAGCCCATCTGCAGCAGACGGTAGCGGTCAAGGCCGAGGCGTTTCGGCTCCTGCTCCTCGGGCAGCAAGTCACGTCCCCAGCCACCGGAGTACGCCATGATTTCCGCGGGAGGCACCAGGCCGCCCGGGCAGTCAATATTGCCCGTGATCTGGAACAGCGCAGCAATTGCCTGACCAGCAGGAATAGCCTCACGCGTCATATCGATGGCCAGGCCCCACTGCAGCGTGCACGGCTTGGACTCGGCCAGCATGCGCGCCGCGCGCACAATCTTTTCCTCGGGAATCCACGTGATTTCTGCCACCAGGTCGGGTGGGTATTCCTGCACGCGCTCGGCCAGCTGCTCGAAGCCATAGCACCAGCAATCCACGAATTCCTTGTCGTAAATCTCTTCGTTGATGATGACGTTCAGCATGCCCAGCGCCAGAGCCGCGTCGGTGCCGGGGCGAATAGGCAGATGCAGGTTCGCCTTCGCCGCAAGGAACGTCACGCGCGGGTCGATAACCACAGTCTTCATGCCGCGCTTCATGAGGTCGATAACCCAGTGGCCGAAGAAGCCGTCCGAGTTCGCCACCAGCGGGTTGTTGCCCCACACGAACATGGTCTCCGGCATGACCCAATCGGGATGATCGTAGCGGTCGGTGAAGTGCTGGGCCACGTCAGCAATCCAGAACGAGCCGGTGGTGGCGGCCATGCCAGCCACGCGCGGCAGGTAGCACGCGTTGCCCGACAGCACGTTGCCGTAGTTCGGGCTGCCGAACGACCAGCACAAACGCGACTGCCACGGCGCAATGTCGCGCCCGGTGCCGTGAATGAACACGACGGATTCCGCACCATACTTTTCCTTGATGGCGTTGAACTCACGCTCGACGATGTCGTACGCCTCTTCCCAGCTAATGCGCTCCCAGCGGTTCTTGCCGCGGTCGGCGCGGGCGCGCTTCATCGGGTACGTCAGGCGGTCCTTGTGGTTCACCACCTCGGGCATGTCGAGGCAGCGTACGCACAGGCGACCTTCCGTCATCGGGTTCTCCGGATCGCCTTCCACCTTCACCAGCGTGCCGTCCTTGTCGGTGTACAGCAGCACACCGCAGCCCAGGTGGCACCCCGGCCCCGACCACGCGCTACCGCGTGTCACCGTATACTCGCCCTCTTGGTAGCGCCACGGCTTCTCATGGGGGATGGTGATGCCCTCTGATTTCTCCATGCTTCGCCCTCCTTGATTCTCTCGTCACGAATAGCACTGGAGACAGCATGCCGCGTGGGGCGCTGGTGCGAATCGGCGCCGCGGCGTGAAAGGAGGCGAAGATCGTAGGAATATGGGATTGATAAGGGAAAAAGAACGACATACTACCCTCGGCAGTATGCACAAAAACCCGCTGACGAGAGCGAAGATTACCGCTGCGACCCACTGTTATCCTCAGCGAACACCGAGCCCTCTGTCATCCTGAGCGGAGCGCCGAAGGCGCGCAGTCGAAGGATCCCGTGCGGCGATAGCTAGAAGTCTCACGGTTGACACCGCTCGGGATCCTTCGACTCGCTTCGCTCGCTCAGGATGACAAACTCTGTCAATTCCCACCGTCTGTAGCCCGGGCTTCTCGGGCGGCGGTTACGAAGGCGGGGGGCCAAGTGGGGGATGCGAGGGCGTTGAGGTGGGTGTAGGCGGCTACGACGTTTTTGTAGCAGGCGCCGTCGCGGGCTTCGGCGATGCCGTGGCCGCGTTCGTTCGTGCAGACAAGGCGCACGCTTGGGCCGCGCTCGACCACGTGTGAGTGATGGTGCTCATGACCTTTCAGCACAGTGCCAGCCGGCAGCCAGGGGTGATCCTCCCCCGCCACCACAACGGCGTAGCCGTGGCCCTGTCGCTTTTCCTCCATGGCCACCACCATGTCGAGCGCGCCCGCCATGTCATACTCCTGGCCGTTGCAGCGCAGGCGGCGGGCGAGAAACATCAGGCCACCGCACTCGGCATACACGGGAAACCCCTGCTCAGCGAAGGCACGCACGCTTGCGCGAAACGATGCGTTAGCTTGCAGTTCTTCGGCGAAAACCTCGGGGAACCCGCCGCCGATGTACAGTCCGCACACGTCATCGGGCAAGGCCGTGTCCGCCAAGCTGTCGACAAAGACCAGTTCAGCGCCTGCATCCTCAAGCGCCTGGAGGTTCTCGGGGTAGTAGAACGAGAACACGCGGTCGCGCACGACCGCTATCTTGACGCGCAGCTCTTCTGGCACGCATGCATGCGGTGCCTCAGCCGCGCCCCCCTCTTCAACCTCAAGCGGCTCAGCCGACGCGGCAATCGCCCTCAGCGCATCGAGATCGACGTGCTCTTCCACCACGCGCGCGATGTCGTCGAGCAGCGCCTCCACGCCCTCGGCCTCGGTGTTCGAGGTCAGGCCCAAATGCCTATCGGGAATGTCCATGCGTGCGTCCTTCGGCAGCGCGCCCACCACGGGAATGCCGCAGTAGTGCTCTACCGCCTCGCGCACGAGCCGCTCCTGCCGGGCACCTTGCACCCTGTTGAGCAACACCCCTGCCACGTGCACGTCGGGGTCGAACTGTGCGAGCCCCTGCACGAGCGCAGCGGTCGTGCGCGTCATGCGCGTCACGTCCACCACCAGCACCACCGGCAGGCCCAACTGCTTGGCTACCTGGGCAGACGAGCTTGTTCCCTCCACATCCAGCCCGTCGAAGAGCCCCATGGCGCCCTCGACCACGCACAGGTCGGCTGCGCCACTAGCGCTGCCAGCGCCGCGCACGCCAGCCACCCGACCTCCTTCGGCCGCCTCCAGCAACACGCGTTGCATGACGGCAGGTTCCATGAAGAAGCAATCGAGGTTGCGGCTCTCACGCCGCGCCGCCGCGGAATGCCAGCCCGTATCGAGGTAGTCCGGCCCCTTCTTGAACGGCTGCACCACCACGCCGCGATTCGCCAGCGCACGCAAAAGCCCCAGGGTCAGAACGGTTTTCCCGCTCCGACCATGGGGCGCAGCTATCATCAGCCGAGGCACCGCCCGCAGCGGCACCTCGGTTGACAACGTTGATTTCATTTCGCTGTTCACACGTAACCTGTCGACAAAAGAGTTGTTACACGCACCAACCAAAGTTCTCCGCCTGCGGCGGAGAGGGCGCTTCGTGAAGCGCCCCTACGAAGATTACCCTTTAAGTTACATTTATTGTACATGAAGAAGCCCTCGTCATAGTGGTAGGAAGGGCAACTATCTCTTGGCGTCATCAGTAGCGCGAAGCGCGTCACACTTTTCGTCGAAAGGGGCTTACACACAGCCGGTCGGCTTCAACAGGCCGGCAATTTTGCAGGCTCCCTTGCCGGGGCCGCTTGGGAACAGCTCGTAGATCTCGGCGTTCGTCTTGCCGGTGTCCTTCAGCATCTTGCGCACCATGGGAGCCACGCCGAACTCGGCGTAGTAATTGCGCAGGTAGTTGATGACCTCCCAGTGCTCCGGCGTCAGTTCCACCTCTTCGGTCTCGGCCAGCTTTTCGGCTACCTCTTCGTCCCACAGCGTGGCATCCTCGAGGAACCCGTCCTCGTCCAGCGCAAGAACGCGGTCGCCCACATGCAGTTCTGCCATTGTTACCTCCTCAGGTTCGGTTATTACTTACTTCCCTTTTATGCTGAGCCGCCACGTGACGGCCGACATAACCCTGTTCCAACACGTACGTTTGCCCCGGCCACACAACCAGTCGGCAACACGACACACGCATGCCACACGCCGCGCGGTCACTCCGCCGCGTCGGCCGCGTCCGCACCTTCCGCGATCTCGCGATCCTTGCTGTGCGCAAACGCAATCCCGTGCTCGTGCACGTTGACGGCCACCTTGTACAGCACCGTCAGCACCAAAAATCCAATGCCGTACACGCCCACAATCACCAGAATCTCATTCAGATTCGGAATATAGTCCACTACCTGCTCAAACGAGTTCGGCACGAAACCGGCCAGGATAAGCCCCAGGCCCTTGTCAATCCAGCAGGCGAAAAACACGGCCACCAGCCCCACAATCAACGTCTTGTGATTGCGCCGCAGCTTCGGCACCAGCAGCAGGAACAATCCCACAAACGCCAGCACCACAGCCGTCCACATGAACGGCACCAGCTGCCCCGAGCCATCCAGCCCGAAGAACAGGTACTCAAGCGACGCCATGTGCGACGGAATGTTGCTGTAGAACGCCGTGAAAATTTCCAACACGAAGAAGAACACGTTGGCAATCATGGCGTAGCACACGATTTTCGCCAGCGTATCAATGGCCTTGTCAGATGCCTTAAATGTGGTGAACTTCCGCATGATAAAGCAGATGACGATGAGCAGCGCCGGGCCCGCCGCGAAGGCCGAGGCCAGAAAGCGCGCCGCCATGATAGCCGTAAGCCAGTACGCGCGCCCCGGCAAACCGGCAATCAAAAACGCCGTCACCGTGTGAATGCTAATGGCCAGCGGAATGGCGATGTAGCTCAAAATGCGCGTCCAGTTCGGCGGCTTCACGCCCTTGCGCTCCGCCCCCAGCACCGTCCAGCCAATGAGTATGTTCACCAGCAGATACGACGACAGCACACACATATCCCAGAACAGCATCGAGTGCGGCGACGGATACAGCAGCACGTTCAGCACGCGAGTGGGATACCCCAGGTCAACCAGCACAAACAGCACGGCCATGAGCACGGCAGCCACGGCCATAAACTCGCCGAAGATAATAATCTTGCCGAACTCTTTGAAGTTGTGCAGATACAGCGGAATGGCCACCATCACGCCCGAGGCCGCCACACCCACCAAAAACACGAACTGGGAAATGTAGAGGCCCCAGCTCACGTCGCGACTCATGCCCGTCAAGCCCAAGCCGTAATTGAACTGGTTGATGTAGGCGGCAATGCCCACGCCGATGCACACCAGCAGCACTATCACCCATGCCCAGTACAGCTTGGATCCGTGCAGCGCTTTCTCAAGCATGCGCCTCGCCTCCGTTCGCAATGTAGTAGACGCACGGGCCCGTGCCCAGCTCCACGCGCCGGCGGATGGTGAAGTTCTCAGACAGCGCCTTGCGCACCGGCGAATCCGGGTCGGTCAGGTCGCCGAAAATGATGGCCCCCTCCGATAGCTCGGCACATAGCGGCTCTTTCCCCTGGTCAATGCGCTCAGAACACAACATGCACTTCTCCACGACACCCTTTGAGCGCGTGGGATAGTCGGGGTTCGGGTCATCGATATAGGGCCGCGGGTCGAAGAAGTTTAGGCTGCGCGCGCCGTACGGGCAGCCCGCCATGCAGAAGCGGCACCCGATGCAGCGATGGTAGTCCATGACCACAATGCCATCCCCGCGCTTGAACGTAGCCTCGGTCGGGCACAGGCGCACGCACGGCGGTTCCTCGCAGTGGTTGCACAACAGCGGAAAGCCCAGCTTTACCACGCGCTCGCTCGCGTACTCGCTGTCAATGTCCGAAAACGAATGCTCGAAATCGTCTTCCCAAATCCACTTGATCTCGGTCTTCGGGTCGCCTGTATCGGGCACGTTGTGAGCGTGGTGGCACGCCTGGATGATCTTATCCATGACGCCGGAAGCGTTGAGTTTCTCCACGTCAATGACGAAACCCCACTGGCGCGTCTTCATCACCTTGTGCACCGTTTCGCCCTCGGCTCCGGCGGCGCCCTCGACAGTGCAGGCGCTCAGCGGAATCACGGCGGAGGCAGCCGCCAGCGCGCCGGCCTTCAAAAACGTCCGTCTCTCCATAGAACCGTCCCGGCTCCTCTCGCGATCTTCGTTGCGCGCGGCCATGCTAGTTCGCCTGCTTCGCGTCGGCCAGATCGTGGCAGTCCCAGCAATACAACTCAACCGACGAGTACTCATGGCAGCTGTCGCAGAATTCCTCGCGGTTCGAGTGGCACTCAAGGCACGTGTCGTCCAGGCTGATCTCATACACCTGACCGCTGGCGCTCTTGTAGTCGGTGGCACCGTCGCGCACCACATCGTTGCGCCATTCGTCGAGCAGCTGCATGTGTGAGCTGCGCATATACTCGGTCGATTCCACGCACTGCTTCTCGGAAAGCGCGTTGATGGCCGGCGTGTCCACGTTCGGCGTGGGTGCCGCCGTGGCGTTGCCCAAGTTCACAAGAAGCGGCACAGCCATGAGCAGGACGAACAGCCCCGCGAACAGGATGATCCTTCCGCCCTTATACATGGCTCCCCCCTTCGCCCGCGGCCGGCTCGCCTGCGCCCTCGGCCGCATCCGGCGCGGCCTCGGCAGGCTTCTTCCGGTTCGGCAATTCCTCCAAGCGCAAATCAAGCGTGCGCTCGCACTCGCCGTCGAGCACGAGCGCGTTGCCCACCAGCTCGTGCACACCCATCACGCGCGTGCCCGGCACCCAGTAGTCCATGAGCGCGGGGAACGACGCGCGGTCGAGCGCGCAGATGTTCGCCAGCGTGTTCACGCCGAAGCGCTCCTTCACCGACCGCACCGCGTCGGCGCGCGGATACCCGCCGCGCAGGCGCAGCTCCATGTTCTCTCCCGCATTCAAGCCGGCGCCGCTGCCGCAGCAAAGCGTTTTCTCGCGGATAGTCTCATCAGGCATTTCGTGGAAGTTGTTGCACACCTTGCTCAAGATGAAGCGCGGCTCTTCCAGAAGCCCCATGGCGCGCGAGGTGTTGCACGAGTCGTGATACGTCACCACCAGATGGTCGTTGCGGCTCGGGTCAAGCTTCACCTTGTTGTGATACAGCAAATCAGCGGTGAATTCCGTGATGTGCACCATCTTCGTGGACGCGGCGTTCTCAAACACCGTGCCCGTGATGGGCGACACCGGCTGCTCCAAAAAGTCGGCCGGGCCGTTCCACGTGTCCATGTACTGGTTCACGAGGCGCCACATATGCCCGCATTCGCCGCCCAAAATCCACTTCACGCCTAAGCGCTCGGCCTCGGCATACATCTTCGCGTTCAGGCGTTTCGCCATCTCATTCGAGGTGAAGAAGCCGAAGTTGCCGCCCTCGGAGGCGTACGTGCTCAGCGTGTAATCGAGCCCCAGCTGCTCAAACAGCAAGATGTAACCCATGAACGTGAACGTGCCGGGCTCCGCGTAGAGGTCGCCCGAGGGCACCACGAACAGAATCTCGGCGCCCTTGCGGTTGAACGACGGCTCAATGTGCTTGCCCGTGATGGTTTCCAAATCCTCCATGAGGAATTCCACGTTGCCCATGATGGTTTGGGGCTCCAGCCCCACGTGGTTGCCCTTCATGTAGCAGTTCGCCACGGGGCCAGCAATCCACTCGGTGTTCAGACCGATGAGATTCAACAGCTCGCGGCCCATGATAGTGATCTCGGCCTGGTCGATGCCGTACGGGCAAAACGCCGAACAACGGCGGCACTCGGTGCACTGGAAGAAGTAGTACCACCACTCCTTCAGCACGTCCTCCGTGAGGTCGCGTGCGCCGGCCAGCTTGCCAAACAGCTTGCCTGACGTGGTGAAATAGCGGCGATACACCGAGCGCAGCAGCTCGGCGCGCAGCACCGGCATGTTCTTCGGATCGCCCGAGCCCATATAAAAGTGGCACTTGTCGGCGCAGGCACCGCAGCGCACGCACACGTCCATGAACAGCCGAAACGAGCGATATTTCTTCACGCGGTCGGCCATGCCGTCAAGGATGATCTCCTTCCAGTTCTCAGGAAGGTTCCAATCCTCATCCGACGACGACCAGTCGTGCGTGTTCGGCATGCCCACAATCTCAAGCGTTTTGGGCTTCGCACCGTGGCAGTACATGCCGTCCTTGAATTCGGTGGGCGTGTCCATCCACGGCTTCTCGCCCACCCCAAGCTCGAAGTTGAGCAGGTCCTTTTTGTTCGGTAGTTTCGCCATGTCGAGTTACTCCGCATCCAGAGGCAGGCCAACTTTTTTCATCTTTTCCCCGAACTCAGCCTCGTACTCGGCGTACGTATGCACGTCAACCGGGTAGTTCCAGGGGTTCACGTGGCGCTTTGCGCGGTTGTTGTTCGCCAGGTTGCGCGTGGGGCTCAAAATGATGCCGCCCGCATGCATGAGCTTGCTCCAGGGAAAATACACCAGAAGCGCACTCACCAAGAACAGGTGCACGAACAGGATGGGGGCAATGCCCTCGGGAGCCACCGGGTTGAGCGTGGCCAGGCCCATAGTGAGTTCCTTCACGTCCACAATGTCGATGCGGAACCCGTAGCGCATCACGATGCCGGAAATGGCCACGCCCAGCAGCAGAAACAGCGGCATGAAGTCGGCCGGCAGCGAGATGTAGCGCACCTGCGGAATTACCACGCGGCGGATGAACAGAAACGTGAGCGCCCCCACAATGAGCACGTCGGTGATGTAGAGCAGCGGAAGCCCCACCTGCAAAATACTGTCGAGCCCCTCAATGCCCTGAATGAACGCGGGCACGGGCTCCAAAAACAGGCGCAGGTGGCGGAACACAATAATCAGCATGGACCAGTGAAACACGAGCGCGCCCAGCCACAGCCACTTTGCCGAGCCGAACGCCAGCTTGTCGTCCACCTTATCGGTTTTGGCGTTGCGGAACAGCGAACGGAAGCACAGCACCTCAAGCAGCATGCGGCCTACCACCCCGCCAAACGACGAGGGGTTCTCAAGCTTGTTCTGCTTGATCCACGGCAGCGACTTCTGCTGGCCGCACGTGGTGGGAATGCGAAACGGCACCGCAGAGGTGCCCCACTTGATGAGGCGAATGACAAACCCCATCACGAACAGGGTAAACGCCGCATACGGAATGATAATTCCGAACAGGGTGTACCACTGCAGGTACGCGGTGCCCACCCAGGCGAACGCCGCCAACAACACTACGATAAGCAGAGGGATCCCAATTTTCATACCGGTTCTTCCCCGTTCTTCTGAATGCGTGCAAGCTGTCTGCGGAGCATCTCTTCGCCGCGCAGCACCTCGTCCACGCGCAGCTGTGCAATCTGGTTGCGGCAGGCCACATAGCGGTCGAAGGCGTGCAGGGCGAGGGTGTCAATGCGAGCGTCGAGCGCTCGAAGGGCGGCCTCGTCGGCCGCGTCGCCCACAACGGAGCGAAGGGCGGGCTTGAGGTCGAACAGAAACGCAAGGGCGGCGGAAGGTGCAGCATCCTGCACGGCCTTCACGCGGCAGATTTCTCCTAAAAGTTCGGGTATATCCGAATTTTCTTCGTCAGCCAGCCACGTGAGAATAGCGTCCATCCCCTCCGCTTCATGGAAGGAAGCGGGGTCGGCAAATCGGCCTTTGGCCTGATGCGGGAATGAAAAACCCGTCTCCTGCGCAGGAAACGCAGCCTTTCGCCACGCTTCCAGGATGGGCCCCTTTCCCCTGCTTATCGCTTCAGTCAGCGCGCTCATCGCATCCCCCGGTGCTCTCTCGTCTCTCTTGCCACCCCATCGCTGCTCGCATCCGCGCTCTCCCGGCGCGGGTGCGCCCCGAACTGCGGGTGGAGGCGCCTATTCAGGCGGAGCAACCTTGCCCTTGAGAGCGATAAACGTTGTGGTGATGTAGAGATACTCCACCTTGTCCTCGAACGCGAGTTCTTTGACCGCCAAATCGACGGCCGACTTCTGCTCACCAATAGCCTTGGCAATTTCCTTGCTCTTGGCCTTTTCAATGGTGTCGAGATAGTCGAGGATTTTTTGCTTGATCTGAGGATCTGCGGGACCTTTATCCATGATAACGTCCTCCTTCGGCCCTTCGCGAAGAGCCTGTCACTGGTGCATGATTCCCACTGCACTTCATTTAATCACGGGGTTAGACACGTGTAAAATACAATGAATTCATCACCCCATCAAAAAAGACAATGACAGACTGTTTTACCTGTTCAGCTGTTAATTTCTGGCCGCCCACGCGCCGCAGTTTTCAAATAGTTGCACGCACCGTTTCCCCCAGGTGCTACAATCGCCGCACCGCTCCACAGGCGTTCAGAAGGGGGCGCAACGGAAGTTCCCTTTGCAGGTGCTCCGTAGGGCAAGGGTTCTACCCTTGCCGCTGGACATCGGGAAACCTGGAGGTCAAACGTGGTTGACGGCAAGGGCAGAGCCCTTGCCCTACGGACAACCAGGCAGATGGGAATGTTTTGTTACATCAGGCTCAATAATCATGCGTAGAGACGAGGTCGCGCTATGGCAAAAACGTATCCGGTTTCCCTCGTGCTGGAAGGCAAGCGCGCCGTGGTGGTGGGCGGCGGATCGGTGGCCACGCGCAAGGTACGCGGGCTGCTGGAGTGCGAGGCGCTCGTGACCGTGGTGGCGCCCGTAGCCTCGCCGAAGCTGCGGGATCTGGCCGACAACGCGCGCTGCACGTGGCACGCAAAGCCCTACGAAAGCGCCGACCTCGACGAAGCCGACATCGTGTTTGCAGCCACCGACGACGAAGACGTGAACCGCCGCGTGTACGACGATGCCACCGCCGCGCGCCTCATGGTAAACGTGGCCGACCGCCCCGAGGTGTGTACGTTCTTTTTGCCTTCGGTGTTGCGGCACGGCAAGCTTTCCATCGCCGTGTCCACCGAAGGCGCAAGCCCGCTTTCGGCCCGCCACATTCGCGAAGGCCTGGAAGCCCAGTTCGGCGAAGAATACGGCCCCTACCTGGAGTTGTTGGCCTCCTGGCGCCCGCGCGTATGCGCCGCCTTGCCCCCTGAGCGTCACTACGCGTTCTGGGAGCAAGCCACCGACGGACGCGTCCTGGCCGCACTCACCGCCGGCAACACCGCCGAAGCCGAAGCCATTTTGGAGTCCCTGCTCGGATGAGGTCTTTCTCCCACGTCACAAAAGTGTGACGCGCTTTCGCGCTGGCTAATACGCCACGAGGTTTCTCGCACCCCTTACCTAACGACGCGGGCTGACTGACTGGTAGGCGAGGTCTTGCAAGAGGCATAACCTCCGTAGGGGTGCTCTCCAGAGCACCCGTTCGCGCGAAGCGCGAAAACGCAGGTCACAGGTGTGTTCTCCGCCTGACGGCGGAGCGGATGCTCTGGAGAGCATCTCTACGTAGATTACCTTTCTAGTTAGATTTATTGCGCTCGTCTTTCTCAAGCCGGGCCTTTGCTTCCGTTGCGCACCAGGTGGTGCCGCCTTGCTCTGCAACCTGCACCAAGCGCGCCCGCCGCTCAGCTGCGTCGGCCAAGCAATCGGCCGCCTTCAGCGAGAACAGCACGTGGTGCACGGGCAGAGCCTTGGGATCATCGGCGACCTGCGCATAGTCGGCCGCCGCCTTGGATGCCTTGCCGTTGAGCTCCTTCGCCAGCATATCGCGCAAAGCCACGTGCTCGGCCACGTGCGCGGCCGCATCCTTCGGCAATCCCTCGCTCGACGAAAGCTCCTTCAACTCCTTGACCTCGGCCGTCAGCCCCTTAAGGTCGCGCTTGTCAAACGCACAGTACGCCAGCAGGTTGTGATAGAGAAACTGGCTGCGCGGATCCGCGTCGTCCTCCAGCGTGTGCATGAGCTTGGCCGCCTCGTTCCACTTCCCCTGCCACCGCAGCGCGTAGGCGTAGCTGAACAGCCCGCTGCGCGCATCGGCATTCTTCTTGTCCTTCTCAAGCAGCGCGAGCGTCCGCCGACCGCACAACACCGGGTCACAATCACGGTCAATGAGCCGCGTCAGGCTCCGGTTAATGGAGCCGCGCATAAACACGCCGAAAAACACCGCCACAATCATGAGCGGCAGCAGAATAAACGTGCTGATGGCAAACCACGGCGTACCCGACATGCCCATAATCATGATAAAGAACGCGAACGCCGCCACCCCAGCAACGCGCACCCGGAGCGTGTACGTGTGGCGCACCCATGCGCGTGACTCGTCGTCGGCCTCGTCGCCCAAAACGTCCGCAATACACTCGTAAGCTCTCATGGTGCTTCCTCTCCCCGTACAACATGGCGCCGCATTCCCGCGCGCCAGCCCCTAATAGGTACCACTCAACGCCTCAATACCCGCCCGATATTCCTCGCCCAAAGCGGGGTTCGCGGCAGCTACCAGCGCAAAGGCCGCACGCAAGCTTTCGTGGAACAGCGGTTCATCGCGCGCCGCGTAAAACACAAAGGAGAAATACTCGTCGAAGCGCGGGGTGGCGCCCGCTATCACTGCGCTGGCCCGTTCAGGCGCCGACCAGGAGTTATTGGCGCCCTCTTCATTCATCTCCCAGAGGCTGCGCCGAATAATCTCCAAAAAGAAGGACGGCATGCCGGCGCATCGCTCACGCGCAAGCAGTTCGAAGCACGCGATAACCGCAGCGTGGCACGCATCGTCAGGCGCAAACGTCAGCCGCGTCAAAAACCGCCGCACGCGCGCCGGGTCTTCGTCAAACGCCGCCAGAAGCGCCTGCTCATCTCCCGCTTCAGCAAGCGCCCGCAGCTCCGCTTTCGTGATGCCGCTCATCAGCAACCCTCCCTCCGCCACAAATGACCGCAGGCAGCCCCGTATGCGCGAGACTGCCTGCGGCTTCAAGCAGGAACCTGAGGGGCTAAATCATTCCCCATTTGCGCGTGTACTCGCTGTACAGCGCGTAGTCGTTTTCGCTGATACCCGCTCGTTCAAGCAGGGGAAGGATGTCCTCGTAAATCATCGTTTCCGTTTCCATCCACACGCCGTCTTTCTTGACGGTGATCTCCCAGTCGTCGTGGATACTCAGCAAAAACTCCATGACGGCCGCACTGTGCGTCATGCACCGGTTCGTATACGCCGCAAGCTCGCGAATGGCCTCCGGAGTGGTCTCAACTTTCTTGAGCGTCTTCCACGGCGACTTCCCCCTCCGGCGCCATTCCCCCGCTTCGAAAAACGGAAGGAAGAAACAGGCGCTTTGGATACACGTGTGCTTGAATTCAGTCGACTCAGCTGTCTCAGTCATGGTGCTTACCCGAGGCCAACGGCCGTCCAGTACCCGTTCAGAATCATGGTGGAGAACAGGAAGCCGAGCGCCACGTTAACCACAACGCCGCAGGTGAAGGCCGCGAAGGGCTTCCAACCGGTAGCGGCAAGTGCCTTGAAGCGGGTGGTCAAACCAATGCAGAGGAAGCACAGGATGAACGCCCAACCGCGCAGACCCTTGATGGGACCGAGCACCTGCTTGTCGATGGTAGCGGCAACATCGGGAGCGCTGGCCAGCGTCACGATGGTGATAATGATGGAAGCAATAAAGAAGCCTACAACGAACTTCGGGAAGCGCTCCCAAATAACGCTGGCGGACGGCTTCTGACGCGTGCCATCGGCGCTTTCGCCCTTTTCCCACATGGTGACAGAGATGATAGCCAGGATGAAGGCCCACACGCCCACGAAGATATCGCGGCCAACAACCTTCATCAGGGTAAACGTGGTGATAGCGCCATCGCCGAACTGAGCGGCAGCAGCCATACCGGCGGCATCGGCGAACTCAGAGGTGCCAATCCACGCGCCGGATGCGCCGTCGGACAGCCCCAAAGCACGGCAGATAATCGGAAGCAAGAACACCATAACGGTAGCCCAGATAACAACCATGGAGATGGACACGGACACGTGCTCTTTCTTGGCGTTCACGGCACTGCCGATAGCGATGGAGGCAGACACGCCGCAGATAGAACCACCGGTAGCAAGCGTTGCCGCGAACGGCTTCTCAAGCTTGAACAGGCGCGTACCGCAGAAATAAATCACCAGGAAGGTGGACACAGCAATAATGGTAGCCTGCAGAAGAGCAACCGGGCCAGACTGCAGAATCAGCGTGAAGGGAAGGGTGGCACCCATGAGGACGATACCAGTCTTCACATAAAACTCGGTGCGCATGCCCGCTTCGAACCAATCCGGAATCTTGACGAAGTTGCCCACAATCATGCCCACGATCAGGGCCATAACCGGCGCCTCGAGGCTGAACTGCTTGGCAATGCTCCAGGCGGAAAGAATCTGCACCAAGATAGCCATCACGTACAGAAGCGTGAAGCCCCCCAGGAACTTGGGAACGTTCTTGCCCATGATGCCAATAACGATGCAGAAGATAACCGCCAACACCACATACAAAATAATCGCGTTCGGGAAAATGCCCGTCACGCACGGCAGCAGCCCGGCGAAGTCGCTGTAGCCCGCGAACTTCACGTTGAGCACGCCCAAGATGCTGGACTGTCCAGCAGCCCAGAGGATGAGCGCAATAATCACGATGCCGAGACCGATCCAAACGGCCCACCAATCTTCCTTCAGATAGAGGCTCTTCAGGCCTCCACCGTTGGTCTTGGTATTGTTTGTTGACATAAATATCCCCTTCTCTTTGCTCGAGCGGCGGTATGGCCGCTCTTCCCTCGTGTATGCGATCAGCGGTAAGTGACCAATATCACCTATCGCTGATCAATCCGCGCCGACGGATTCCGGCAGTCCTGCCGACGCGGATTGAGAGCCAAAAGCGCTAGAACTTGAACGCCGAGGACGTTCTAAACGTCTCGCGTGAGAAGATGTAGTCGTCGATAAGTTTGTCGGAGAACGGAATTCCCGAAATGGAGAAGAAACGCTCCCAGCCGATGCGTTCGATCCACTCGCCCAGACGCTCCCCCTTGCGAGCGTTCTCGATCCACACCTCAACGATATGGCGCACGGCCTCGGTTACCTCAGGCCAACGCGGCGGGTTGTTCGGCAGGAACGGAATAACCATGCGCGAGAAGCTGGGGTCGGTACGGGCCGTGGACACCTTGCCGCCCACCATGATGGCCAGACCGTCGTTTTCCGCGTCCATGATGTGCATGCCCGGCGACATGGTGTAGCAGTTGCCGCAGTACATGCAGCGCTCGTCCACAATGGTGACGCTCTTGTTCTTGGGATCCGGGCGGATAGCCGCGGTCGGGCAGCACGCCACCAAGCTGGGGATTTCGGTGTTCTTGCGCACCGATTCGTGGTCGATACGCGGAACCGTGCGGTGGATGCCCACGATGGAAATATCGCTACAGTGGGCCGCGCCGCACATGTTCAGGCAGCAGGCCATGGCGATGTGCAGCTTGTTCGGCAGCACCTCGGAGCCGAAGTACTCGTAGAGGTCGTCCATGATGGCCTTCACGATGCCCGACGCGTCGCTTGCGGGCGTGTGGCAGTGCACCCAGCCCTGCGTGTGTACGATATTGCTGAGCGAGTGCCCGGTGCCACCCACCGGGTAGCCCAGTTCCTCGCAGCGCTCGATGATGGGGTCTACCTTGCTCTCATCAGGCGTAAGGAACTCAATGTTGTTGCGGCTCGTGAAGCGCAGGTGCCCGTCGCAGAACTCGTCGGCGATATCGCAGACGTCGCGAATGGACTCGATGCTCATGAGGCGCGGCTCACCCACGCGGATGCTGTACAGGGCACCCGCCGGGCCGACGTGCTTCAGCACGCCCGGTCGCGGATGCTCGTGATACTGCCACTTGCCGTAGTTCTCCTTGATGATAGTGGGGAGATACTCGCGGAAGTCCGGAGGGCCGTTATCAATCATTGCCACTTAAATCACCTCGTCTGTCTCTTTTGGATGCCGTGATCAGGCTTATTCCCAGGGGGAAAGCCCGTAGTGCGCTAGTTCTCTTCCGCGTCCTGCCCTGCCGCTTCCTTAAAGATTTCCTCCTGCGGCCAGAACACATACGGGTTCGCGCGCGGACGGTACACCATCTGCGGAACGGCCTCCAAGCCCACTTCGCGCAGGAACTTGCCCATGCCAATGCGATACACCGTTTCGCCGACGCGCTCGCGGGTCTTGCCGTTTTCGTCCCACCAGTCCCAAATGCGGTTCACCAGGTCTTTGAACTCGTCGTAGGGGGCTTCCATCTTCATGAACGGCACCAGCACCCACGACATGAAGGCGGACTTCACAATGGTGGACTTGGCGCCCAGCAAAATGGTGGCGCCCTTCTCTTCGCCCTGCTTGATGGCTTTGCACATCACGTTGATGCAGTGCATGCAGCGCGTGCACTCGGCGGCGTTCACGGAAAGCTCGCCGGTGGCGTCGTCGTAGGTCAAACAGCGCGTCGGGCAGCGGTCAACGACAGCTTCGCGAATGTCGAGGCCCTCTTCGACGTACTTCTTGACCTCGTCCTGGTCGATGATGAGCGAATCGCGCCATGTACCAATGACGGAGATGTCGGCGCGGGCAGCGGCAGCAACGCAGTCGTTCGCGCAGCCGGACATCTTGATCTTCGACTTGTAGGGCCACATGGGACGGTGCAGCTCGTCCTGGAACTCCTGCGTGATGTCGTAGCACATGTCCAGCGTGTCGTAGCACGCGTATTCGCAGCGGCCCGGACCGCAGCAGCAGCTAGGCGAGCGCAGGTCAGAACCAGAACCGCCCAGGTCAAAGCCATTTTCGGCCAGCTCGTTGAAGGTGGGCTGCAGCTCTTCGGTCTTCATGCCCAGCAAAATGAGGTCGCCCGTTGAACCGTGCATGTTGGTGATGCCGGAGCCGTGACGCTCCCAGATGTCGCAGATGGTGCGCAGCGCATCGGTGGTATAAAACCAGCCACTCGGCGAGGCCACGCGCATCGTGTGGAACTCGGCCACATTCGGGAATTCCTCGGGCAGGTCGGTGTAGCGCCCCACGACGCCGCCGCCGTAGCCCTTCACACCCACAATGCCGCCGTGCTTCCAGTGGCCGATCTTGTCCTCGTAGGAGCGCTCGAGCACGCCCAGCAGATCGGCGCTCATCGCGTTTTTCTCCGCGGACTTCTTTATCTCCGTAACGAAACTCGGCCACGGCCCGTTTTCCAGCTCGTCCAGCTGGGGGGTCTTGCTGTTCTCATCCATGTTCGCTCCTCCTATGGTTCCCTGTAGGAACCTGCTCGGCGCTACAGTTCCTGTACGGTAAACGCGCCTGCGGGACATACCATGACGCAGGCTTCGCATCCCATGCAGTCGCACGGGTCGCCTTTGATGACGGCATGCTCGCCGTCGAATGCCAAAATCTGAGCCGGGCAGCCAGCTGCGCACGAATCGCACCCGGTGCATTTCTCTTCATTCAAGGTCACCATATACATAGGTGTTCGCCCCTCCTCTCTCTCCTTCACCTCGGCTTTTCAGACCGTGGTCGCAGGTCAATGAACAGCTGCTTTCGATTTAATCACCGCCCCAGGGGGCTGTAAAATACCGTGATTTCATGGCGTCATTAACATTGGCTATGACGCGCTATTACGCTTGGTCAAACGCGTGAACGATAGGCAACACCTCCTTTAGGAATAAAAGAATCCGATGGCTGAACCGCGGCAGCCTCAACAAAGAGTTGCCTGATCAGTGAGGATTTTTGACGGTTGAGGGGACAGGTTGGCACCGCCCTCGGGTGTGAGGGTTTGTAGGCGGAATTGGTTGGGCCGGACCGCGGCCTCGGTCACAGGCCGGCCAGGACCCCCTCCACGCACGCAAGCGTGTGCTGAACGTCGGCCTCCGTGTGGGCGGCTGACATGAACAGTGCCTCGAACTGGCTGGGAGCCGTGTACACGCCCGCCGCGCGCAGGGCGCGATAGTACCGGGCGAAGCGGTCAGTGTCAGACGAGCACGCGCTTTCGTAATCGCGCACGTCCTGGTTAGTGAAGAACACGGAGAACATGGCGCCCACCTGGTTCACGCGCAGGGGCACGCCGGCGCGTTCGCCGAGTTCGCGGATGCCGTGTGCGAGCGCCGTTGTGTTCTTGACGATGGCATCATGTACGCCGGATTCGCGCAGCAGGCGAACCGTGGCCAGGCCCGCGGCCACGGCCACCGGGTTGCCGGCGAGAGTTCCCGCCTGATACACCGGCCCGAGCGGAGCGAGTTGTTCCAGGTAGCGGCGCTTGCCTCCGAACGCAGCGAGCGGCATGCCGCCGCCGATAATCTTGCCAAGGCACGTGAGGTCGGGGTCGATGCCGTAGTGTTCCTGAGCGCCGCCGAACGACACGCGGAAGCCGGTCATCACTTCGTCAAAAATGAGCAAGCTGCCGAACGCCTCCGTGAGGTCGCGCAGCCCGTTGAGGAACCCGTCGACCGGCGGCACCACACCCATGTTGCCCGCCACGGGCTCCACGATGACGGCCGCAATCTCTTCGCCATGCTGGGCGAACAGCTCGCGCACGCTGTCGAGGTCGTTGTAGCGGGCCACCAGCGTGGTGGCCGTAATGCTTGCGGGCACCCCTGCTGAGCTAGGCACTCCCATGGTGAGCGCGCCGCTGCCCGCCTTTACGAGTAACGCGTCGGCATGGCCGTGGTAGCAGCCTTCAAACTTCACGATGTAATCACGCCCGGTCACGCCACGAGCGAGGCGGATGGCGCTCATCGTGGCCTCGGTGCCCGAGCTCACGAGGCGCACCATCTGCATGGAGGGGAAGGCGTCGCGAATGGCGTGCACAAGTTCCGTTTCGCCCGGCGTGGGCGCGCCGAAACTGAGGCCGTTGCGCGCCGCCGCGCACACGGCATCCACGACGGCGGGATGCGCGTGGCCCATGATGAGCGGCCCCCACGACCCCACGTAGTCGATATAGCGATTGCCGTCGACATCCCAGAGATACGCTCCCTCGCCGCGCGCGATGAACGCCGGGTCGGCGCCCACGGCGAGTGCCGCGCGCACGGGAGAGTTCACGCCGCCGGGGATTGCCTCCGCGGCCTGGCGGTACGCTTCGCCGCTTTTCGGCAGGTCACGCGTGGTTTCCGTCTGCATAGCGCTTCCTTTCTATGCGCGGCCAGTCAGCCAGCGCGCCGCGTCGAGGGCGTGGTACGTGATGATGAGGCTGGCCCCGGCGCGCTTCATACCGCAGAGCGCCTCAAGCACCACCTTGCGCTCGTCGAGCCAGCCGTTCGCAGCGGCGGCCTTCACCATGGAGTACTCGCCGCTCACGTTGTAAGCCACCACGGGCAGGCGCGTTTCCTGCTTCGTGCGCCACATGATGTCGCCGAACGCGAGCGCCGGCTTCACAATGATAAGGTCGGCCCCTTCGGCCACGTCGGCCAGCGCCTCGCGGATGGCCTCGTCGCCGTTCGCGGGATCCATCTGGTAACTCTTGCGGTCGCCGAAGCCCGGTGCGGAACCGGCCGCCTCGCGGAAGGGCCCGTAGAAGCCCGAGGCAAACTTCGCGGCGTACGACATGATGGCCACGCGCTCCAACCCTGCGGCATCGAGCGCCTGACGGATGGCGGCCACGCGGCCGTCCATCATGTCGGAGGGCGCCACCATATCGGCACCGGCGCGCGCGTGCGACACGGCCGTCTGCGCGAGCAGTTCCACCGTTTCGTCATTTTGCACGTAGCCGTCTTTCACCAGGCCACAGTGGCCATGGTCGGTGTATTCGCACAGGCACACGTCGGTGATAACCACCAGGTTGGGGTAGCGCTCCTTGATGGCGCGCACGGCCTGCTGCACAATGCCGTCATCAGCGTAGGCCTCGGAGCCCACCGCGTCTTTGTGCGCGGGAATGCCGAACAGGATAATGCCGGGAATGCCCAGACCAACCACCTCATCGAGCACGGCAGGCAGCCGGTCGAGCGAATAGCGAAACACGCCCGGCATGGAGCCCACGGGATCTGCCACGTCGGTGCCGTGGCAGACAAACAGCGGGTAGATGAAATCCGTCACGCGCAGTTCGTGTTCGCGCACCATGGCGCGGATGGTTTCGTTCGCGCGCAGACGGCGCGGGCGCACGGGCAGGTTCACGATAATCCTCCCAACGATCCGAGTACGGCTCCCACCAGGCCGCTGATGGTGGACGAGGAAGCCTCGCCCGCCGGGGCAAGCCCCAGCTCTTCCATGGTGGCGGTGGTGAGGGGTCCAATTGAGAACAGCGACACGTCGGCAAGCAGACCGGCGTCGCCATCAAGCAGGGCAAGTGTGTTGCGCACAGCCGACGAACTGGCGAAGGTGAGTGCGTCCAGGCTCCCTGTGCGCAGGGCGTCCTGTAATGCTTCCTTGCCATCCTCGCGCAGCACGGTGCGATACGCGGGCACATCCACCAGTTCAGCGCCGCGTTCGCGCACCATATCGGCTACGACGGTACGGGCGTCCTCGGCCCTCACGAGCAGCACGCGCTCATGGGGGTCGAGTCGGCCCCTGAGGAGGTCCGCGACGCCTTCCGCACGGAAGGTGTCGGGTGTCAGCACGCTGCGCACGCCGCGTTCCGCGAGCGCCTTCGCCGTGGCGGGGCCCACGGCGACCACGGTGGCGCCCGCGAAAGCAGCATCGGGTAAGGTAAGCGAGGCGTCGGCACCCGCGTCAGCGGCAGGATCGGCGGAGGTGGAAGGTGCGGAATGTGCGGAAGGGGAAGCAGCGGCCGGGCTCGCGCCGTGTGCCGCTTCGAACGCGCGGAAGAACGTTTTCACGCCGTTTGCGCTGGTGAACACCACCCAGTTAACGGGTGTGGGCTGCGCAACGAACGCGGCAAGCGGCGCTGGATCGGAGGGTTCAGCCAGGCGGCTCACCGGAAACTCCGCCACGGTGGCGCCCAATTCCTCCAGTTCCGAGCGCAGCTCGGACACTTGGTGGCGGGCGCGCGTGATACCCACGGTCTTGCCCGTCAACGGACGGGGGTTAAACCACGCCAGTTCATCGCGCAGCGCCACCACCGAACCCACCACAATGACAGAGGGGTTCGCGAACCCGCGTTCAAGCACGTCGGCCGCAATGGTATCCAACGTGCCGGTAAGCACCCGCTGCCCCGGCCACGTGCCGCGCTCTACCACCGCAACCGGCGTATCATCCGCCATGCCGTAGGCCATGAGGCTTTCAGCAATAATGGGCAGGTTCTTCATGCCCATGAGGAACACAAGCGTGCCGCCCACATGCGCCAGCTGCTCCCAGTCGAGCGACGACGAGAGCTTCGCGGGATCTTCATGCCCCGTGACCACGGTAAACGACGAGGCCGCCGAGCGGTGCGTCACGGGAATGCCCGCGTAGGCGGGCGCGGCAATGCACGACGTCACGCCCGGCACCACGGCGAAGGGAATGCCGTGGGCGCGCAGTTCCTCGGCCTCTTCGCCGCCGCGGCCGAACACGAACGGGTCGCCGCCCTTGAGGCGCACCACCGTGCGACCAGGCGCGGCCTTCTCCACCAAAAGCGCGTTGATCTCGTGCTGCGGCAGCGTGTGGCGCTCGGGCGTTTTGCCCACGTACACCCGCTCGCAGTCCGGGCGCGCCCACGCGATGATGCGCGGCGACACCAGTCGGTCATACACCAGCACGTCGGCTTGTTCTACCAGTTCACGGCCCCGTACGGTCATAAGGCCCGGATCTCCGGGGCCCGCTCCCACCAAGTACACCTGCGCGTTTTGTTCCATGGTGTCCTGCCCGTTCCCTAGTGGTTTGTTGGTGCGTCGCCGGTGGCGCGCAGGATGGCATCCGCCCCCGCATCGAGCGCGCGGCGCGCGGCCGCTTCGCCCACCTGCTCGGGGCTGGTGCCCGTTTCCAGCACTCGCACGAGGTCGGCCCCATCAAGGCTGATCACGCTTCCCTCCAGGCGAATCGTGTCGCCTTCAACCGTGGCGAAGGCGGCGATGGGCGTTTGACAGCCGCCGCCCAGAAGCGTGAGGAAGCTGCGCTCGGCGCGCGCGGCACGTGCGGTGGACCGGTGATTGATGGCGGTCACTACCTCGCGCACGTCGGCGCGCTCCGTGGCGCTTTCGACCGCGACCACGCCCTGACCAGGCGCGGGAAGCACCGTCGCGCCGTCGAAGAACTGCGTGATGCGCTCTTCCCACCCAAGGCGCATGACACCGGCGGCCAGTACGATGCCGTCCAGATCGTCAGCTTCCTGCAACTTGCGCCAGCGCGTGCCCAGGTTGCCACGGATGTCCACGCACTCCACGTCGGGACGCACGTGGCGCAGCTGCGCCGTGCGGCGCAAGCTGGACGTACCCACACGCGCATTCGGCGGCAGGCCGTCAAACGTGCGACCGTCCTTGCCGAGGAAGGCATCGCGCGCGTCGCCGCGCTCGCAGTACGCGCTCACCTCAAGGCCCGCCGGCAATGTGGTGGGCAAGTCCTTCAGGCTGTGCACGGCGATGTCAAGCTCACCGGTGTAGAGGCGCGCTTCAATTTCCGCCGTGAAGAACCCTTTGCCAGCCACGGACGACAGCGGCACCTCAAGGTTCTTGTCGCCCTCGGTATCCATGGTGACCAGTTCCACCGCAAGGCTCGGGTGCGCCTCTTCAAGCAGCCGCTGCACAAAGCGCGCCTGCCAGAGCGCCAACTCGCTCTTGCGTGTACCAATGCGAAACCGCTTCATCGCGCACCCCGCTTCCCTGCCGCGTTGCCAGCACCCGCGTCGCCCGCCGCCTCCGCGCCGTCGCGCCGCCCCGCCAGTGCAGGCTCCAGCGCGAACAACTCTTGCAGCATGCGCGCGTAGTCCTTGCTTTTCGGCGAACCCGCCTGCGCGTTCAGCGACTCGATGGGCTCGTGCACGAATTCATCGGTAATGGTGGTGGCCAGCACGCGCACCTGCTTCTTTTGCGAAGCAGTCAAACCCGACATCCGCTCGAACGCCACCTCCAACCGCGCCTGCTTAATCTGTTCAGCATGCTGGCGAAACGCGGCGATGACCGGCGCAAACTCAAGCGAATGTGCCCAGCGACGGAAGTCGGCCACCTCGGTTTCAATCAGCTGGCGCACGGCCTTTTCGGCGGCTGCGCGCTTCAGGCGATTGCGGTCGGCCTCGTCGCGCAGCTCGTTGATGTTATACACACTCACGCCGGCCAGTTCCTCCACGGCCGGGTCTACGTCGCGCGGCACCGCCATGTCAACGAACAGCAACGGCCGGGCGGGACGCGCCCTCATCACGCGCTCCACCAGGGCGCGGTCAATCATGTAGGTCTGGGCCGCCGTCGCGGAAAACACCACGTCAGCCTTCTGTAGGCAGGGCTCAAGGTTCGCGATGGGATGCGCCTCGAAGCCGTAGCGGTCGGCCAGAAGCGATGCCTTGTCAAGCGAGCGGTTCGACACCATGACCACGGACACGTTGTGCGCCACGAGATACTTCATGGTGAGCTCGCTCATCTCGCCCGCGCCCAAAATGAGCACGCGCTTGTCCTGCACTCCGCCGAGTTCGGCCACCGCCAGCTCCACGGCAATACGCCCCACCGACACCGAGTAGCGGTTGATATCCGTCTCGTGGCGCGCTTTTTTTCCCAGATGGAGGGCGCGTTGGAACCATACATTGAGAAATTTGTCTGTGGTGTTTGCCCGGCACGCAGCCTTGTAGGCGCGCGACACCTGGCCAAGAATTTCCGCCTCGCCCACAATGAGCGAGTCGAGGCCACACACCACTTCAAAGAGATGCCGCACGGCCATGTCGCCCGCGTACGCGTACATGTGCTCGCGCAGCTGCGCACGCTCGCGCGCCGTGATGGTGGTTCCCTGCGAGGTGAAGTAGTCCCACACGGCTTCAACGCCGCGCTCCGAGTCTTCGGCCGTAGCGTAGAATTCCAGCCGGTTGCACGTGCTCAGCACCACGGCCGCACTTAAATCGGCTGTCGCTTTCAAGTCCTGCGCGCAGAGAGCATTCAGCGAATGATGGATGCTCAGCTTCTCCAACAGCTCAAACGGAGCGCTCTTGATGTTCAACCCCACAACCACGCTGTCCATGGATGACCCCTCGTCTGTTCCCCCGCGCGTGCGTTCGCGCACGCCCTTGCCCGGTCGCCCGCGCAGCCTGCCGGCCGCCCCGCGAAGTCCCTCCCGGCTTCACGGGGCTTAACGCCAGCAGGCCGCTCGCCCGCTATTCCTCCAGGAATTCCAGGTACGGCCGATCCATGCTGGCCAGGCCATTCACCATGAGTTCCACCAACCCGCCGTACTGCACGTTGTAGGTTGCCGTGGCCTTGTAGGCCGCCAGCAGTTCGCGGATGGTGCCCTTGCAGTTTGAGCACGGGGCGCACACGTACTTCACGATGTCCGGATTGTCGAAACTCTCGGGGAACGCGTTGATAATCTGGGCAAACTTCGTGCGCGCACTCACCTTGTCGCGGAACTGCCCGAAGTTGTAGGAACTCATGATGGCAAACCCGCTGCCGCCCCCGCAGCAGTAGTTATCCACGCCGTGCGGCGTCATCTCGCGGAACTGCGGCGCGATGGCCTTCAGAATGTCGCGCTGCGGTTGCACAATACCCATCTGGCGTACGATATTGCACGGGTCGTGCAGCGTCACGGGGAAGTCGTTTTTCGACGGGTCAAACTTCAGCTTCCCCTGCTTCACGAGGTCGGCCATGAGCGGCAGGAAGCTTTCCACCGGCACGCGCTCCTCGTTCGATGCCATGCGGTCAGCGCTGATGGCGATAGCCTTGTGCGCATGTCCGCACTCGCCCACCACAATGCGGCGCACGCCCAGCTTCTTCGCGGCCTCGAACTGGCCGAGCGCCACCTTCTTCGCCTGGAAGTCGTCGTACCAAATGCCGTAGTTCACGCTGTCGTAGCCCAGCATCTCAGAGCTGAGCGTCCAGTCGACGCCCGCCTCATCCAGCAAAATGGCGAAGGCGGCGGGGTTCTCCGGCCACGCAATGAATTCGCCGGCGTTGTGCATCAGCAGCACGTCGGCGCCCTTTTTGTCGATGGGGAACCTGATCTTGCGGCCGGTGCGCTCCTCGATGTCTTCCTCAATGAACTCAATCGTGTCGATGAGTGCCGGCTTCGTAAGGCCTGTTGACGAGCCGGTTTTCAGTTGCAGCACCGTGCCCTTCGTGTGCACAGGCGTGGGAGCAATGTCCATCTCCTGGCTGAACAGCTTGCGAATTTCCTTCGCAGCCAAACCGTTGTCCAAACCAAGCGGGCACACTTGCGCGCAGCGGCGGCATAGGTTGCAGCGGTAGGCCAACTCGCCCAAGCGCGCAATGCTTTCCCAGTTCACATCCACGTCGGCGCCCACAAAACCCGGCATGAGCTTGCCTCCGGGCGTGAAGTAGCGCTTGTACATGCGGCGCAGCACGTCCACGCGGAAGCTCGGACGGTAAATCTCACTGCCATCGCTGCCGTTGAAAATGTGGCACGCCTCGGAGCACGTGTTGCATTTGGCGCAAAACTCCATGGTCAACTTGAGTGGCTGCAGGGAGTTCTTGTTGCTGTCGGCAAACAGTTTCTCCAGGCCAGAGAGGAATTTGCGAACGAATTCGTCTTCCTCTTCCTTCGTCTGGGGGCGCTTGAGCGTATCGAGCGCAATAAAACCGTCGAGCGAGGCGCAGTGATCTTCCGCCCATTCGGGCTTCGGGTCTTTGAAAGCGGGCTCCAGCCCGTTGGTATCGTAGGGGGCCGGCAGGGGCGAAAGTTCGTCGACGGGCGAAAGGACGGCGTCGTTGTTCGCCATGTCGCGCGGCCGCAGCTGCTTGTTCTTCAGGCTCATGTGCTATCCCTCCAAAGTGTCGGACGAGGCCGGATGGGTATGCGGGGCCGCCCACTGCGTTTGAACAGGCCGCGCGGATTCGCGCTCGATGAGTTCGGCCACCTTGCTGCCGGTCACGTTGGGGTCGTTGACCCACAGCACCTTGTGGAACGCGAAGAATTTGCCCACGTAGTGGCTCATTTTGCTCAGCGGGATGTAGAGCAGCGTTACGCCCAGCAGCACAAAGTGCGCCACCACGATGGGCGGTAGCGCCGTCGTGTTGAACGTGAACACGCTGCGGGCCACCTCAAACGGCGAGGCGAACAACGTCCACGACACTATGCCCGTCACCAGGGTGGCCAGAATGAGCAGAATGTTGAAATATTCCTGCGGCGGCGTGTACTTGCGCAGGCTTTCGTCGGCGAAGCGGCGCACGAGCAACAGCACCGCGCCCACCGTGGACAGCGCAAAGCCAATCACGCCCACCACCGTGGTGCCTATCACGAAGAACTCAGGTGCCCAAAACACACTTATGAGCAGGAGTAGGCTCCAGCCGAACATCACGTAAATGCCCAGGTGGAACGCGTACGAGGCCCACCATAAGCTGCGCTGATGCGTAAACAGCTTGCTGATGAGCAGCATCTCTTTCATGATGTCGATTACTTCGTAGACGGAATCGAGCTTGCGGGGCTTCTCCCACCAGTCCTCTTCCTCAAAGTAGGAGCCGCCGTACTTGCCGCGGCCGCCACCCTCCTTGGGCACGGGATAAAGTTCGACCCGCGAATGGACGGACAGGTGAGCATACTTCCACGCTTTGACGGCGGTTAAGATGATGAATCCCGCCAGACCGATGATGACAAAAACGAACGCCAGTGTAGCCGCAATCATCGCGAACACCTCTCCCCAACCTCATAATGGTTCCGTTCGGGCCAACTACCAAACTAAAGTACCGGGGTTCTGGTGTAAAATACCGATTTACGATGGCGCGATGAACATTTCCTATCCCCCAACGTCGCGCGCGAAACCTCTCCTTATGAGTTCTCATCACAGCTTTTCCGCACCAATCAGAGGAAGCCAGCTATAGCAAATATTTATGGCTCGATTGCAAATCGATATTTTACTAAAGTACCCTAGTACGATACTTTAGTATTTACGCGAACTGTTTGATGATCATGTTGATAAGGTTTGATGACCTGTTCAATGTCGCAGTTCGCAAGGGGAAGCGCTTGACGACCCGTGGTGGGGGAGCTGGTTCGCCCAGGGATTCCGAAAGCGCGCATGCGATAGGTGGCAGGGGAAGCATCCAATGTCCTGCGCATATCGTCCTGTCGGCACAGGAGGAGGTGGACCGTTTTGAGTTCGCTCGGACAGTTCGTCGTGTTCAAGGAAGTAGCCAATACCGGAAACGTCACCCAAGCAGCTAAGCACCTGCACATCAGCCAACCCAGCGTAAGTATTCAGATTCAGAACCTTGAACAGGAATACAGCGTTACGCTGCTCGAACGCACCAACCGTGGCGTGCTGCTCACGGAGTGCGGCGAAATTTTCTATCGCTATATTAGCCAGGTCATTCAGACCATGCGCGAGGCGCAGGAGGTCATGCTTGAGCACGCCGCCAAGCAGCACCGCAATGTGCACGTAGGCGCCACGCTCACCATTGGCGAGTACGTAGTGCCTTTTATCGCCGACGCGCTGTACCACGAATGTCCGCAGATCAACCTCAACGTCAAAATAGCGAACACGGCCAGCGTGGCGCAGGACGTGCTCGACAAGCAGCTGCACCTGGCGCTCATTGAGGGCCCGGTTCCCACGAACCCCGATTTGGTTATTGAGAACTTCTGGCACGATGAGCTGGTCATTGTGGTGGGCATCGACCACCCGTGGAGCAAGCGCTTAAGCGTGTCGTTCGAAGAGCTGGAGGCCGAGCGCTTCATCATTCGCGAGCAGGGTTCCGGCACACGCAAAGTCATGGAGAACGCCCTGGTGGAAAGCGGCTTTGACGTGTCGAAGCTGAACCTGACCATGGAACTGAACAGCACGCGTGCCATCAAGCAGGGTGTCATGTCCGGCCTGGGTGTCACCATTATTTCCGCCCTCACCGTGCAGCGCGAATGCCGCCAAAAGCAACTGTCCATGCTGCGCCTCGAAGGCTGCCAACTGTGCCGCCCCCTCAACATACTCACCCACAAGCGAGGCTTCCTCACCGCCGACGAGCAAACGTTCCTAAGCCTCATCCGCAACCGCAACCGCCTGAAGGAGATTCTGCCACCGCCACTGTTGCCGTGAGGGGATAGAGTAAACGCCAAACTTGGAACTTCTCTCAGTTTTCAGTCTGGAGGATAAGTGCGCACAAGCTGTTGAAGGCTGCTAATGCCTGATCCCAACCGACGTAGCCCACATAGCTATTCGCAGACGAATAGCTATCCCAACGTTTTGCGAGGACGGGACTTGTAGAAATCGATCCAATTATTTCATTAAACTTCTTTTCGTCGAGGTCGCTACCCCTCTTCTCGGAGGTCGCCCGAAGGGCCTGAGATAAAGCACTCCCGGATATGACCTTATTCACCTCGGCAAGCATGTAGATATCGTAGTAGTCGCGCATCCGCGTATTGAGCGTGCCGCGTACAAGCGCCGTTTCCATCTTCTCGGCAATCACGGTCTCTATGGGGTAGGCCATGATGCCAATACTCCTCTCTTCGAACATAAGGCGATAGCCATACTCAATCTCGCGGGGAGTGATGGCATCACCTGTCGAGATGTCAATCTTCATGGGAATGCGCGTCCGCTCAAGGCGCGCTTCCATGGGTACCCTCACGCCTCCGTACTCGGAGTCTTCCATAATCTCGTATGCCTCTTTGAGAGCAAACTTCATGCCATCTCCGAGTTCAATATCAGCAATCTCAGAGATGATTGCCTGAGCGCTCTCGATGTCGAGTGTCACACCCGTGAGAGTTGTGTCGATATCCATCGTCATGCGTGAGTCAATGCCGAGCATTGAGGAGATGAGCATCCCACCCTTCAAAATGAAGTTACCTTTGTAGGACGATACGGACACACGCTCCAAGAAGCGCTCCATGGCGTAGTGGCGAAGCAACGCTTGAGCTTTCGCGCTGTCGCCTGCAGCCCTGTTCTTGATAAGGTCTTTCACGCGCCTCGATCCCGTTATCACAAGAGCACCTCCATGGCTCTCTGCACTTGCGCCTCCACACCCATCTTTTGAGCATAGTGTCCAAGCCTTGCCGGATTCTTCTCCCTGGATGCAGCATAACGCTTGAGCGCATAGGCGTAAGCCGCAGGATCCAGCGCGGCCTTTCTTCTGATAATGTCAATGAGAGTACGCTCGCGATCGTAGACGCGCACGGCATGCCCGCCAGGTGACTCCATATCGCAGACCCCAATGCCATACCATTCAGGCTTTACGTAGAAGATACGAGCACCGCTGTCGGCGAGCGACCCCACATTGTAGCCGGAATCCACCGTGAGGGTTATGGGCACGGACTCACGCTCGGCCATGTCGTGCAAGTAGAGTGCGGTGTTATGAGAATATACGACCTTGGGGTATCTTGCCTGTAGAAGATAGAGTTCGTCGGGGAATTCATTCTCATCCAGGAAGATACCAGGCGACACCTTCTCCAGCCCGCGATCTTTCACGAACTGATAGACCGCGTTTCTTGGTACGCCCTGCTCAATCACTTCAGACGCGACAAGCACACCCCCGTTTCCACGGAGGATATCCTCAATTCTCTGTTCGACAGAAGGCTTCATAAAACATTCACGCTGATATTGTATCAGAAAATCAGCGTGAATGTTTACTATTGCCTTTAGTTCAGCAGCATTTCGAGCAATAAAATGGCGGCAGCGGAGTTCTCATGTCAGTAATTTAGGCGAGCGACAGAAAGAGCCAACGTCACTTAAGGTAATGACATTAGGTACAACACCCCCTTCGCCAGCGTGAGCTGAACGTCGAAGACAGTGCTTTGTGGACTTCACTTGGGATTCTGTTGGGGTTTGTTCGGCGTGCTATAATCCAAATAGTTTGATTATCGAAGTATTTTCCGCTGGCGGGGCGTGCCGCTCTGTCGTTCGTTGGCGGGGGTAGGAGCTTATCGTGGGTTGTGCGTTGGTGGGGTTCGGCAAGGCGGTTCCGGCGCTTGAGGTGGAAAACGACGAGCTGAAAGCGCTTGTCGACACGAACGACGAGTGGATTGTCACACGCACTGGCATCCACAGCCGCCACATTGCAGTGGCCGAAACGAACGCCGACTTGGCCGAAGCCGCCGCGCGCGAGGCGCTGGGCTGGACGGAAGGTAGCGCGTCCGAGCGCCGCTTCGACCCCAGCGAGATTGACCTCGTAGTGTGCGCCACCATCACGCCCGACTCCATTGTTCCCTCGCTCGCTGGCTTGCTGCGCCGCCGCCTGGGGCTTGAGCACGCCATCGCCTTCGACCTGAATGCCGCGTGCACGGGTTTCGTCTACGGACTCACGGTGGCTGAAAGCATGATGAGCGCTGCCGCGCCGGGCACTGCGGGAGCGGCGGGTCGCAACCCGGTGCGCCGCGCACTGGTGGTGGGTTCCGAGCGCCTGACCCGGCTCACGAACTGGGCCGATCGCAACACGTGCGTGCTGTTTGGCGACGGTGCCGGCGCGGCCGTGCTGGAGTGGAGCGACGAGCGCCCCGGCATCCTGGGCAGCTACATCGTGAACGAAGACGACGTGACGAACGCCCTCACCTGCCCGTCCGCTTATGATGCGCCGCAACCGTTCAACGAGCAGGGCGTCGCGCCCGAGGCTGCCGTTGCGCATGGCAGTGCCGAGGCGAGCACCGACGCTGAACTGGGCGTGACCGAACTCGTGGAAGCGGGCCGCCCGCGCCAGACCATCTACATGAATGGCCAAAAGGTGTTCAAGTTCGCCGCCGAGGCCATGACCGAGGCCGTGAACCAAGCGCTTGAGCGCGCCGGCGTAGCGCTGGATGAAGTGACGTGCATCGTTCCCCACCAGGCCAACGAGCGCATCATCAAGTACGCCGCGAAGAAGCTTGACCGCCCGATGGAGCTGTTCCAGCTCTCAATCGCCAACGCCGGCAACACCTCGGCCGCCAGCCTGCCCATGGCGCTGGCCGAAGCCTACCGCGCCGGCCGCATCCACCGCGGCGACAAAGTGGTGCTCGTGGCCTTCGGCGGCGGCTTCACCTCCGGCGCCATCGTGTACGAAGCGTAAGCTTTAAGAAAAAGGGTTGCCCTCTTGCAAACAGGGCAACCCTTCCCAGAGGACTCTTCCCTGCTTCGATTACGCCCTTGACATGCCCGAGACTCCGGGGGCGGCCGGCGCCTTCGGTGCCCCCGGAGCAGACGGTGCTCCTGGCGCACCCGGAGCACTTGGCGGAGCGAGAGCTGTCGGCAAGGCGGCACCACAGGCAGAACAAGTCTCGGCCGTCGTCACGTTACTCTCCCCGCACTGCGGGCACTTCTTCTCGGAATTCATTGCAGCAGGTCTGAAGCACATGGTGGAAACATCCTTTCTCGTCATTCACTTAGGCGGCGACAAACCGCCTCTTTCTTCATACTAGGAAGACCGGCAATTCGGAACAATCGCCGATCACTCCTCAATGCCACGCCCGCCGCAACACCGGCCTGTTCGCGTCCAAACCAGTTGCACAATGCGCGCAGTTTGTGCAACGTCACGTATTCGTTCAAATAAACAGCGCCTTTCTTCGGCCCCGTCCCCTCGGAACCCTTCTATACTGGTGACGTATCCTCCACGGCACCAGGTTTCATCGTTCAACAGGGGGCTGGTATGGACAATCAGTATGCGTCTTTGGGGTTCAACACCAAGATGAAAATCGTCGAGGCGCTCGACGATCTGGCGCAACATACGTCTTTCGAGCGCGTGAGCATCCTCCAGATATGCGAGCGGGCAGACATTTCCCGCTCAACGTTTTACCACCATTTCTGCGACAAGAACGCCGTACTACAGTGGCACGCGAGCGTGATCTACGAAGCGGGCATCGACCAGATTGGACGCACGCTTAACTGGTTCGAGGGTCACCTGCTCACCACACGCGGCACTGAGCGGTATAAAAACCTGTACTACCGAGCAGGGCACTCCACAGAATACGCGAGCATCAAACCATTTTATGTGCGGCACCGCATTGATACGCTAAAAGAAACGCTGACCGAATACCAGAATAAGCCGCTCACTCCCCTGCTCGAGTTCCAGATATGCGCGACAGCCGCCGCAGAATCAGCCATGGCAAACCGACGCTACGCCGGTGAACTGGTGCTGCCCACGAAGGAGTTCTGCACCTACATGGCAAGTATCGTGCCTCGCGAACTGTACAACGCTCTGAAGGATCCCGTGCACCCACACGACGACCTGCCTCCCTTCTTCTTGGGCGGCGTCTGGTAAACGGCGGCGCATCAGAGAAAACAAGAACAACGCCCGGTGTGCACCTGACGTTGTTCTCATTACAACTGAATTTATCGAATCTGCAAGCTTCGTGGTTATACCGGCGCGCTCATCAGTCCAACCTACGCTTGTGCAACCGTTTTCTTGACCGCACATTCAGCCGCCTTCTGTTTGACGAGATCGGTCAGATCCGTCTTGCAGAATTGGCAACGAATGGAGCCAGCCTCGGCATTCGTGTTCATCTTCTTTCCGCAACCGGGACACACAACGGCAAAGTTTGCCGGTGTGGTGACCTTCGTGTTCATAGATGCGCGCAAACGGGCCCACTTCTTCTCAGCTTCGGCACGCTGGGCACGGGCTGTCTCGGCTGCCGTCGGGCGAGCACTTCGGTCGTCGGTAAACTGCAGGGCAATGTCTCCCACGTACCGATCAAGAACGCGCACGTCAACCGGCATCGACACGGCAGCGTAGCCGTCGGCGGTCACGTCGATACGATAGGAGTCAGCCTCCACCTGATCAAATTTGAAGTCGCCGAAATCGTCTGTCAGCATTTCTCGCACGGTACCTTCCGCGGAGGTCAGTCGCACGCATGCTCCGACAACCACCTCTTCCACCTCGGGGTCGAACACCAAACCTGCAACGAAACGCTTTGGGTAATTCAGGTAGTACACGCGCGGGCCGGCACCGTCGAGTTCGGCGAGCGTAGTTGCAGCGCTTAGATCAACCTCGCTTTCCTCGACGTAACGAAGCGCCTCGGTTGGGCAGGCATCTACGCAGCGTGGAACTTCCCAACCGTTGTCCAGCAAGTGGGCACAACCCGTGCACTTCTGCGGCAGGTCGAGTTCCTCGTTGTAAAAAACGGCTCCCACCGGACACGCGTCAACCAACTCGCGCTTGCCCTTGGCCTTGTCGGGGTCGATGATCACAAGGCCATCCTCACGGCGAAACACCGCCTCCGGAGCAGCCTTCATGCAAGCAGGATCTTCGCAGTGATTGCAGAGCCACGGAATGTATGACAACCGCACCACCGGAACTTGGCCGCGCTCTTTTTCTTTAACCTTCATCCAGAACTGGCCTGTCAGAGGCTGCTCCTGCGAATAGGGAGGCCAAGGCTGGCCGCAGTGCTCATCTTTGCACGCCACCTGGCAGTTGTGACAGCCGTTGCACTTGTCGATGTCGACAACAAATACTTTACTCATGCTCTATTCTCCTTTGACCAGATACGCTTCGGGAATTAGGCCCGTGGCGGGATCGTAGTCTCGCGCGAATTCTTCGGGGTAGCGCCGAGCCAACTCGAGCACGTCAACCTTCTCAATGCCCACAAGGAAGCTGTTGGTCACTTCTCCCGCGCAGTTTTCTGACGTGGTCTCAGGCGTACAGATAAGATTATTTGCACCTCCGCGATCAAGACCCTTGCGCCCGCCAACAATAGCGTCGATACGCGAGCCATGGTCTTGGTACAGCACGCCAGGACGAATCCGCTCGGTCACATGCGCGGCACCAAGCACCTCCCCGCGCTCGTTAAACAGTTTCACCACGTCATGGTGCTTAATGCCCAGGCGCTCGGCATCTACCGGATTGATCCAGACAGGTTCATACTTGTACCCGTCAGGCCCGGTGATCTTGCAGGTATCAATCTCGCGGAGCCAGGGTACGTCGTCGAGGTTCGCATGAACGCGCCAACGGGGATGGTTCGACATGAGCGGGAACGGGTACATCTTCGCCCGATCAGACGTGATGCGCTCGTGATGGCGATCCGTTTCCTCAATCCACTGCGGATAGGGCGCGCGTACCTTGTCATCGGGGAAGTACGAGGCCAGCACCGTGGAATAGTACTCAAGCTTGCCTGTTGGCGTGTCAAGAGGGTTGCCCACCGGGTCATCATGGAAAGCGATAAGGCCCGCAGGTTCGTCCTCCCAGCCCTCCACCACAGGCGAACACCAGAACCGCTGCTCTTTGAGTTCGTCGTAGGTGATACGGTCGGCAACGCCGCTCTCTTCGAAGCCTTTGCGTAAGCACGCTTCACAATCCAGTCCATCGGTATAGCGCTCGAGCAGCCCCTCGTACACACCTCCGTACTGCTCCAATTTGCGGGCAACTTCGCACACAGTTTCGTATTCAGACTTTGCCTCGCCCACGCGATCGACCGCCTGTTCCTCAAGGTAGATCATCGCTGTTTGGCCGTTGTAATTGTCGCCGCTCAGGTCGGGGCACTCCATCATGGTAGCCGTGGGCAAGATGATATCGGCGAACAGGGTGTCATTCTCCATCCAGGGGTGCTGCATGACAATGCACTCCACATTCGGAGAGCGCAGCGCCTCTTCGAATTCGAAACCACCGTTCCAGCACGTCGACCAGCAGGGGGCATCCGACCAGATCATCTTCACGCCCTCGTGGCCAGGCAGGGGGAATTGAAACTTCTGGAGCTGATCCTCTTTCGAGTAGCCAGCAGCCGTGTGGCCATACCATTCAACCGTTGGGTTCAAAATAGCCTGCGGCAGCTTCGTCTTAGCGATAAACGACTCGCCCATATCCATATCGAAACCGTGATATACACTCTCGGTGGTTGGATACACCTCGCTGCGCGGAACCGGACTTTTGCTGGGCAGGTTGAACAGCGTCCACTCGATGAACTGGAACTGGTTGGCGCCAGGCTTGCCTAGTGCCTGCATGCCCAAAAGCGCCACTTCCAAACGCGCCGGCTCATGCGAGAAACAGGAGCGAATATAGCCGCCGCCGTTACAGTGCCCGATAGATACGTTCGACTTTGCCCAGTAGCGTGCAAGCGCCTTGATGGTATACGCCTTTACACCGCACTTCGCCTCAGCCCACTTTGGTGTCTTTGGCGTACCGTCTTCCAAGTTGCCCAGCACGTACTGCTCGAACCAATCGAAGCCGTCGGCATGGGTGGACAAGTACTCTTTGTCGTAGAGGTCCTCGGTCAGCCACACATACGCAATGGCCAGCTGAAGAGCCGCGTCGGTATTAGGAATGACAGGAATCCACTTGTCGGCGTGCACGGCATTCGTATAGTTCACGTCCGGGCAAATGAAGATAGACTTCACACCAATCTCGTTGAACCAGTAGCACATGCGCGAGGGAAGCTGACCGCCCCACCCCCACGGTGTGGTCTCAGGATCAGCACCCCAGAACAGCACTGCGTCGCCGTGTTTCGTGATGTCCTGGAAGACACCGCTTTGGTATACGTTCTGACCAACGGGATCCATGCCCCAGATCCACTTGGCTCCCCAGTACCAACCTTCCCAGCTGTCGGCGTTGCGTGCCTGAATCGTGCACCCACCCACAAGATTCAAAAGCGCTATCTGGCAGCCGTGCGACCCGCCGTAGTTCTTCGCCTCGCCGTGGCCTTCACCCTGACAATAGACAGAGTAGGGGCCATACGTCTCGTGGATGCGTTGTAGTTCAGCGGCGACCAAACTGGTAGCCTCATCCCAGCTGATACGCTCATATTTTGAGATGCCGCGGTTCTGCGGATTGCGCTCGCCGTTTGGATCCCAATCCACTCGTTTCATAGGATAGGGAATGCGATTCGGTGAGTACGTGCGCGTCTTGTAAGCCAAGCTGATGGGGGGCAGCAGTGTTTTGAAGCCGGGGTCGAACACGTGCCCATCCTTTTCGAGCGACCACATACGCAGTTCATCACGCGTGTAATGCTCGTCGAAGTGTACGGGCCTGATGCGGACAATCTTCCCGTCTTTCACGTCAACGTCTGCGGCGTTTGACGACAGCCCGAACCCGCAGAACCCAAGACTTTTCGTTGTTGTACGGTCGGCTATAGTTATCTTTGCCATAAGGTTTCTCCTTCTTGTAAGGTAGTGCGCGCAGCTATGCGGAGCGCGATACCGCTTCCAGTTCGGCTTCCTCTTCTTGATGAATCTTGCCTTTCAATCCTAGCTCGGGCGCCAGCATCATGGTGACGCCAGCCAAGATGACAGCCACACCGCAGTACACGAAGAACAGCGCCATATCACCGCCGCACAGCGGCGTAAGGATGAACGAAGGAATGATGAACGCGGCCAGATTTTGGAAGAATGTCTGAATACCGCCAGCCGTGCCCATGTACTCTGGCTTGATAGTGGGTATCATTCCGACGGAGCCCTTGATGAGCGCCACGTTTCCCCACGTCACGAACGCACCAATAAGGAAGAGCGGCAGACTGTAGTCGCCAACGGGCGCAACCCATGCTGCAATGAGCAGGGCGCTTCCCAAGAAGGAAGACACGGCCATGACGGGCTTAATACGCTTGATGAAATCAGCCACAGGACCAATGATCCAGTTTGAGGGCATGCCGCACAAATTGATGAGCGATGCCCATGCTGCCGCAGTCACAGGATCCAAGCCTTTACCTTGCAGGGCGATGGGCACATTGCCGGCGTATGAGGCGGAGGCCGTCATGGAAAACACCATGGCAAGGCTCACCAATAAGAGCGTTTTGTTGCTGAGCACAGACTTCACGGCCGTCATGCTGTACTCGTCCTTCATAACCTCGACACCCTTCGGCATGCGCGCAAACGCAAACCAAATGATGCATGCCACGGCGAACACGACCGATGCTCCCGTGAATGCCGGCCCAAGGTCAGGCACCTGAGAGGCCACTCCCATTGCTACCGTTACGCCAATACCAGCGCCTGACACATACAGCGTCATAGCGGTAGTGACCTGCTTCTCACTAAACCATGCACGCAAGAACTTGACCGAGTTCGCATTCATGCCGGCCAGGCCAATGCCCATGGCGAAGCAGCTTGCATACAGTGGCCAGAAGTCCGTGCAGAAGATACGAGCGATGGACGCCACAAGTGAAATAACCATGCCGATACCCAGCACCTTGGTAACGCCGTACCGGTCGGCGAGCATCCCCATAGGAATAGAGAAGATGGCGCCGGTCAAGAAGCTGATCATGGTAAGCTGCACGAACAACTCCTGCGGGACGCCCCATTCGCCTATAAACACAGACGCGTAGGCACCCGGAATCATGAGTGCTCCCATGAGCGACGCATGCATGAGCCCGATACAAATAACAGCTATCCAACGCTTGGGCGAGAGTGCCTGTTCGTTCCCTTTCATGGAAAACCTCCTTGTTGTGTTTGCGTTTCACGCGCGGGCGGCACGCGAGGTGCGTACCGCCTGATGACGCAGGGGCTTAGGGAAGGAAGATGACCGCCTTCTCGCCGATCTCGTCGGCAACCTTCGCCAGGTCTTCAAGTGTGCCGTAGCGCATGACTTTTGCCTGGCAGTGCTGCACGCACGAAGGCTCTTTACCCTGAGCCATACGATCTGCGCACAGGTCGCAGAGCTCGGTCGGCACGGGCACACAGTTCCAGTGCCATGTTCCGTCAGGCAGCTGCCACGGGCCGTCTTCGGCCACCTTGATTCCCCATTTGCCCAGAGGGATGTCGTGCTCGTTCTTGCAGGCAATCTCGCACGAGTGACACCCGGAGCAGTATCGGTAGTCGATCAGTAGTCCGTTTTTCATGGCTGTTCCTCCCCTCTATTCGTCCGTCACTTTGTAGATGGCGCAGATATGGCACTTGAAGGTGTTGCCGAAGCCCAGCTTGCCAATAACCTTGTGCGGCATGATCATGTTTATGTTGGATTGCCGGAATCCAAAGAGGTTTGGTTCCTCGCCGTCCTGTTCGGGGAACCACCAGCCATGATGAGCATGCACCACACGCTCATGGATGCCCTCAGTGAGATGCGCGACCTGCTTCACGCGGCCGTTCTGATTCTCTATCCACACCCAGTCGCCCTCAGCGATTCCGAGACGAGCGGCCGCAACGGGGTTAATTTCCACCGTCGGCTGTGGATCAATTTCGCGGAGACGATCAATCTGGCGGTGCTCGGAGTGGAACGACGTATACTTACGGCCTCCCGTTGTCAGCACGAAGGGGTATTGTTCAAACAGCTCGGGCGTGGAGTACGGGCTGAACGGTGGTTCCTGGAAGTAGGGCAGCGGGTCGTCACCAAACTGCTGGTAGGCGGTCGACCACAGCTCAATACGCCCAGTCTGTGTCATATAGCCTGGCTGACCATCGAAGCGCATGAGACCCTTCTCACACTTGCGGTACGTTTCCTCAGGCTGCACAACTACGTGCTCGCGAAGTTCCTCCCACGTCATATCTCCAGGCACTTCAACCTGCGTCATGTAGTCCTCCATGCTGGCGAACTGCTTCCAGTAATCGGGAAACATACGCTCGCCAATGCGCATCATGAACTCGAGGTCACTCACACCCTCAACAACGTCAACTGCCTTGTTGCACGCACCCTCGAACGCCACGTTGAAGCCGTAGTGCGATTCGACGAGCGTGTTATGTTCGGCGAACGTCTTAAGGGGAAACACCAGGTCACACAAGGCCATAGTGGTGGGATTATGGAACAATTCGGTGGCAACACAAAACTCGAAGCTCTCCTTCATGGCTTCAAGCCAGCGCTCCTGCGCGGCCGTGATAGCACCGCCCACTAGGTTCGAACTCTGGAACACGCCCATGCGCAAACGGTAGGGCTGCTGCGTCTCAAGCGTGTCCAGCACCGAGTCCGGATGGTTCGTGGACATGAGTTGACACACGAAGGGAAATTCAGCGGCACCGATACGCTTCTCGAACAGCTCCGGCGTAACCGTGCCTGCCTCCATAGCACGATTGATCATGTCAACATTTGTGTCATCCTCAATGGGGAGGCCCAACGTGTTGCCTCCAGGAACGTCAAGGTTATCGGTGATGGCCATGAGTGCCAGCAAAGCCTGACCTACCTGGATGCCGTTTGGATTCTGGTCGACAGAAAGACCCCACCCGATGGCGCTATGTTTGCTCGTGGCGTACCTGCGTGCGGCCTCAACAATGAGGTCCTCATCTACCCAAGTAATTTCGGCAACTTTCGCTGGAGGGTACTCTTTCACGCGTTCGGCCAATTCGGCGAAGCCATAGCACCACTTATCCACAGCGTCATGATCGTACAAATCTTCGGTGATGATGACGTTGAGCAGGCCGAGGGCGAGCGCTGCGTCGGTCCCCGGGCGCACTTGCAGATTGATCTCGGCACGCGTCCCGAGCCAGGTAATGCGCGGGTCAACACAGATAAGCTTCGTGCCACAGTTCTTCATGAGATCAATGACCGCATGACCCCACAGGCCGTCAGCGTTTGATTTCAGCGGCTCCTTTCCCCACAGCATGATATATTTGGGCGCTTCCCAACCAGGATGGTTGTAGCGGTCGGGGTAGCGGGCCGCATAGTCAATCTCCGGGTAGCCGCCGCCCATGAGGTAGGCCATTGACGAAACGCGCGGCGCGTAGCATGCCCAACCGCTCTGGGCATAACAGGCGTTAGGCGTGCCAAAGCCCATGAACGCCAGTTCGTTGTGGTACTTCGTTGCCTCGCGACCCGTGCCACAAAACACAACAATGGACTCGGGACCGTACGTTTCGCTAAAGTAGCGAGTTTTTTCTTCCAAGAGGTCGAACGCCTCATCGAGCGCAATGCGCTCCCACGCGTCTTTGCCGCGGTCCTTCGGGTCACGCTTGAGGGGATACATTATGCGATCACGGTGATACATGACATCTTTAAGCGCCAGGCACCGTGGACACAGCGCACCCCTCGTGATCGGATGCTCGGGATCGCCCTCTACCTGCACAACCTTGCCATCCTTAACGTGCAACTGGATACCACACCCTACCGGATGACACCCCGGAGGCGACCAAGCGCAGGTTCGAACGATTGTCTCACCGTTCTCTTCACGTTTCCATGGCTTACCCATACGCTCACTTCCCTTCTTCTCGGTCCTCGTCTAAAACAGACGCGACCCCGTGGGAAGGACCTCCCGCCTCGTCATGCGAATCCGAGATGCCGATCGCGTCCTGAGGACGATGATAGAGAGGGGGAAATGGGCTCGTCGACCAACAGTCGCTCAGGCTTATACAAGGCCATAAGTCGATGGATAACCACTGTCAGAAGCGATTGCACAATTCAGCCCGATTGTGCAAAGTCTTGGTCAGTTTCTGCGGGCGAAATACCAACGCCGAGATCTACTATTTGAGAGGCGGAAGAGGATGGACACGAAGGAGGGATAACATGCCCGGATCAATGCACGTATGCAACCCGTATTGCGGACGCTGCAAGCCGCCCAAGGAGCCGCTGCGCGTATGTCCCACCTGCGGTGCATACGACGATTCCGAACACAGCGAACACGGAACCTGCAAAGAGTGCGGAGGCATACTGCCCCCTCGCGTGCTGCCGCAACCCCTGCTCTGCAAGCGCATCAACCAGATGTGCGCCCGCCCCTGCAAGCAGGGCGAAAAACCTCCGCGGACACCGGTGGCGTCCTGTCGTTATCACACGCCTCTGTGATCAGGTTTTGCACGTTTTGGTTCGCGCCAGCTTGGATTCACTTGCGGCTCGGGAGAGCGCGGCGCACGGCGCGGGCGCAGATGACGGCGGCGATAGCTTTCAGCAGATCAGGGATGGCGAAGGGGGCGATGGTGACTGCGGCGGCGGCCGCGAGATCGATGCCAGCGACGAGGGCGTATTGGAAGCAGCCGCACGCGTAGGTTATCGCGATAAACACCAGGCAGCCGGCCAGGTCAATGGCGAAGGCTGTGGGGGCTGTGAGTGCGGTGCGCGTTTTGCGCGGGGATGCGCCTGTTGAAGAGGTTTCTTCCGCACGGCTGGCCAGCGTGCGCAACACCTGCAACACCAGCAAAGCTGCAGCCGCACCCACCAAGTAGCCCCACAGATAGCCGCCGGTGGGGCCCACCAGCATTCCTATGCCGCCGCGCATGCCCGAGAACATGGGCAGGCCTGCGGCCCCCAGCGCCAGATAGCCGGCAATGGCCGCGAGACACTGCTTGGGCGTGAGCACCAGCAAAGCAAACATGAGCGCGAACATCTGCAACGTCAGCAGAACAGGGCCAAGCGGAATGGCAACCCACGCTGACACCCCCATGAGCGCAATGGTGAGCCCCGCAAAGGCAATCGAGCGTGTACGAGAGCGTGTCGTCGCTCGCGCACCAGTGCGCCGGCCGCTCGCGACCGCTTGCCCGCCAGCACCGCCCGCGCCTTTCACCTGCTGTTCCCCACCTTGATCTGCCATTATTCGCCTTGCCTTTCCGCTGAGAGCATATGCCCACTCGTTTGCAACAGCGGAAAGCCTACCGCAGCAAGCACTAATTGTCCCACGGCGGCGTCACGTAGGGTGACAATCAAAGGCGCGGTAGCCTACCAGCAGACGCGCCCGCAAGCAGGTTCGGCGCTAGAACTTCGCCTTGATTTCGCCGCGCTCGAGTTTCTTCAGGCGGCGCATCTCTACGGCAATGAATATGGCCGTGGTGAAGATGGACAGAAAGTCGGCCAGCGGGGTGGCGAAGTACAGCGCATCCAGCCCCGTGAACTGCGACATTACGTGCGGCAGCACCTCGGGCAGTGCGAACAGCAGCGGCACCAAGAAGATAATCTGACGCGTCAGCGACAGGATGATGGACTTGAGCGGCTGGCCGGTGGCCTGGAAGTAGTTCGAGCCCACAATCTGGAAGCCCACGATAGGCAGCATAAACAGCTGCACCTTCAGCGCAAACACCGTGAAGTCCACCAGGCCTTCGTGCGTGATGCCGAACGCACCCACAATGGCCTCGGGGAACAGGTGCACAATCCCCCACATCACTGTGCCGAGCACCGTCGCGCCCGCAATGCCGTACCAGAGCGTCTTGCGTACGCGGTCGATGAGTTTCGCGCCGTAGTTAAACCCGAGCAGCGGCTGGATGGCTACTGCCACGCCCACCAGGGGCAACACGGTGAACATGGCCACGCGCTGCACCACACCGATGGAGGCCAGCGCGTCGTCGGCACCCACGGGGCTCAGCGCGCCGTACTGCACCAGCAGGTGGTTGATCACGAAGTTCACAATGGCCATGCCCGCCTGCACGGCGAAGCTCGCAAAGCCCAGCGACACAATGGTGCCGAGCACCTTCAGATGCGGCGCCATGTAGCGCAGGTGCAACTTCAGCGGCACATTCTTCGTGAAGATGAAGTACCAGAGCACTGCCACGCACGACGACGCCTGACCGATGATGGTGGCAAGCGCGCTCCCAGCCACGCCCCATCCCAGCTGAATGACGAACAGGTAGTTGAATATCGTGGCCACCACCAGGCCAATGAGCATGGTGACGAGCGCGCGATTCGGCGCGCCTGCCGTACGGATGAAGTTGTTCACACCCATGCCGATGCACTGGAAAATGAAGCCGAAGCAAACAATTTGTAAGAACACGTGCGCGTAGGGACGCACATCGTCGGTGGCGCTTGAGAGCGTGAGCAGGCTGTCGAGAATGACCGGGTTCGCCGCCGCAAGGGCCACGAGTACCGACACCACAATGCTGAGGAACATCGTGTTACCGAGGCTGACCTCGGCATCGACGCGCCGCCCCTCACCAAGGCGCAGTGCCGCAAGCGCGTTACCGCCGTTGCCGATGAGCATGGAGATTGCCATGAACACAATCATGATGGGGTTGGCTACCGTGGCCGCCGAGAGACCAATCTCACCCATGGCCTGGCCCAAGAAGATGGAGTCGACCACGTTGTAAGCGCCGTTCACTATCATGCCCAAAATAGCCGGAATGGCGAACTCTGTGATGAGCAGGGGGATGGACGCGGTGCCCATGCGGCTGACCTTGTTGTCGCGCGCGGGGTTTTTGGGATCTTTGCCGAGCGGGGCGCCCGTGCTATCTTCGTTCAGGTTCAGCGGGAGTTTCGCCTTCGCTGCTGCGGATGCTGCCATAGCTGTCGTGCCTTTCTCATTTTGCGGAACGAGATATTCTACCTTCGCGCTTAGGGATAAAAAAACAGTTTTGTGACAGCCGGAGGGAATTTCGCCGCCAAAGGGGGGATTTGGGTGATGGGCGGCTGGTGCGCTTGCGGGGGTGTGGAAATGTGGGCTGTGGGCGTTGTGGGTGGACAGGCAGGTGGGCGCTAGAAGGCGATGTGCGCTTCGCCGGAGAATACGCAGGTCTCGGTGCCCGTAGCGTCGCACAGCACGAGGGCACCCGTTTCGTCGACGCGCGCGACGGTGCCCGCAGCCAGGGGCTCACCCGTGCGATTTACCACCTGCACGAAGCGATCCGTCAGGCTGGCGTTGGCGTTGTATTCGTCGAGAAACGGAGCGATGCCTTGTGAGGCCCACTGCTGGTAGCGCGGCGCGAACGTGTCAAGGAAGGCATCGAGCATCACATCCGGGGTGAGGGCATCGGGCGGAGGTGTGACCAGGTCAGCCACGTAGGCTGCTCGATTCTTGCCACCCACAGCGGGCCGCTCTTCGGGCGGCAGGACGTTCACGCCCACCCCTACGCACACGCCACCCGCGTGGGCCTCACACGAGATGCCGCAGAGTTTCGAGAAGGGAGGTTCGCCTTGAGCAAGCACAACATCGTTGGGCCATTTGATCTGCACTAACCGTGCGGCGGTTTCGCCCACAAGCGCCACAACCGCTTGGCGCACGGCAAGGCCCACTACCAGGCTTAACGTGGGAAGCCGCGCGGGTTCCACCTGCGGTCGCAACAACAGCGAACAGTAGAGACCACCTTCGGGGCTCGTCCACGTACGCCCCTGCCGGCCATACCCCGCCACCTGACGATGCGCCCGCACCACGAGACCTTCCGCCTCGCCTGCCTCAAGCGCACGCTTGACCTCGTCATTCGTGGAGGTAGTTTCCTCAAGACACACCACGCGGAACATGGACACGGAAAAGCCCCCTTCGCAGCGGCGAACCTCTACAGGCGCACGGCCTTGCCTACTGTCACGTTTTCACTGGTGACAGGCGTGCCGTCGGCCAGCACATGGGACGGCAGCAGTTCAAGCAGCGGCTTCACCACGAAGTCGCGCTCAAGGGCGCGCGGGTGCGGCAGCGTGAGCACGTCGGCATCTACCACATACATCTGGTAGTCGATGATGTCGATGTCGCAGGTGCGGGGCCCGTTTTCGATCTCGCGCACACGGCCGAGGCTGTTCTCGATGGCGTGCAGATAGCCCAGCAGTTCCTTCGGAGGCAGGCCGGTGCGCATGAGCACGACCGCGTTCACGAACGAATCTTGGTCGAGATAGTACGCCGGCTCGCTCTCGTAGAAGCTGGAGATGTCGACAATCTGCGAGTCCGGCAGCGCACACAGTTCGGCCACTGTTTGGTTGAGCAGCGCCACCTTGCCTTCCCGTTCCTCGCCGGGGTTCGCCACTAGCGGCACGTTGCAGCCCAAGCCCAGCAGCACGTAGGGGCGCAGGTCCTTGAGCGCCTTCACGGTTTCGGCCACGTTGTGCGTGCGCACCACGTTCGCGCCCAGCTCGCACGCCATAAGCGCCTCGGCAGCCGACGCCCGGTCGCGGTCGCACGGCTCGTCAATGCCGTAGGCGTAGCCAATGTAGCTCTTGCGCGAGAGTGCCGCCATTACGGGATACCCCAGGTGAGCGAACTCGTGGAAGTTGCGCACCAGCTCGATGGTCTGCTTCGCCGTCTTGCCGAAGCCGGGGCCCGGGTCGATGCAGATGCAGTCGTGAGCAATGCCCGCCGCCTCCAATTCTGCTGTGCGTTCACACAGGTAGGCGCGCACATCGTCCACCACGTCGTTGTACACCGGGTCATCCTGCATCGAGGACGGGTCGCCTTGCATGTGCATGACCACCAGACCTGCGTCACAATCGCGCGCCACTTCCACCATGGCGGGGTCGCGGAAGCCGGACACGTCGTTGATCACGGATGCGCCCGCTTCCACGGCCGCACGGGCCACTTCGGCATGGCGCGTGTCAACGCTCACGCAGATGCCACGCTCCACGAGCGCGCGCACCACGGGCAGCACACGAGCCAACTCTTCCTCCACGCTCACCGGCGCGGCGCCGGGACGCGTGGACTCGCCGCCCACGTCAATGAGCGCAGCACCTTCTTCCACCATGCGCTCGGCATGGGCGACGGCGGCGTCCACGTCCTCGTATGCGCCGCCGTCGGAGAAGGAATCGGGGGTAACGTTCAAGATGCCCATAAGAATGGGCATCTTGGTGTCGAATTCAAAGGTCGAACAGCGCCAGATCATCGCTTGTCTTCGTCGCCTTTCGTGTCTTCGCGACGGTTTTGCGTACCGTCGCCGGGTTTGTGGTCGTCGCCCATCATCTCGCGAAAACCATCCTCGAGCTGGTCGAGAAAGCCTTTCGGATGCTGCGATCGGTCACCGGCAGGCTGTGCGTCAGGCTGCTGTGTCTGCATCCCAGACGTCCCGGGCTGCTGCGCACGAGACGCAGCCTCTTCCTCAGGCGTCGGACGATACGGCGGGTTGGGGTTCTGGTCGCCCGGCTCCACTGGCTCTTCGCGCCAGTTCGGGTCGGCCAGCTTCGCGTCGCGAGTACGAGCGGCAGCTTCTTCCGCTTCCTTGCGCGCAATGATTTCGCCTTCGTGCTTCAGGTAATCGTCCCACGTGTTATCGAGCAGCGCCAGGCAAGCCTCACCCTCAACGGTCTCGCGTTCCAGTAGCACACTGGCCATGAGGTCCATCTGCTCGCGGTGGCTCACCAGAATTTCGTAGGCGCGGTCGTGCGCGTCCTTCATGATGCGCGCCACCTCGTCGTCGATGCGCTTCGCCGTTTCCTCGGAGTAGTCCTGCGTGTTACCGTAGTCGCGGCCCAGGAACACCTCGTGGTTCGGCTGGCCGAACACCTGCGTACCCAGTTCAGCGCTCATGCCGTACTGCGTCACAATGGCGCGGGCCATCTTCGTGGCGCGCTCAAGGTCGTTGCTGGCGCCGGTGGTAATGTCGTCGCAGAAGATTTCCTCCGCCACGCGGCCGCCCATGAACACGGCCAGTTCGTCGCGCATCTCACCAAGCGAGTTCAGCACCTTGTCTTCCTTGGGAATAGACAGCGTGTAGCCCAGCGCGCGACCGCGCGAGATAATGCTAATCTTGTGCACGGGGTCGGCGTGCGGCAACAGGTGCCCCACCAGAGCGTGACCGCTTTCGTGGTAGGCGATGGTGTGCTTCGTCTTTTCGTCGAGCACGCGGCCCTTGCGCTCCGGACCAGCAATGACGCGCTCCATGGACTCGGACACTTCCTGCTGTGTGATAATCTTCTTGCCGCGGCGCGCCGTGAGCAGCGCCGACTCGTTCATGAGGTTGGCCAAGTCGGCACCCGTAAAGCCCGGCGTAAGCTTGGCCACCTTCGCCAAATCGACGTCGCTGCCGATAGGCTTGTCCTTGCTGTGCACCTGCAAAATTTTCTCGCGGCCCTTCACGTCGGGGGCGTCCACCACAATCTGGCGGTCGAAGCGGCCGGGACGCAGGAGTGCCGGGTCCAAAACGTCGGCGCGGTTCGTGGCAGCGATGAGCACCACGGAATCGTTCGACTCGAAGCCGTCCATTTCCACCAGCAGCTGGTTCAAGGTTTGTTCGCGCTCGTCGTGACCACCGCCGAGGCCGGTACCACGCTGGCGACCTACGGCGTCAATCTCGTCGATGAAGATGATAGCCGGGGACGCATCCTTAGCCTGCTGGAACAGGTCACGCACGCGCGAGGCGCCCACGCCGACGAACATTTCCACGAAGTCTGAACCCGAAATGCTGAAGAACGGTACGCCCGCCTCGCCCGCAACAGCGCGCGCGAGCAGCGTCTTGCCGGTGCCCGGAGGGCCCACCAACAGGCAGCCGCGCGGAATCTTCGCGCCCATGGACTGGTACTTCGCGGGGTTCGCCAGGAAGTCCTTGATTTCCTGCATCTCTTCCACAGCCTCGTCCACACCGGCCACGTCCGAGAACTTCACGTCGGGGCGTTCCTCAATGGACTTCTTGGTTTTGGCCTTGCCAAACGACATCTGCGAGTTGTTCGCCTTTTGCATCTGCGAGAAAAAGAAGAACATGATGGCCGCAATGGCAATGATGGGCAACAGGGAGAACAGCAGGTCAACGAAGCCTGAGGGCAGGTTCACCTGGTAGGGCACGTTGGGGTGCGCCGCCATGAGTTCGCCGAGCGAGTCTTGGCCCACGTACGTGGACGTGAAGTTGTGCTCGGTGCCCAACGTGGCTGCCACGATATCGGAGGTGCCCACACCGCCGAGCGCCTTGCCCGTGTCGGGGTTTTTAATGGTAGCCATGCGCGCGTTGAGCGCCTGGAACGCATCGTTGAACGCGTTCGCCGCCGTGGAGCCCGCCGTGATGGCCGGGTAGTAAGAACCCGTGACCGTGTGACCGCCCGCGTCATACACCACACGCGTCACGCGATCCTGCTCAACTGCCTGCACAAATTCCGACGTGATGAGGTTATCGGTTTGTGTCGCGTTCGACGACATGTTCATGAACTGCTGACCCACGAAGAAGGCCACCAGCATGAACAGCAGCACCGAGATAATGGTGGTCCGAGGACTCGGCTGCTGAAACTGGTTTTGTTTGTTTTGCTGTGCCATAGAGCCTGACTTTCTTCTCGAAACGGCCGATGGCCGCCGCGCTTGGACACTCAGTCTGCGACGCGGTTGGCCTTCGTGCGCGCCTTCGCCGGGTTTCGCCGAAGCGACCCGCCGAGGACGTGGTTAGCGGTACACTTCTGGCTTCAGAACGCCCACGTAGGGAAGGTTGCGGTAGTGCTCCGCGTAGTCCAACCCATACCCAACAATGAAGCTGTCGGGGCATTCGAAACCAAGGTAGGTGCAATCGATCTCGGCCTGCGGCTGCGTCTGTTTCCGAAGAAACGTGGCCACGCGCAACGAGGCCGGGTGACGCTCCGACAGGTTTTTCAACAGGTATTCCAGGGTAAGGCCGGAGTCGAGGATGTCCTCGGCCACGATGACGTGACGCCCTTCGATGTTGGTCGAAAGGTCTTTCAAGATGCGAATGACGCCGGAACTTTTCGTGCCGCTGCCGTAGGACGAGACGGCCATATAGTCCATCTCGAGCGGCAGGTCGATTACGCGGGCAAGGTCCGCCATGAAGATGGCTGCGCCGCGCAGCACGGACACGAGCACAATGCCCTCATCCGCCACGTCAGCGTAGTCGCGCGTAATGGCGCGCCCGATTTCGCCCACACGCTGGGCAATCTCGTCTTCAGTGAACAGTATTTCCGCAATATCGTCGTGCACTACTTGCTTCCTTCGCTGCATCCGTGACCCCACCCACCGCTCGCCTTGACACGATACGTGAGCAGAGCAGTCACGCTTACCTTGAGATTCGGTTAGTGTACCATTCGCCCTTGCGGAAAAGGAGACAATACGGTAACGCCAGGCGAAGGGCCACGATTTTTACATTTGCCGTGGGAACTGGGGGTTCTTTGGTTCCGCTGTTCTACGAACAGCGGAATGCACCGACGCTGCGGGCTTTTGCAGCACCCCGCCTTGCCGCTTTTGCGCTTACCCTCGCGTGCGGAGCACGCTCAGCCGCGCAACGTGGCAATTCGGGGCACTGCAAAAGCCCTCGCTGACTGATTTGGACCTGCGAGGTTAAGTTTTCAACCTGTAAGAGGTGCCCCTACTTATCCTACACGAGGAAGAGGTCGGGGAATTCTTGTTGGAGGCGAGTGACGGGGAGTCCTATGACGGTGTCGAGAGAGCCTTCTATGTGTTTGACGAGTGCGGCGCCGGCACCTTGTGCGGCGTAGGCTCCGGCTTTGTCGAAGGACTCGCCTTTGCGCAGATACTCCGTAATGTCTTCGTCCGTCAGGTCGTGGAAGGTGACGGCGGCACGGTCGACAAACGTACGGAAGCCCAGCGACACATCCTCTTTTGAGGGCGCGGCCACCATCCAGAGCGACACGGCCGTGACCACCTCGTGCGTGGTTCCCGACAGACGGCGCAGCATACGCTTAGCGTCCGAGATACTTTTCGGTTTGCCGAATATCTCGCCGCCGCACACCACCATGGTATCGGCGCCCAGGATGGCAGCCGTGCCCACGTAGTCTTCAGCCAGCACCTCCTGCACGACCGCACCGGCCTTGCGCTCCGCGAGCTTCTTCGCGGCCTCGGGCGGGTCGGCCAACAGGTCGGGCTCCAGCGATTCGTCCACGTCGGACACGTGCACGGTAAAGGCGACTCCCGTGTCCTCTAACAGTTGCTTGCGACGCGGCGATCCGCTGGCCAAAATGATGTCGACGGCAGGCGCAGCCTCGGCGTCGGTGGTTGGGGTGGAGGCCGCCTGAGCGGCCTCATTGATGTTCTGTTCGTTTTCCATGGCGGGTATTGTAACGCAGTGGTGGGCGCGACGGGAGGGCAACCTGCTACGCGAGTGAGATGCCGTCGTAGGCGGGCGTCCCCCACACAAGGTAAGCCACCGTGTCGCGCGTCAGGCGTGCCGAAGTCATAGGCGGCCCCGCGGCGGAGGCGTCGGCATAAGCGCCCTGCTCACAAGCTGCTTCACGCACGCGCCCCATCTCGCGATACCACACGCTGGGGCCACTGGCGAACGTGACGCGATCACCGTAGTAGAGCCCCGCGGAAGCAGGCAGCACGGCACCCGGCGACGAAAGCCGTCGCTCAAGCGCCCTATCAACATAATAGGTACGGTTGGACGACACCAAGCAGGAGCGGTCGGCCATGGCGTAGGACAGCGCCACGCGATTGCGCGCGTAGAGGTTCAGACCACCGGTAACCGTGGAGCCGTCAGCAAAGCGCTTCGTACACGCCGCATCGCGATACCACCCTTCCACACCCGAGCATCCGGGTTTGGCGGCTGCATCCCAGGCCGCGCGCGGCACGGTGTAGGCACCGCTGGCAGCCTTGTCCGAATAGCAGGGCGTTGTTTCGCCATCAACGTAAAAGCGCACGCCAGAAGACGGTTCTTCCGCGTCCGTCGGTTCACCCTGCACCAGCACCGAGGGAATCACCACCTCACCCTTATACTGGATATCCGCAAAGCGCGTATGGGCCGTGATGACGCAGGTGAGGTACGTTCCCGCGTCGGCATCCACCACGGAATAGGAGGGGTTTTCCTCCGCCGGACGCACCACTTCGGTGCGCTCGCCCGCCGACGCACCCCGATACCACGTGTAGCGGTAGAACATGCCTGACGTACCGGGGAAGTTGCGCGGTACACACGCCTCGGCAGGATTGGGTGCCGAAAGTGTTCCCCCAGGGCGTGCCTCACCGGTCACCTCAAGCGTCCCCGGCCACTCTTCGCGAAATTCTGGTTCGCCAAGCTTCCACTGCTGATTCGGGTTGTTCCAGTCGTTATAGGAGTTCCACTGATCCACGGGTGTTCCGTCTTGCTGGCCGCCATCGCGCAAATCGAGCGCGCAGCCGGAACACTCGAACACCAGCAGGTGGTAGCCGTTGCCCAACCCGTGCATGTAGAGCGACTGGGCCGGCGTGCCGTTACCCTCAAAGATGTCAACGGCAGCGCCATCATCCCAGGTGCCGTTACTCGAATCGAGGTAGAGCGGGCTCTCCCCCAGGTGCACGGGCACAAAACACGTGCGACCTTGCCCGCTTTGCAGCGCAATCCAGTGTTGGTTCGTCAGGTTCGTGAGCGACCAGCCCACCACCGCAGCACCGTTTTCGCGTGAGCCTCCCAGCACATCAAGGCGCAGGTGTTCTGCCACACGGGGCCGCAGCGTGACAATGCGACCGTGCCACCACGCGTCGTCACCCAACACATGATGTGGCACAATCTGGGTTGCTTCCGCCACCGAGTGCGTGCCCGGCGCGCTGCCGCCGAGCCCGCGAATATCCGCCCCGCACCAGCAGGTATAGTCTGCCTCCCGACGCGGAATGCGCAGTTTGGTGCCCGTCATGTACTCGTAGTAGTCGTGGTCATACACCGTGTCGATAATCCAATACGCCGAGGCCAGCCACTCGCCCGACTCGTCGCGTATATAGGCATACGTCGGCGTGTCCGGAATATCCGGGAACCAGGTGGGCGTCCACACGCCGCCGCACGCTACATACGCATCCACGCGCACTTCCAAGAACAGTTCGGTCATACGACCTACCTGGCAATTGCACGAAGCTGCCAACCACACGCAGAGGTTATTGGAGTACGACCATCCCGCATCGTAGCCAAACGTTGCACCCGGCCGAGCCACCGCGCCGCAGTCGCCCCACGCCCCGCGTCCGACCGCTGCCCAGGCAAAACGCGTGCCCACCAACAGCGTAGCCGCGGCCGCCGCGCTCAGCCCCGCAAACGCTCGACGTGTCATAGCCTTTTTCTTGTCGTGCCGCTCAACCGGTTCTACCCGTTCGCGCACGAACGCACCTTCATCAGGCTTTCCCATACTGTCCCTCCTTACTGCAATGTGTCGTTCAAAAACTGCATCAGGTTGACCACCGTCGGGGCCACCACCAGCGCTATCGTGGGAGGCAGGAAGCAAAACGACAGCACAATATCCAGCTTCGTAGGCATTTTCCTAATGCGCTCGATGGCGGCCGCCTGCGCGGTTGCACGAGCGAGTTCCGCCTGAGCCGTAAGCCCCTCGGCAACCGACGACCCCTGGTTCACGGCTTGGGCCAACTGAGCTGTGAAAGCAGCAACATCGCGGCTGCGGCAACGTTTGGCCAGATGCTCGAAGGCCTGTTCACGCGTATGACCAAGCAGGTTCACCTCACGGTCAACCGCTTCGAACTCTTCGGACAGCGGCTTTTCCAGGTTGCGCGCCACTTCGCGAAAGCACTGCTCCACGGGCGAGCCAGCCGCCACCGCGATGCCGAGAAGCTCCATGGCATCGGGCAACTGCCGTTCTATAGCGCGCCGCCGACGCTGTTCGGCACGCGCGAGCACCAGACGCGGAAGCGCCCAGCCCGCCACCGCAGCAACGGCGGCAAACGCGCAGACGGCAGGCGGGGCCAGCTGCCCTCCCGGCACAGTGAGGGCACAGGCCACCAGCGCACCGGCTGCAGCCGCCAGCACACGCAAGCCGCGCCACGTCTCAGGCGCGATATCCCATCCTGCTCCTGAAAGTAGTTCGCGGTAGGCCTCGCTGTCGCTGCGTGCCATGGGCAGTGCATGCTCTATGGCACGCGTCGCACGCCCTATGACCTGCGCGAACCGCCCGTATGCGAGATCCTTCTCACTCGTGCCTTTAGCGCCCGAGGTACCCGATGCTGCGCGGCCGCGCGAGCCAGCCCCGGCCACCGCAGCACCTTCACCTCGCGCTCCAACGCGCAACGCCGGAGCGTGCGAGCGCACTAATACCTCATACACAGCAAGTCCTGCCGCGCCGCCCACCGCAAGCAAAAGCGCCAGCACCACCACCGATGCACCCATCGCGCATCCTCCTTCTTTGTTCTTCCACCCGCACTCGCTCAGACCCGCTCAACCGACGTAATGGCGCGCGACATAAGCAGCCCCGCCACCTCCAGCACCACTGCCACACCGAGCACCACCCACCCAAGCGGCTCGCTTTGGTAAAACCGAGCGAAGTCTGCATTCGTCACATACATAAGGGCGAAGAGCGCGGGCATGGCGCAGGCAACGAACCACTTAGCCGCCCGTGTGCCGGCTATCTCCACCTTGAGTTCGCGGGCTTCTCGCAAGCGCGCGTCCACCCGCTTCGAAATGAGCGCGAGAGCAGCCGCAATACTGCCGCCGCGGCTCTGCCTAATGCGCGTGGCCGCCGCCAGCGTTTTCACGTCCTGACTCTGGGTGCGCTCTGCCATGCGCTCAAGGGCATCCGCCAGCGGCATGCCGTACGACGCGTCCGCCAAAACGCGCGCCACCTCACTGCGTAGCGGCTCTTCCATGTGCACGGATGCCACACGCAGGGCGCGCTCCAAGGTGAGCGAGCCGCGCACACTCGCTGCAATTTGCGGAAGCGCATGCGCCAGTTGCACGTCAAAGAGTTCACGCCGTTTGCGCTCGGCACGGCGCACCCACACACGTCCGCCCACCAGCACACCAGCTGCCGCCACTACCCCAACGGCCGTGCCACCCATCGTGAGTCCACAGGCATAGGCAAGGAAGGCGAGCGCCACTAACGTGGTAACAAACGCCGTTGGACTCATCCCGATACCCGCTGCCCGCAAGCGGCGTGCCAGGGGCGTATTGCGCACAGGCTTTCCGTCATCTTTCGCGCGCTCAGGTTTACCCGCCTCGGCGCTCACCGGGCCAAATACCGTGAGTGACCTGCCTCGTTGAGCGAGCCGTTCCTCGCGCACAGCCTTAACTACCGCCATCGCCAACACCACACATGCCGCCGCGATGGCCGTTGATACTGCGAGGTACACCATGTCTGTCTCCTTCCCCCGCCGTTACGCAGCGAAGAACCAGGCGGGGTCGTACCACACGCCCGCCGCACGCATGCGCTCCTTAATATGCTGGGGCTGAATACCGCACGCGCGCCACGAGCCCACCGTCCAGCCCTCCGCATCCACCCCTTCCACGTCGAATGAGAAGAGTTCAGCGCGTGGAATAACCGTGGCGCCATCGGGCAGCGGATCCACCGCAACAATGCTGGTCACCTTGCGGCGGCCATCTTGCAAGCGGTCGGTATGCACCACCAGCCCTCCGCGCAGCGACTCGGCTATCTGCTGCATGATGACGTCGCGGCCCAGCTCACCATCGGCGTAGCCCACCATAGTGCGCAAGCGGCTGATGGCGTTGTCCGGGTCATTCGCATGAATGGTGGTCATAGAACCCGGGTGGTCGGTCTGCATGGCCTGCAACATGTCGTAGGCCTCGGCCCCGCGGCACTCGCCTACGATGATGCGGTCGGGTCGGCGCCGCAGAGCAATGGCCACTAAATCGCGCATAGTGACCGCACCCTGACCCTCGGTGTTCGCCTCGCGCGTTTGCATGCGCTCGGTATGAGGCGTGCGAAGCCGCAGCTCCGGCGTATCCTCTATGGTAATCACGCGTTCATCGGGCGGAATGAAACCCGAAAGCGCGTTGAGCAGTGTTGTTTTGCCTGAACCCGTGCCACCCGAAATAACAATGGGGCAACGCGCCGCCACCGCCGAGCGCAAAAAGTCCGACATAGCCGCCGAAAGCGCACCCGCACGTTCAAGGTCTTCCATGCTCAAGAGGTCGTTTTTGAACGTACGCAGGTTAAGGGCCGGGCCGTCGGGGGCAAGCGGCGGCACCACATAGGTAGCGCGCGCCCGACCGCCGGGAAGCATGGCACAGCCCATGGCATGCGATTCGTCACAGCGCGCACCCGCCTGTTCGGCAATCTTGTCTATGATGCGCCTTAAATGGTCGGAGTCATCGAACGCCACGTCGGGCCGGTACTCCAAGCGCCCCGCGCGCTCCACATACACGATAGGTGGTAGGAACGGCAGCGCCGGATCGGTCACGTCCACGCCGCCCCCATTCACCATGATTTCAGTGATGGACCCGTCGTTGAGCAGGGGTTGTAGCGGACCGTAGTACAAAAAATCGTCGATGAGGGCATTTGAGAGCGCGATCGACTCGGCTGGACTGAGCGCCACGCCGAAGTCGAACGCAATGGCTTCCACAGCAATGGAGATGAGTTCCTTCACCCGCTCAGGGCCGGCCTCTTCGCCGCCCAGCTTCGCCGCCACTTCTTGACGCACGGCAGCTTTGAACGCGCGCTCAGTCGCCCTATCCATCGAACTCGCCACCCTCCGACACTTCGGCATCTTCGAAGGGTGCAACGGCGTTCGCCCCAGCGCCTGCCAAACCAGCCTCAGCCGCAGCGGGATCCTCTACAGCGCCTCCGCCCGCACCCCCGCCAGGCGACACATCCAAAGCCGACAGCAACACCAAACTCACCTTGCCCGCATGCTGCGCGGAGCGAACGGCATCCGCCTGCTCGGGCGTCACTTCCACCGTGACCGACGCGTAGGCACCACCCTCGCCCGACCTATCGGCGTCAAGCGCCAACACGCGTGCCGCCTCGCACAGCGTGGTGAGCACCGTCTCGCCCGAGGCCGCCGACTCAAGCGCCACCACGCGCACCCGATCAGACGGGCGCAAGAGCCCCGCTATACCCGTCTCCGCATCCACCGCCACCGTGACGGCCTGCATCCCAGACGCAAGCGAACCAGCCAAAAAGCCACTGTCGAGACCGCCGGCCACACTGGCAGGAGTTACCTGGGCACCCTGGGCGATGTCCACGAGCGCCTGTTTGCCTGCAACTGACGCCGCGCCTGCCTCCGCCTTAAGAGCCTCCGGCCCCAGCGCCCCTTTCGCCCGCAAACTGCGCGGCACTGAACGGATCTCGAACGACGAAGCGGCAAGCTCCTCACCAGCCCGTATGTCGGTTACCGCAACCAGCGTTGGCTGCGCATCGGCTCCTGCCTCAGCAATGGCGGCTTGAGCGGACAGTGCCGCCCACGTTCCGTACGCCGCTGCAACCAGGGCCACTGCCACCGAAACCCCTGCCACTGCGGCCAGCCGCTTCACGCGGTTCGTGTCACTCGTATCGGCGCCCTCGCGCGGTGCAAACACCCGGCGAGCAGGCTGCGCGCCCGCATCCTCGCGCAGCGGCCGTGCCGCATTCTGCTCCCGCGGCGCACGCATATCCTCCCTGCGAAGGCGCGTCGTGGCAGACACGTCAGACCCGCCACGCTGAGGCGGCTCTTCGCTGCGACTGGCGTAGCCACCCGCAGCCCCTTGAGCCCTTCTCCGTCCGATCATTCCTTCATCCTTTCTATAAGCGCCCCGTGGCGTCGGCTGTCATCGCGCGCACGCGCTGCTGCAACTCTTCCGGATAATCTCCCAAACCTCCCAGACGGACGCGGGAGAGCGAGCTCACCTTCATGCCTGCTCGCAGCTGGAAGCGTGCGTTACTCTGCGTGCCGACAGGCCGCCATGCCACCACGTCGGCGTAGGGTTCCGCCGTCACAATGCGCTTCGACGCCACCGGCAGCGATACCACGCCGAACCCGCGGGCTATCACCGTGGGCACGTCTTCTTCCAACTGCACCGCCACGCCCCACACCCGGCGCGAGCGTGGCAAGGCAGAGGCGGGCACCTCATAGAACCACACCGTAGCCCCGCCTTGGTAGCCCTCGTCGCGCAACGTCTGCGTCAAGCGGCGTGCTACCGCAAGCCCCGGGTCGTTGTCGTTTTTCGCCACGAGGGCAAACGAGGTGTCCATGCAGGCATCGCGTGCCGCATCGAGCGCGTTTTCCTGACGCACCTTAGATGCGCACGCCACACCCTGATCCACGGCGAATCCCAGGGCCATGAACAGCACCAATGCCACCGCCAGCGCGAGCGGAGTCACATTACCGCGCTCGGACGCCGCACTGCGCGCACCCGCGGCACGCACCCTCATAACGGCGACACCTCCACCTCAACCACCCTTCCCTCGGTGCGCGCACACTCCACGTGGCGCGCGATGCTTCTGTGTTCCATGCCGGGAATCGCCGCCAGCGACGGCAGTTCGTAGGCCACGTCGAACGAGAAGTGCCCGCTGCTTGTACGCTCTTCAATAACAAGCAAACCATCCTCAATTGATCCGGGGTGCGCGAGCGCAAGCGACGAATTCGCATCGCTGTCAAACGATAGGCGCACATCCCGCACGGTCAACAGATCGGGCTGCAGCTGCGTCGCCGCGCCCAACAGCTCATCCTTCACGAACCGTTCTTTGTCTGCCGCCAGCGACAAGCCCGCCGCATCAAGCTGGCGACACGCTCGCGTCACATCGGCCGTCAGCCGATCGATGGACAGCATGACGGCACCCACTTGCAGCGCCGCCGCCAACACCAACAGCACCAGCGGCACCACCACCAAAAACTGCACCATCTCGCTGCCGCGCTCGCGCTCACTCACCACGCACCTCCCTCCACCGTGGCATCAACGGTGCCACGCGCAGCACCGCGGCAGGTAAACGAGCCATCCCCCGCACCCGTTGCGCGTGCAATGAGGGCTCCCACCGGCGTGAGGTAGCGTCCCTTCACACTCACCGACACCGTGACGGGGCGGGTTTGCACCCGAGCCGGCCGCTCTCGAAAGCCGCCCCACTCGGTGTCGCGCAGCTTGTGACCGTAGACCTGCTGTTCCGCCGATCCCACGCTGGCGGTAGCAGAGAGAGCAAGTCCCTCGCCTCCAAGCGAAGGGGAAGCCTCAAGCGCCACCTTCGCCAACTCTTTGGAGGAAGTGGCGGCCTGGGGGCGCGCCTCCACGCGCCGACACACCGCGTGAGCAGCAGAATTGACCTCCGCCCCCAGAAACACCACGCGCCCAATATCCAAGCTGGCGCACAGCAGCGAAAGGAGAAGGGGCAGCGCCACAACAGCTGTCACGACGCTGCTCCCCCACTCGCGTGCAGGATGGTAGCTACCTGGCCGCACCGGACGTAACTTTCGCGAACATGTCAGTGATGTTCGAGCCAACCGTGGTAATGGCCGATTGGACGTTGCCCTGCAACAACATAAGTGCGGCGCCCAGGCCCACGGCAAAGCCGAGCACGATAACCGTCTGCACAATCTCTGAGCCACCGCCTTCCTCACCGCGCACTGCGAGGGCGCGCGCCTTGGCACGAGCGCCCTGCGCACGCGTGGAAATGCCTGGGCGCACCTTCGCGTTCGCCTCGAAGGAAAAGGTTGCGTTGGTCTTTGCTGCGTTCATACTGATGTCCTTTCTTGTTTGGTTGCCGGGCCCCTTTAGCCCGACCTTCCTTCAACCCGTTTAAGCCGCCGTTTTGCGGCAGAAACTCACACCGGTCCGGCGCGAGCCGAAACGAAGGCTGCCTCGCCGGAATGTCTCGCAAGACCCCGCTCGCGCGCCTTCATGTGGCAACCAGGCTGACCGACGCCCCGCAGGCCAACCACACCGTCAGAAACGGAGCCATGGGCACGCCATCGGTCCACGTGAGACGCTTGGTGGCACATCCCGCGAGCGAGGTTGCAGCCGCCAGCGCATAGCAAGCGGCAAATCCGCACGCCGCCCCCGCCCCCGTGGCCACCGAGAGCGCACCCATGCAGCGCACGTCGCCTCCGCCAACAGCGCCTCCCGGACAGTGCCCGCGCAGCACCCGGTTCGCCGCCATGCTGCCGACAACCGCAATGCCCGCGAACATAAGTCCCGCCATCACGCCCTCGAAGCCGTTCACCACCACCTGAAACGCCGCACCGGCAAGCACCACAAGCACACACGTTTCCAGAGGAATCGTGCGGGCGCGCAGGTCACACACCACAGCCACCTCCATGGCAAGCAAACACACACAGAGCGCCACAGCCGCACCTACACCTGGCGCGAGCACCGCAGCGAACGCCGCGAACATGGCCGCACCCACCGCGCATATCGCACGCTGCCACATGCGTGGCCGGAATGAGCAGCGCAGGGCGCGCTCTTCTTCGGTCCCTGCCGCCACCGTGCCGCTCATGTCGAGGCCCGCTTGCGCAAGAGTGCACAGGTGCTCCCGGGTGAGCGCACCGAGGTGCGCCTGTTCAAGCACATAGTCGCGCCAGAGGCCAACCGCGCCTTCCTCCCCCGGGGACGCGCTTGCTGGCTCAATGCCAGGATGTGCACACTTGAAAGCGCGATACACTTCAAGTGAGTCATCCCACCATGAGTCAGCCCGCGCACGAACACGCTTGAGCGCGCGGTCGGACGCCCACGGCACCACCGTCCATCCCGCCACCGCACCTACCAGGGCAGCACCCGCCACGAGGGCTCCGGCCGTCATGACCGTACCTGTTCACCCCGGCTGGCGGTTGGTTCAAGCACGCGCACGGCACCCGCCGCTGTCGGCTCAGCACGTGCCGCTTCGCGGCCGCCCGATCCTGCAGCTGGCTCGATGCTGATTACCAGCGAGCCGCCGCGCCCTCGCTCCACCGCATGCGTATCAGTGAAATATGCTTCATGCGTGGCCTGCTCCAGGCCCTCCTGTGCTTCATGCAACGCACCCGGCAGTTCGAAGCGGACAATCCACCCCGCACCATCGAACGGCACGCTGTCTCGCCGGGCACGCCGAACGGGATCGGCCCGTGTCGATCGGCGAAGCGTCCCCTCGACGGGCTGCGCTTCGCGGTGCGTCAGCTCCCGACGCGACTCCTGTGCAGAGATACCACCGCTGAGGCAACGCGCCCGCTCGGCGGCGTGCCTTCCTTCCGAGCGAACATCATGTTCACCGGACGTGCCCTCCTTATCCGGCACTGGCGCTTCCACAAGCGCCGCGTGACCAGCCACGCGCTCTTCTTCCGCTGGGCTTTCCATCTGGGGCTTCGTCTCATGGGCTGCCAGCCGACCAAGGCTCACGCCCTCTTCGGGCTCCCAGCCCCCCGCATCGGCTAACACCTCCGTCGGCGTGCTGCCGAAGCGATGCATGCAGCCGTAGCACACCTCCGCATCGTCGAACGTGCGCGCCTTACACACCGGACACGTTTTCATCGCGCCACCTCCTTCCTACCTGAAATCATCACCTGGTCACCGATGGCGAACCACGGCGTATCGCAGCACGCAAAGCGCTCCACCACGGCCACCGCCTTGGTGTTACGTAGCCGCCTGAGCGGGCCCACGGAGCGATGCGTTTCCACCACACGGCCTTCGCCGTCAACAAACGCGACATCCAGGGGGTGGCGCATACCCACGGTATGCACGTCGTTACACGGCATGAGCAGCAGCGCCTTGTCGTTCGGCGCCGTCAGCAGAAGACCGCGCGCCTTGCGCGCAGTGCGCACCGCCAGCGCAAGCGAGGTTCGCTCGTCCACCGGCGGAGTTCCTGCCGAAACGCGGCGCCTTCTCTTCGGTGCGTCGGCACCATGCACCGCACGCGTACCTTCTTTGTTCTTGTCAGCCATGCCTCATCCTTTCCCGTCATCCGCCGCGCACTGCACGACCACGCTCGTCGTATCGCCCACACGTACGCACCCCACAAACGCCCACCGATACTGTCCGACCTCCTTCAGAAACGAGCCGCTCGCCCCGTCTCCGCCCGGCACCACCGTCCAGCCGTGGTCGCGCATGAGGCCTTCTACCTGCTTAAACGCTTCCGCTGGAGTGCCACGCGCCGTGAAGCCCACCACCGAGCCTTCCGGACTCACACGAACGTCTTCGAAGCTGGCCGCGCACAGCACCTCATCTTCGAACCCTGCCGGGAGTGCGGGCGAACCGTACGTCTCACCAACTTCCGTGGCGATAACGTGTGACGCCTCGGCCAGCACACTTGGCGCACCAAGCGCACCTACCACGTGCAGTACCAGCGCAATTACCAGCAACACGCCCAGCACCACAGCCGCCCTTCGCAGACGACGCGCCTGCTCGCTCATAGCAACACCCCCGGTTTGTACGGCTCCACCACCAGCGCCACCGAGTGTTCCAAGTGCGGCAGCGCCACGCCGAACACCGACGACTTCAATCCCATGCCAAACAACGTCGGCGAGAACTCAAGCGTTGCCGTGAACCGCACCGCGCCTCCGGACACTCCTTCCGTCGCCACGCGCGAGGCCAGGTAGGGCTTGTCGAAGGCCGCTTGAACGGTCTGCTGCACCAGCGCCTGGCTCTGCTCCAGCCCCTGCCCGTAGGCCGGGGAGGTCGCATACACGCGCACCGCCTCGCGCGCCGTTCGGTCAAATGCCGCGCACTCCGAGAAGAACAGAAGCACGTTCACGGCAATCACCGCCACCACCAACAGCACCGGAAACACCACGGCCAACTCCACGGTCATCTGGCCCGCCTCGCGCGCACCGTGCCGCGCACGACCCACGTCCGGGGTAACTCTTCCCGGCAGCGCACGCCCTGGCGAAGCGCGGTTGGCGCGCGGGTGCCTCTGAACGCACGCCTGTTTCACTCCCACGTTCTCACCCCCGTCACCTGGGCATACACTGAGCGCACTGCATCCGCCGCACTGCTCACCAAGTCCGCCGCCGCATCGCGCGCCGCTTGAGGCAGTGCGATGGTGAGGGGTATCTCCGGCCCGCCGTCGCCAAACAGCTGCACCGACGCTATCTCCACCGTGCCATCAAGCGACGCAATGCCTTCGATAGCCGCCGCTTCCGCCGACGTCACCACCGACGAGAACAAATCTGTCGATGCCAGCGGGTGCGCCACCGCCTGGGCCTTCACCGCCAAGAACCGCGCCGAGAACGCCGTGTCGTCCGCACCGGCAACGTGCGCCGAGTTCACCAGTACCGGTTTGAGCGCGCCGAGTTTTGCGGGTTCCAGTCCGAGAGCCGCCACGGCCTTTTGGAAGGCACTCGCAGCCCACGACCCCAACCCGCTCGCGCTCGCAAACGGCAGAGCGTCCACGGCACCCTCAAGAACTCGCCCGATGGCATCCTGCCCCTCAAGGTAGGCGCTCAGCAGCCCCGACCAACAATCCAGCACCACACCAAGCGCACCCGTCACCGCGCCACCTTTGTCCTTCAGGCCGTCCAACAGGGAATTCAGCACGTTCTTCCCTTCGTCCGACCCTTCGTCAAGCAGTGTTGCAGCCGACACCGCAGCCCGCGCCCCCAGCGACCCTGCCTCATGCACAAACCCGCTGGCAAACCCTGTGGATGTCGGCGCGGCGCTCGTGTTCGCCACCAGCACCACCGCTCCGTAGCGCCCCGGCGGTGCCGCATCAATGCGCTTACTGCTCACCTGTCGCAGAAGATCCAAACATTCGTCAAAGAGACCGCCCGCCTTCTCCTTCACCTTGCGCGCCAGCGGATCGAGCTTCGCACGCGCTTGCTCATACTCATCCGCCGCTTGCGCCACCGCTTCGTAGTGGTACTCAAAACCGTTGTCGATAGACGTGGATGCCGCCGCAACCTTGCCCATGCTTGACGCCGTGAACCCGCATTCTGAACAGGTGGAATAGCCGCCCTGCTCCATCTGAGCGATAGAGCCCATGCCCGTCGCACCCGCCGCCGCAGGACACCCGCTCCACGCATGCATGACCGGCCCGCCCTCGCCCTCCGTCACCGGATAGGCCACCTCCGTGTACAGCGCGGTCGCGCGCATCTCATCGGTGTTCTTCGGCAGGTGAGGAAACAGCGCGTCGAACGAGTCCTCCGTCTCGTGCACGTAGCCCCGCCCCAGCTCAGCCGTTGCAAAGCGATAGAACCGCAACCGCAGCGCCGAACGCGCTCGCTCTTCGGTTGACGAGCCCTGCGGTGCCTCCACCGCCAACCGCTTCACGTAATACGCACGCGCCCGTTCGAGCGGCACCGAGAACGACCAGGCATCCACGCTGTTAAAGCGCGGGTTGTCCCCACCGGAAAGCCCCGCCAGCGTGCGCGCCCGCTCGGACATGCAGTAGCCCGGCTCGTCGCCGCAATCGCGGCGAAACGCTCGCTCCTTGCACGCATTCGCTTCCTCAGCTGCCTGTTCGGCCTGTTCACCGGCACGTTTGATGTCCTCAGACTCCGCCTCGGCGCGGTCAGCCAAAGCATGCGCGCCTTCCATGCCGCCCACTTCTATGGGCTCGCCCTCAGCGGGCGCCAGCACAGCCAGGGCCACATAGGACGCATTCATCGGGCCGCCATTGTTGGCCGACGCCACGTGCGCGGCGCTGGCCGCCGCCAAAAACGGCAGCGCTTTTTGCAGGCGGTTCAAACCCTCCGCTGCCTTTTCAGCGAACGAATCGCGCGCCTTGGCCACGTCACGCCCGGCCTTGAGCAGGGCTTCCGAGGCGGGTGCCGTGACGGGCGTACAGAGCGCGGCTACGCCCAAGCCCGTCACCACAATGCTGGTAAGCGACAGCGTGAGCACCACGGCATCGCACGCCCGCACCACAATCATGAACTCCGCCACCTGGTTCTCGGCGGCAAGCGCGGCGGCATCCGCCACATCCTGCACGTCGGCAGAGGCCGAGGTCACGCGGTACACCTGCGCCGTCGTAAACACCAGCGACAGCGTTATCAGCAAAGCCAGCGCCATGCCCACCGTGGTAAAGCCCTCTTCGTCGCGGAACAAGCCGAACGGCCGGCGGCAACGCCACCGCAAATGCACCGCGCACCCTTTCCCGAACTTCACGACAACCACGCCCCAATCCAGCCTGCCGGGTCGCGCCCCGCCTCGGCCCCGTTCACCCAGTCAGGCTGGGTGGGCAGCGAAGCGGTTACCTCAAGGGGAAGCCGCCCCGCCCCATCCGTCATACCCAAGAGGGTGGCGCCAGCATCCAGCAAAGGCAGGGGCTTCAGCTTGTTTGCGATGGTCACCGACACGGTGTCCGACGCTTCGTCGCCCGAAAGCGTAATGTCCCAGCTACAGCCCCCGCCGTGCACATGGAAGCAGTCGTGCTGCGGCACGGCCGATAGGCGGTGGCGCACGAAGGCCTCGCACGCCGCATCCATGTCACCCAGCGCACCCGTTTTGGTGGCGAGAAGCCGGCAGCCCTCAGCCGCAGCAGCCTGCATGACCAGGCGGTCGTACAGGATGATGCCCGGCTGCAGCAAAAGCAGCAGCGCCAAAAACAGCACGGGTATCACAAACGCCGCCTCCACGGTGCCCTGCCCGCGCTCAGTGCGCCGGATTCGCCTGCCCATAACTCGCCTCCTTATCGTCACCGCGCCACTTCCGTGCGCCGCCTTGCCTTATCAGTACAAAAACACGTCCGCCACGCCGCCTGGAGCGGTGCCCTGCACATGGTGAGAGGCCGCCATCAGCGCATGCTCCACGAAGAGCCCGCCTTCAAGGGGCCGCCAGAGCACCCCCAGCGCTACCACCAGCGCCAGAAACGCTGCGGTCATCACGGCATACTCAACCGTGCCCTGCCCGTGCTCGCACCCAGCAGCGCGACGCGCACACCTTCCGCACACCGCGCGCCTTCGCCACCACCGCCGTACGCCCGACGCACTCACAAGCTGTTAATGCCGGCAGCAATGGCATCCCATAACTCTTGAAGTTTTGGCCTGAATACCGTGATGGCGATAATCGCAATGACTACCAACACACCGACCAAAATCGCATACTCGGTGGTGCCCTGACCCTTTGTCTCCGCGAGGTGCATCCGCGCACGCACCATGCCGCGAACGCACGTCGCCCTCACCTGTTCGCACAGACTTGTTCTGCCCATTGTGTTCTCGCGTTCCATAACCTCTCTCCTTTCCTTGGGGTATTCCTTTTGCAGTGCGCAGCTTGCAGCCGCAGCACACGTGCACCTTTTTATTGCTGCTTAAAATCCGTCGATCAGCTCCAACAGTACCGGGCCCAACACCAGCAGCAGCATGGCGGGCAGGATGAGCGCACCCGTGGGTAGCATCATCTTGACCGGGGCTTTAGCCACTCGTTCCTCCATGCGCGAGCGATGTTCCACCCGCGCTTGTGCAGCTGCCGCCTCAAGACCCTCGGCCAAAGAGGTGCCAAAGCGAAGCGACCGAACCACGTTATCCACCACGCGCGCCAGCTGATCCGATCCGTACGATGCCGCCAAGCCACGCAAGGCTTCCTCGCGCGTCGCCAGCCCCATTGACCAGCGGCGATGCGTTGACGCACAGGCCTCTGCGAACGGCGAGGCAAAGTGCGCCCCGTACAGCTGGAAGCTCCGGTCAAACGACAGCCCGCTGCGCAAGCCCAGCGCCACCACCTCCAACATTTCCGACAGGTGACGCTCTGCCTGGGTGGTGCGCTGGCGCTCCACGTCGCGCACCGCCCACTTCGGCGCCGCGGAACCCAGAAACAGCCCCAGCACACCCAACAGCGCAGCCATCTCGTTCGACAGGACGGCACCCACCAACCCACCCACCGCCGCAAACACCAATGCCAAACGCAAACGCGCTTCGGCGAACCCCACTGCCGTCACTTCCGAGACCAAGCCCGCACGCAGCGCATGCTCGGCAAGCCACGCCTCCGACCTGCGGGGACGCCCACCGCTTACGCCCGCGCCAAAGTCACCCGGCACAAGCGGCCGCGTCGCCTTGAACGCAATTCGGCGGCTCAGTTCCACCACATAACGCACCACCGTTTCAGCAAGACCCTTGGGCTTGCCGGACGCACCCGCGAAAGCCCCGGCCGCATGACGCAGCGCACTGCGACGTTCGGCGGCTTGGCGACGCTCGCACCAAGCACGTGCCGCACATGTTCCCGCCACGGCCGCCAGCACGCTCGCCAGCCCCGCGAGCGACATTAGCGCGCTCACGATTCCGCCCCCACGGCCAACATGCGCCGCACCAGCAGCACGCCGGCCGCCTGCATGGCCAGCGCCACCGCCAGAAGTGCCCAGCCGGCTGCGCTCTCGAAAAACGGGGCCAGGAAGTCTTCACTCACCAGCGAAAACACTGCCACCAGCACGAAGGGCATCAGGCTGACAATGCGAGCCGACAGCTTCGCCTGCGCCGTCTGCACCTTCAGCGAGCGCCTGAGCGCAAGCTCGCCCTCTACGGTGTCGCGCGCCGCTTCCAGTACCTGATGCAAGCTGCCACCGGCCTGGTGCTGCACATCGAGCGCCACCGCAACGAACGCCAGCTCGGGCACGGACGTGCCACGTCTCAGTTCCTCAAGAGCTTCCGACGCGCTGCCGCCCGTTTCCAACACGTGCGCCGCGCGGGCAAACGGCAGGTGCAGCGGGCCCTTCGTCTCGCTTGCCACCTGGCCAAACGTCTGCATCAGCGTGAGCCCCGCGTCAAAGCAGGCCGAAAGCGAGCGCAGCACGTCGGGCACGGCTTCACGCACGGCATCACGGCGCTTATCACCCGTCGCGTTGAGGGCAACCACGCTCGCTGCCACCGCACACGCTGCCACCGCCACCGCACCCACCAGGCTGCGCGACACCACAAATGCCACCGTTGCCAGAGCAATTACTCCCGCCACCGCCACGGACAGCAGCGCGCGCTCGGTCGTGATGAAGCGCCGCCGCGCCAATTCCTGCACGGCCTCGTTCGCCACCCGTTCCACCCGCACCAGACGTAAGAGCGCTTCAGCCACCGGCAGAAAAGGCGCAAAGCCATTGCGCAGTCGCCACGCGAGCCGACCCGCCCGAGGCGCATCTTCGCCGCGCGCGGATGCCACCACGTCACGGCGCCGGGGTGCGGCCCCGTAGGCGTACACCGCGCTCAAGCCCGTGCCAAACGCAAGCGCCGCACTCAGGCCGCCAAAGAGCATGCTTGCTTCCATGCCGTCACCTCCCTCGATGCAGCGCAGCCACGCGACGGAAGGTCTTCCAGCCACGCCGGCACACCCACCCACTGCCCGCTGCGCTCGCCTTCCTCACGTTTGAACAGGGTTTCCACCGTGCAGCGACGCCGTTCTTCATCGAAGCCCAGCTGCGCCACCTCGGCGATGCGCCGCGACCCATCCAGCGAGCGCGCCGTCTGCACCACCACGTCAATGGCGCTGGCGATGTTCGCCTCAATCACGTCCACCGGCAGATCGGCTCCGAAGCGCACCATGGTGGTGAGGCGCGCCACCGATTCCTGCGGCGAGTTCGCGTGCAGCGTGGTGAGCGACCCATCATGGCCCGTGTTCATGGCCTGTAACATGTCGAGTGCTTCCGCCCCGCGGCACTCACCAACCACAATGCGATCGGGACGCATGCGCAACGCGTTCGTCACCAAATCGCGGATGGTTACCTCACCGCGACCCTCCGCGTTGCGGGGGCGCGCCTCCAGGCGCACGACGTGCGGGTGTTCCAAAAAGCGCAGCTCAGCCGAGTCTTCAATAGTGATGATGCGTTCCTCGTGCGGAATCACACACGAAAGCGCATTCAGCAGCGTGGTCTTACCGCTACCCGTGCCGCCCGACACGGCTACACTTTTGCGGGCACGCACGGCCCACACGAGGAACTGCCGCATGCGTTCGTCGAACGAGCCGCCACTCGCCATATCTTCCAGCGTCATCACGCGACGCGTGAACTTACGAATGGTGAGCACCGAGCCGTCCAACGCGAGCGGCGGAATGACCGCGTGCACGCGATGACCTTCCGGCAAACGGGCGTTCACCAGGGGAGATGACTCGTCGATGCGCCTCCCCAGCGGCCCTAAGATGCGGTCGATGAGCGCCCGCAACTGCCCCTCGTCGGCAAAGGTGCGCTCGCTTGGGAACAGCCGCCCCTCGCGTTCGAAGAACACGCTGCGCGGCCCGTTCACCATGACTTCGGTAATGGTGTCGTCCGCCAGCAGCCCTTCCAAGGGACCGAAGCCAAACATGGCATCCAAGAGGCCGCCCTCCAGCTGGGCACGCCGCTCGGTTGACACCTCGGCCCACGCCGCGTCCTCGAAGGCCCGCCGACAGGCACTGCGCACCTCATTGCGCGCTCGCTCGGGGTTCTCCGCCTGCAAGGCTGCCACCTCATCGGCCGACAGCAAGTCCTGCACCTGGGCTTTCAGCTCATCCAGCCCGGGGCCCACCGGAGTAACGAACCGCGTTCCTTCTCCACTGGCCTTTTGCGCGCGCTCTAGCAGGGACATGGCACGGCCCCCCTCCCGCGACGCCGACCGCGCATCAACCGACGTTCGGGCTTGGCGCTGCGCGGTTCGGCCAGACGCAGCACGCGCCCCTCACAGTCGGGCAGAATATCCACCAGCACGTGCTCTAAGCTCGTACACAACTCGTTTTTCGCGGCCACCAAATCCAGTGGTTGACCTGCACCGACAACCTCTTCCACCTCGCGACCACCGTCGCGCAACTCCACCGCATGCGCGCCCTGCAGCGCACACGACACGTCCAGCGACGTGAGCAACGCACCCTTGGCACAGCGGTTCGCGGCGAACACGAAGGGCCCGGTTGCTATGCCGCAACGCGCACACAAGTCGAGTGCATGACGGCACGCTCGCAGCGACGAGGGCCGCTGGTCAACCAAAAAGAGGGCCTTTGAGCTGCGCTCAAGCAGAAGGGCATGCTGCTCTTCCCACGATGCCCCCGTGTTCGCCACCACCACGTCGAAGCGGCGCAGCAGCTCATCAAGCAGCGCCGGCGCGTCGTGCACCACCGCCTCGGCGTCCTCCAGATGTCGCGGCGCTCCCAACAGTGCGGGTGTGAGGCCCTCGGGCTCCAGTCGCTCGAGGCGCGCGGGCGAAGCCAGCACCTCGTCAATCCCCGGCGCGTCGGGACGCCCCAGCAAGTCGCGCATGTCGCCGAACTGCAAGTCGAAGTCCAACAGCAAGGTGCGATAGCCCAACCCCTGCGCGAACAGGGCTGCCAACGCTGCAACGGTGCTCTTCCCCGCGCCGCCACTGCCGCTGACCACGGGCAACAGGAACCCGGGCTTACCCGAAGTCGCGCCCACAGCGGCCGGTGCCGCCACAGCACCGCCCGCACCATACGCCGCTGGCCCCGCATTCACAGGCGCACCTGCACCCGCAACTGCTCGAGCATCGCGGCCACCCGGCGCGCCCTCCGGCCACCCGCGCACCGCCGTCCGCGGCTCGCCAACCGCCGAATACGCACTGCCGGGCCACCCGCGTTCCGCCACCGGCGGCATGACACTCGCACCCCCAGCGGCACCCTGACCAGCCACGCCACCTGCACCGCCCGTGCCAGCCACCCCGCCAGCATGACGCCGCTTTGCCGCCGCATAGCGCTCGGCAAACGCCTGACCCGTGAGCGACGCATCCACACCAGCAGCACTCGCCCTGCTCATGAGCGAGCCCGTGTTCTGAAACGCCAGCAAACACACGCGCACATCGGCCCTATCGCGCTTGAGCGCAGCAGCCAGGTTGATGGGTTCCACGTCCTCACAACCCGCCACCCACACCTCTTCCACGGCGTACTCGTTGCGCAAGTAGCGCCGCGCATCCTGCCCCGTGGCGAACAGACGAAGCCAGTCCTGAGCCGCCAAGTTCTCACCCGCAAGACCAATGAGTTCGGGGCGCCGCATGCTCTCGGCATCGGCGCACAACATGATGGGAGCCATCAGAACACCCCCTCTCCGCCAGCAACGCCATCGCCAGCGCCATCACCCACACCAGCGCCCGCACCCTCAGCCGGCAGCGCAAAGTACAACTCAGCCTTACGCGATGCCGCGATAATCTCCTGCACCGATTCCGGCTCCACCGCCACCATGACCCACGTGGTGTCGGCCGCCGCCTTGCCGTCGGCCACGCTCGCGCTCGTCTTCAGCACCAGCACGTTGCGCGCGATGGCTGCCGTGGAAGTGTCGCCCGTGGCATACATATCCACGCGCACGCCAGGAGCCAGCGCGCCACCCACGGCCTGCACCGTTTTCGCCGGCACGCTGAGCGCTGCCAACCCCTGCGGCACATCGAGCGCCGCCGCGGCCTGCCCGAAGCGCTGAAGCGACACCACCTCACCAGCCAAAATGTTCGACGTGGCGATGCGCCCCACCACATCCGACGTAGAGCGCGCCGCATCCGCGGGCAACAGGTCGGCCACCCACAGCTTTGTTTCCACCGTCCCGGCTTCCACGCTCTCACCCGCCGCTATGTCGCGACGCGCCACGCACACCTCAATCTGCTCGCCGCCGTAGCGCGAGAGCGCCTCCGCGCGGGCAGCCTCCGCCTCGCCCCGCACGCTTTGCAGGTAGGCGAACACGCACGCGGCGCACAGCACTCCGCACGCCACGCCCATCACCATCGTCTTCTTTCGTTTCATTCGCAGCCTCCGCATCCTGGGAATCCGTGGCCCCTAGTATGCAGCCGCAACCTTACCGTTCGACCGTCCGCACACCCCTCACAGAACCGTCCAGATCCTGCCAAATTACGGCGCGCCGACCGTCCGCAGGCCGTCGCTTCTACGGCGCCGAAACGGCGCAAATCCAACGAAAATATGACAGTGCAGGTGGCAAGGCCGGTTTTTTGCGTTGCACGATTGGGGAATCTGTGGCAGAATGAGCGTTCCGTCGCAAAGCGACAACAAAAGGGCGATTGGCGCAGCGGGAGCGCAGGTGCTTTACACGCACAAGGTCACTGGTTCGAACCCGGTATCGCCCACCAGAATGCACAAGAGGCCGGACATCGTCCGGCCTCTCTCATTTTCAGAAGTTGTTCACGCCGCGCGGGCTCTCCACCCGTGCAGTCGCGCCCCCTACTCGCTCCTCAGCGCCTCCACTGGGTCCTCGCGGGCGGCAGCGCTTGAGGGGAACAGGCCCGCCACAAACGTCAGCAGCACGCTGATACCCACCAGCACAATGGCGGCCTGCCACGGCAGTGCGGCCACATTCGCCACGTCAAACAGCGAATACACGATAGCGTTCGCGGGAATACAGGCGAGCGCCGTCACGCCTATGCCAATCACTCCCGCCGTGAAGCCCACAATAATAGTCTCGGCGTTGAACACGCGGCTGATGTCGCCCTTGCTCGCGCCGATGGAGCGCAGGATGCCAATTTCCTTCTTGCGCTCAAGCACACTAATATAGGTAATGACGCCAATCATGATGGACGACACCACCAGCGAAATGGCCACAAACGCCACCAGCACATAGCTGATCATGTTCACAATGTCGGTGACCGAGGACATGAGCGCGCCCACGAAGTCCGTGTACGTGATGACCTTGTCCTCCTGGCCGTCGTCGGTCATACGCGTGTTGTACTCGTCCAAAATCTCAATGACGTGCGCTTTGCTTTCGAAGTCGATGGGGTAAATGTCAATGCCGCCCGGCTTCGCGAAGTCGGCGTATCCCAGCTTCTTCAGGTTGTTGTCGTACGAGGCTTCCTCGGCGCCCATCATGGACATCATCAACTCGCCGAGTTCCTTCTCGTCCATGTTCATCTTGAACGCGTTTTGGAAGGCATCGGTATCAATGCTCATGGCGTTGGCCAGCGATGATGACATTTGCGTCATCGACTGCTGCATCACCGCACCCATCTGAGTTTGCAGCGAGCTTGCCATCTGCGTCATGGCCGTAGTCAGCACCGTTTGCATATAGCTTTGCATGGCGGTGGACAGCTGCGTTTGCAGCGAGGTGGCAATGGCCTGCTGCAGCGCGGGCATCAACTGTTCTTGCAGCTGCGCGCCCAGTTGCGCCTGCAACTGCTCCTGGAGTTGGGTTTTCAGCGCCTCTTCCATGCCGTCCATGTTGATGGATTCCTTCACGGCCGCAGCCAACGTGGCGTTCACCTCGTCAGACGCCAGGTAGGCCTGCATCGCCTGCGCATAGCCCTCGTACTCGCTCGCGTGCTGGGCATACCAGGGGAAGAACCCCTGCATCACCGTGCCCATGGCGCCGGTCAGCTTCGAGGGATCAATCGTGGGCTGTATGCCATCGAACGACAATTCCAGGTTGCTCAAATCGAACGTCAGGTTGCTCAAGTCCAGGTTCGACCCAATATCAAGGTTGAGCGACGACGCGTCGAACGGCGGCAGCGACGTCATGTCAACGCTCATGCTGGACATATCAAGCGACATCCCCGACATGTTCCCCATGCCGGCCGTAAGCGCGCTCTCGTCAATCTTGAACGCGGCCTGCAGCGCCGATTCGTCCACCGTGAACAGGGACTCCATGCTAAACGAGCTGCCGTCCTCGTCCTCTTCACCAAACGGCTTGCCGGTGAACACGTTGATGTCGGGCTTCGCCAACTGGTCTTTCACAATCTTGCTGTTGGCGGCGTTCTCGATGATGTGCGTCGTCAGTTCAGACGGATAGTTGATGCCGGCGCTCAACATGGTGGCGCTGGCGTCTTCGCTTGGCTGCACCACGCCCACCACGCGCAAGTCCTCGCCGTGCTCCACCAGCGAGCGCAGGTAGTCCTTGTTGTCGGTCTTGTCCTTCCACACGCCGAACTCTTCGTCGTACTCGTAGTAGTCCGCAGCGTTGACCAGCTTGAACGTTACGTTCAGAATGTCGTCGTAGGAGTAGGGTTTCAGGTCGCTCGGCGTGACCACGTCCTCTTCGGCAGCGAACTGCTCCACCATGCGGTCAAGTTCCGACGCGTCGCGCAGGCCCAGCGAGTACTGCATGAAGTCGCTGATGTAACCATTGCTGGTGAGTACCAGCACCACTTCGTTGGCCGATTCAGGCCACCGGCCCGCCTTTACGTCGTACTGGTTTTGGTACAAGTTCGGGTTGCTGGGCATTTCGTAGAACACGTCGGTGCTCATCGACATGGACATAAGGCTGTTCGTGCTGTTCGACGAACCCAAGCCAATGGACGCGAACGACTTGTCCGGGTTCACCTGGCGCAGGTTCTCGGTGTTCGAACTGAAAATCTGCGGCGTGGCATTGTAGCTGTACTCGATGGCATTCGTGTACTTTTCGATGCCGCTTTCGCCGCTGTCGAAGTACTCTTTCAGCGCCGCGAGGTCGTTCGACCCGATACTCGACAGCATGTTGGTGAGCATCTGTGACACGCGCACCTGGTCGTTGCCGGAGTCACCGTCGCCGCCCCCGTCGCCGTCACTCGCGCCGCCACCGCCGCCCATGCCCAACATCATCGTCGTCATGTCGAAGCCGGTACTCTGAATTTGCAGCGGGTATTCGGACAGCGTGTCTTCTTCCACCGACTTAATATAGTTGTTCACGCCGTTGGCCAGCGCCAAAATGGCCGCGATGCCAATAATGCCAATGGAGCCCGCGAACGCCGTCATTAACGTGCGGCCCTTTTTCGTCATGAGGTTCTTAAACGACAGCGAAAGCGCCGTGAGGAAGGACATCTTCGTGCGTTGAACAGGCTTTTCGCTCACACGCATGTCTTCAACCGTGGGATCGAAGGGGTCGGTATCACTGCGGATAACGCCGTCGGCCAAGTTCACAATACGGGTGGCGTATTCCTCAGCCAGCTCCGGGTTGTGCGTAACCATGATGACCAGACGGTCGTTCGCAATCTCGGTAAGCAGATCCATAATTTGGACGCTCGTTTTAGAATCCAGCGCGCCGGTGGGCTCGTCGGCCAGCAGGATCTCCGGGTCGTTGATGAGCGCACGCGCAATGGCCACGCGCTGCATCTGACCGCCAGACAGCTGGCTCGGCTTCTTGTTTACGTGGTCGCCCAGGCCCACGCGCTTGAGCGCACGCACCGCGCGGTCGTGGCGTTCGGCACGCGAAACGCCCGACAGCGTCAGCGCCAGCTCTACGTTCGCCAGCACCGTCTGGTGCGGAATGAGGTTGTAGCTTTGGAACACGAAACCAATGCGGTTGTTGCGGTAGGCGTCCCAGTCCTTGTCCTTGTACTGCTCGGTGGAGATGCCGTCGATGATAAGGTTGCCGGAATCGTAGTGGTCGAGGCCGCCCACGATGTTCAGCAGCGTGGTCTTACCGGAGCCCGACGGCCCCAGAATGGCTACGAACTCGTTGTCGCGAAACGACACGCTCACGTTGTCGAGCGCCGTTTGGGTAAAGTCGGCCGTGGTGTAGGACTTACATATATCGAGCAACTGGAGCATTGCGTGGCCTTTCAAAACGCCGCGTAGGCGGAACCCGGCGGCGCGCTGGTTACTAATTAGTTAACGCTTTGTTGAACATGGTAAATTTTCCTGCTGCTGGGGCGGCGAGAACGGCCAATCTCCACGAGTTTACCGAACGGTTACCTTTTGCCGACAAAAGACCTTCAACGTAGCCTCTCCTGCGTCCGACCGGCATCTTTGCGGCCGCGACGGGGCGCGCAGCAGCGTCGCAACACGCCCACCCAGGCCGCCGACAGGCGGATTCGCAGAAAGCCGCGCGCCGTTTGCCCGTATAATAGGTGGCTCACTAAGGAGGGGTACTGAGAACATGAATCCGCGCACACATGAATGGTCGCCGCTTGGCTTGGCGCTGTCCTGCGTGCTGGCGGCTCTTGCGGCATGCGTGCACGCCGACAACATTTTGCTGCATCTGTACGAAGCGGCCGGAACAGCCAGCCTGTTCGCGGGCGCATTTATGGCGGGCGCGGTGGCGCTGTGCGCGGCGGTGGCCGTGTCGGCGCACGACGACGAGCACCGGCGACACTCCGTGGGCGCGGGCCTGGCCAGCGCCGGAGCGGGCGTGCTGTGCGCCGCCTTCAGCGGTGCGCTACCGCCGGTAATTGCGGCCGTGGGCAGCGGCGTGTTGCTGGGCTTCGGCCTGACCTGCCTGCTGCGTCAGTGGGGGCGCTACTATCGTTCGTTTGGTTTCAAGGGTGCCCTCTTTAGCACGGGGCTGTCGTTTCTGCTGGCATCGTTTCTTTGGTGGGCCGTGGCGAATGCGGGCTCACCGTTTTTGTTCTGCCTCGGGCTGTTTGTGCTGGTGCTGGGCGGAGGCTTTCCGCTGCTTGCAGACGAGATCGTGCGCGCCGACGAAGTGCGCGCGGGCTTTCGCCGCCCGGAGAACTGGGTGCCGCTCATTACCATTTGGCAGGTCATGCGCCAAGGGTGGGCCGCCGTGGCCGGGCTCATGCTGTCGTTTTTCATGCTGGGACTGACGTTTGAGCCAACCGCCGCGGGACTGGTCTCGCCCGCCGCGCCGCTACCCCTGCCCTACCTGGTGGCAGCCGTGGGTGTGTGCTGGACAGCAGCCCGCGCGCAGAAGACGCACTCGGGCATTTTGAAGGTGTTCTACCGCGTATCGCTTCTAGTAGCAGCCGCGTTTATGCTGGCCGGAGCCTTCGCGTTGGGCATGGACGTGCCCGCAGCGAGGGCGCTTGGCGTGCTGACGCAGGTGGGTGCCGCCGTGTGCAACATGCTGGGCCTGGTGATTTTGTTTTGGTCGGCGAAGAGTTCGGAAGTGGGCTTCTCCAAGATGTTTGCCGCTTTCTGCGCAAGCTGCGCCGCCAGCATGGCGCTGGGTATGGCCGCGTTTTACTTGGCGGGCGCAGGGGCGGAAGCCATTGTGGTTGCCCTCGCTGCCGCCTACCTGGCCGCGATGCTCGCCGCCGAAGGCACCACCGCGCTCACGCGCGCGAAGAAGGCGCGTGCAGCGGAGACCCCCGCAAGCGGAGAGCCACTGGAAGAAGAAACCGAGCGCGAACTTCTTTCGTAGTTCGCTTTGCAAACCGGCTGTCTGGGCGAAGAGCGACTCCCCTATAAATAGATAGAAAGCCATGAGACAAAAACGGCCCGCCACTCCAACAAGAGCAGCGGGCCGAACGTAAGCAAGTTGCGGACGCGCGCGTTACTCGGCGGCCAACGGGGTCGGGACGGAGTAGACGCGCGCGGCGTTCTCCTTGTCCAGGTCGTAGAGCGCCTTCGCGTCGGAGCCGAACAGCTTCATGCGGGTGATCATCTTCTCCGCGTTGTCCTCTTCCTCCTGCTGCTCTTCGATGAACCAGTCGAGGAACTTGCACGTGCGATAGTCGCGCACGTCGGCCGCAGCGGCGTAGATGTCGTTGATGAGGCTGGTCACGTACTGCTCGTGCTCAAGCGCCGCCTCAAGCGGAGCCAGGAAATCGGAGAACTCCTTGTCGGGCTGGTCGATGGCCAAGAGCTTCACCTTCTGGCCGTTCTCATGCAGATAGTTGCGGAAGATCATGGCATGGTCGCGCTCTTCCTGCGCCTGGATTTCGTACCAGTTGGCGAAACCCTCAAGGCCCTGCTCCTCGTAATAGTCGGCGAAGGACAGATAGAGGTAGGCGGAATACAGTTCCTTGTTGATCTGGTCGTTCAGCAATTCGTACACGCGTGCATCCATGCAGATTCCTCCTTGTTCGCGACGGCACCGCTCTGCAATGCCCCTGTTCATGTCCCGTTTATGATACCCCCGATCACTCATTTAACCCCCACCACCCCGCCGAATTCACACAGACCGCAAGGACGAGCGCGAAGCGCGTCACACTTTTAACAACAAACGCCGCGCCTGAAGGGGAAAGGCGCGGCGTCGTTGTATAACGGCAGGCTTCCAAGAGGAAGGAGGGGAACCCTCGGAAGCCGCCCAGCACCCCGCCGCAACACGGCGGCGAGGGCACGGTGTCAACCTACAGAAACAGCACGGGCAGGGCTGCCAGTATCACCAGCAGGCGCAAAAGGAAACCGCCCACCAACACGCCAGCTTCGCCAATAAGGCTTACCACCAGCGACGTTGTGGACGTTTCCACGCGCCGGGCAATAAACACCGGATAGCCCTCAATCAAAAACGGCACTACCAAACCCAAAAGCACAATGCCGCCCCAGAACGCGGGCGCGAACTGCCCCGCAATCAGCGAGTGCACCGAAGCCGCGCCCTCAAAACTGCCGGCGCTCACAATAACCAGCATCGTGAACAGCACCACCATCTCGATGGCCGACAAAATAACGTGCGATTTCTTAATCAGCCACATGCGTTCAAAGCGCTCGCGGTCGGTCACCAAACCTACCAGCGACGTGGCCGCCAGCCCCGCCGACAGCGCGGACACCACAAACAGAATAGGCAGAATGGCGTTGTTCCATAGCGGATACGCCTTCACCACGCCCAGCAAAAAGCCCGTGTAGGCCGCCACGGCGAACGCAAACACAATGCCAATCCACGTGAGCCACTTCGGCACGCGCTTCTTCAGCAGCTCAAGCACGGCCACCGCCAGCGTCACCGGCATATAAATGCAGATGAAGTACACGCCCAGCGTCATCACCGAGCCCGGGTTCGATATAAGCCAGAAGAAGCGCAGTGGGTTGTGCAGGCCAGCCTCGGCGTCCAGCATCAGCATGAGCAGGCCAATGCCCACGAACACCGGCGCAATTATGCGGCCCGCGACGCGCATTTTCACGCTGTCGGGGTACTTGGCCTCCACAAACGCGGCCGTGAGAAACGCCCCGGCCGAGGCGCCGGCCAGAAACAGGTACCACGCAATCATAGGTCCCCATACCATTGCTTATCACCTCACGTAGAAAATCTTGGTAGCGGTCAGATTATCAGCGAGCGGCAGCGCATGGTACTTCGCGATGGCCTGGCTGATCTCGCTCTTCGGGTCGTCCAAGTCGCCGAACACGCGCGCGCCGGAGATGCACGTTCCCACGCACGCCGGCGGATTGCCCGGAGCGCCGTTGTCCCAGCAGAAGCGGCACTTCTCCACCACGCCGGTCGACTCCTTCACGATGCGCGCCTGGTACGGGCACGCGGCCATGCAGTATTTGCAGCCGATGCACTTCTCTTCGTCCACCAGCACCACGCCCGAATCGGTGACGTAGGTGGCATGCGTCGGGCACACGGCGGCGCACGGCGCGTCCTCGCAGTGCATACACTGGGTGGGCACCACCTCGGCATATACGTTCGGGAATTCGCCGGTTTCCAGCTCGTGATAGGTGATGAATGACTCGGTGGGTTCCAGGTGATTTTTCATCTGGCAGGCAATGCGGCAGGCATCACAGCCCACGCACTTCCTCGTGTTGATAAGCATTCCGTAGCGTGCCATGTTATGCCTCCACCTTCTTCACCGTAACCGCAACTTCCTGGCTCATCATGGAGCCCACGCCCGGTTCCACATCAAAGGGAATGAAATCCGTCAGCGCCACGCCGTAGCGGTACGCGCGCGTCTGATAAGGCGAATCGCCGCCGTAGTGCGTGGGCAGGAACACCACGCCGGGCTTCAGGCGCTGCGTGACGCGGGCCTCCACCTGGCCGGTGTGCTCGCTGGAAGAAATCTCCACCACGTCGCCGGTTTCCACGCCGAGGCTCTGCGCGTCCTTCGCGGACAGCCACACGCGCTCCATGTGGTACTCGCGCGAGATGGCGTTCAGCGCCTCGATGTTTTGCGTCATGGTGTGCGAGTGGATGGATTGCTTGCCGCCCACGATGGCGAACTCGCCCGGCTTCGGCGTGACCTTGCGCTCCACCCAGCCAATGACTGGGTTGAGGCCGGCCGCACCCACAGCATCGGATTTGAATTCGAACTTGCCGGACGGCGTCTTGAACTTCGGCGTGCCGTAGGTGAAGGCGGGGTCGGGCAGTTCCACGACACCCTGCTGTTTCATGTCCTCGATGTCCACGCCCACGGTTTCCAGCTGAGCGGTGGCCAAGTCCTCGGCGGTGAACTGGAAGTATTCGCCCACGCCGCACGCTTTGGCCAGGCCGTTGAAAATCTCGTCGCAAGTTTTCGTTTCGGGGTGCACCTTGTCAATGGCCACGGTACGCATGCCAACAAAGTGCTTCTTGCCGCCAATCCACTCGGGCAGTTCCAGGCGCTCAAGGTAGGTGACCTCGGGCAACACGTAGTCGGATTGCAGCGCCGTCTCGGACATTTGCACATCGATGGTCACCACGAGGTCGCACTTGTCCAGCGCCTCGGTCCACGTTTTCGGCTGCGCGTAGCCCTTCGCGGCGTTCGAGTTGTAGAAGAAGAGCCCCTTCATCCGGCCGTCGAGCGCAGCCTGCAGCGCGGCCAGGTTCGTGCCGGCGCTGTCGAGCGCGAGCGGGTATTCCTTGTTGCCCACGCGCGGCTTCTCGGGCTTCGGCGGATCGTCGAAGCGGGCGTCGATAAGCTTGCCGGCCTTCGGCGAGGACGTGAGCAGCGCGCCGCCCTTCGCACCCCAGCTGCCCAACAGCGTGTTGACCGCCGTCGCGGCACGCGCGGTGTCGAACGAGTTTTTGTACGAGCAGCCAATCACCGCGCGCCATCCGGCCTCGATGGACGCCGCCGGAGCCGCCTTCGCCATGGCGCGCGCCAGCTCTTGGATGCGCTCGGCCGGCACGTCGGTGATGGTGTGCGCCCACTCGGGCGTGTAGTCTTTGATTTCGGCGGCGAATTCTTCGAAACCCACCGTGTTTTGTTCCACGAACTCGTGGTCGTAGAGGTCTTCTTCAATGAGCACGTTGCATAGTGCCAGCAAAAAGGCCAGGTCGGTACCCGGATTGATGGGCACCCAGTCGGTGGCGAAAATGCCCGAGCTGTTCAGGCGCGGGTCCACCATCACAATGCGCGTGCCCGCCTCGGCAGCCTCGGCCAGGCTTTTCACAGACGAGGGGCGAATGCCGTCGCCGTAGCTGCGGCCAATGAACATGACCATTTTGGCGTTCGGGAAGTCCGTGGAGTAGTTCGACGCGCCGATGGTCTGCGTGTAGGCGCTCTCTTTCGACAGGTTGCACGACGAAGAGTGCGCATACACGTTGGCCGAGCCGAGCGCGTGCATGAACCGCTTGGCGTAGTACTTGCCGGACGGGCGCGGGTCCTGAATGATGCCGAGGGCCTCGGGGCCGTTCGCGGCAATGATGGCCTGCGTCTTCTCGCCAATTTCGCGGAAGGCGGTGTCCCAGTCGATGGGTTCGAACGAGCCGTCGTCCTTGCGGCGCAAAGGCTGGGTCAGGCGCTCGTCGGAGTAGGCCATTTGCGCCAGGCCGTGGCCGCGGCCGCAAATGTGGCCCTTCGCGTACGGATGTGTGTCGGAGCCTTTGAGCGTCCAGAGCGTGCCGTCAACGGTGGTGGCCACCAGGCCACACTTGCTGGAACAGCCGTTGCAGAGCGACGGCGCCTGCTTGGTAACGCCGCGCGCCGTGGTTTCGGCCGCCTGGGCGCGCCAAGCGCCGAGCGAGAGCGACCCCGCTGCGGCGAGTGCCGCCGTTGCTGCGGAGCCCTTGAGAAACGTTCGCCTTGAAACATCTTCGAACATCCCGTTTCCCCCTTTTCCTTCCTATCGTGGAGCGTTTACTGGTTGGTGGTGCGGGTGGTGCTTGGTGGTGCGTGGTGGTGCGTTTATTGAACGTCGCCGCAGGTGGCGAGGGGTTCCGTGGGTTGTGCGTGCGCGGCGGGCGCGAACGTTGCTTCGCGCACGAGCCGGCCCGCCAAGGCGGTAAGCGCCCGCAGGTGAGCGATACCTTCCGCCAGCCCGGCTCGGTGCGATTCATCGAGGCGGGTGGTGCCCGCGGCCTGTTCGGCTGCGCGCGAAAGGGCGTCGTCGTAGGCGGGAAGCCAGTCCAGGTGGTCGGCCGCCACATCGCGCGCCGCGGCAACGTTGCCGCTTTCCACCAACAGCCCCAGCAGGTCCAGCTCAAGCGCCAGGTGGTCGGGCGTAGCGACGAACTGATCGGGCACGGTGAGGTCGAGTGCGGCATACACCGCCTGCAAGTGCCGCGCCGGGTCGCCCAAAAACAGCCCGCGCTGCGCACCATAGGCGTTCCCCGGCTCAAGCGACCACGGCTTGTAGAGCGATTCCACCGGCAGCGCAGCCAACGGCATGCCGCTCACCAGTACTTCGTTTTGCAGCAGCGAGCGCTCCGGCCACGCAGGCAAGCGGCACGCGCGCTCAAACAGGCGGCGCTCGTCGGCGTTCTCTGCCAAACAAGCAACCGCGTTGCGCGCGGCGGGCCAGGCAAGGTTTTCCCGCACCTCGGCATATTCCTTTTCGCAAAGATGTGAAAACAGCGGAGCTATGAGCGATAATAGGCGTGCGTTGTTCAGGGTTTCGCGCATCGGCTGCATCCTTTCTCGAGGGGGCCTATGCTAGGCGCGATGCGTCGACGGCATGTCATCAGAAACTGATGATTTGTACATTTTCCCTGATGAGCAGCGCATTCGAGAAGCGTTTTAGCAAGAGGGAACCGAAGCGTCACCCGTCCGAAACCCGGCGGTGACCAAGCGGCATAAGGGGGTTTGGTTGTCCATAGCGCGCGAAAGACGCAGCATGCGAATGGTGTGGAAGACCATGCGCCTGCGGCATGTGGGCATGGCGTTTTTCTGGGCGTGCAGCATGCTGACGTTTCGCAGTTCCATTCTTCTTACGGGCGAGGCGAACACGCCCGAACTGGAGTCGATTGTGGTCATCGTGTCGTTCGTGGCGAATATGACCACGCTGCTGGCGCTCGCGGCCTGGGCGGAAAACGACCCGGAGCGCATCGACCGCCTGCCTCTGTGGCCGATGGCCGCAGTGGTGGTAGTGGGGCTGGTGCTGGTGCACTTCGCCGGGCGCGTGGGCGGCGGCGCGCTGCTACCCTTTTTGCTGGGTGGCGCCGTGCTGACGGGCGTGGGATACGGAGCGTTCTGGGGAAGCTGGGCCGACTGCTACGGGCGCATGCACCCCGCGCGCACGTCGTTCTACGTGCCGGTGGCGTTTCTGCTGACCGCCGCGCTGTTTTTGGCGGTGTCGCTTTTGGCTGAGAACCTGAGTGTGCCCGCCATTGTGCTTATGGTGCCGCTGCCCGTGATTTCACTTGTGTGCCTGGTGCACTGTCGCGCCGAGGTGCCCGATGGGCGCGCCGTGCCCGAGGGCGGATCGAAGCGCTCGCTGTTGGCAGTGGGCTCGCTGATTGGGCTTATTGTGGCCAGCCTTGTGCTGTCGTGTCTGTTCGGGTTCATGTGGGAACTCACGGTGTTCACCGTGGGGTCGGTGAACGAGGCGCACCTTGCGCCGCTCGTGGCGAACCTCATGGTGGCGGTTGCTCTGGTGGGGCTTGTGCTGTACGCGCGCACGCGCGTGAACCTGGACATTGCGTATCGCATTGTGGTGCCAGTCATCGTGGTGCTGTTCGCCGTGCTGCCGTTTTTCTGGGAGACGAACCCCGTCGCGCTCAACATTATTATGAGCGCCAGCTACGGCGTGTTCGACGTGGTCATTTGGTCGCTCGTGGCCGCCACGTCCTACGACTTCGCCGTGTCGGGCTTCGTGGTTGGCGGCATCGTGCGCTCGCTGTCGGTGCTGCTGCGCCTGATTGGCATCGGCATCGGCTTTTTAGTGACGCTGGTCCCCGGCAAGCCAAGCGCCCTCATCGTAGGCGTATCGCTGGGCGCGCTCTATGTGCTGGTGATGTTAGGCCTGTTCAACTGGCTGCGCCACAAGCGCAAAGCGGGTGCGGAAAAGTTGGAAGAAGGTGCGCAGACAGACGCTTTCGCTCAGCTGGATACCTCAGCGCCGGACGAGATAAGCGAAACACCTGGCGAAGAGGACGCTGCACCAGCCGCTGGCGCGAAGTCCACCGACAACACCATGCCCGCCGCAAGCGCCAAGCCCACCGCAAGCGCCGAACGCGCGGACCTCGACGACGAGCAAGCACTCTACACCACCATCGCCGAAGACTACGGCCTCACCCGTCGCGAGGCCGAGGTTCTCCCCTTCCTCGCCCGCGGCCGCTCCGCCAAGGTTATCGCCGAGGCCCTGTTCGTCTCCGAAAGCACCATCCGCACCCACACCCGCCGCATCCTAGAAAAAACCGACCTCCACTCCAAACAACAACTAATAGACCTCATAGAAAACTACGAATAACGATAAAAGCCTTCATCTTGTCATCCTGGGCGGAGCGCCGAAGGCGCGCAGTTGAAGGATCCCGTGTGGCGTTAGCAGGAATACTCTTAGCTATCGCCGCACGGGATCCTTCGACTCGCTTCGCTCGCTCAGGATGACAAACTAAGCCCCTTACGCGCCTTACCCCTCGGTTACGTCGCCGGATTGGTGGAGGCTTATGGGGTCGCCTACGAAAGTGGAGGGGACTTGGAACAGCGTCTTGAAGAAATCCTTGGTGCGCGCGGGGATTTCGCGGATGTCGTACTGGAGTTGTTTGGAATAGGTGTGGTAGTCGCTCGACACGCCGAGGGCCTCCATGCCCAGGCCATTCGCGGCGTAGAGGGCGCGGTAGAGGTGGTAGGTTTGCGTGGCCACCACGATGCGTTCGGCGCCGAACACGTGCTTGGCGCGGTACATGCTTTCATAGGTGGAGAAGCCAGCGTGGTCGCAGAACACGTCCTCACTGGGCACGCCCTGCGACACGGCGTAGTCCTTCATGGCTTTGACCTCGTTATACGACACCGTGCTGTTGTCGCCGCTCATGATGATTTTGGGCGCCACACCCGCTTCGTACAGCGCGATGCCGTCGTCAAGCCGGTCCTGCAGAATGCCCGAGGGCGTGCCGTCCGCGAACACCGACGCGCCCAGCACCACAATGGCATCCGCATCGAGCGCCGCCGCAGCCTCGGTGCTCACGACGCGATCCTTCGTCGTAGCCAGCGTGACGACGTTCGTCACCGCTACCACGGCAACAACCGCAACCAAGCATCCCAACACGACACCCAGCATCGCCTTCAACCACCTATGTGAACCTCGTTTCGTCATAGAGTCCGATCATAACAAACGAAAGCGCGCCTCTACCGAACCGCACCCCTTCGCCATCGAAACTCACCCACATCCCCATAAGCCCAGGAACAAGAGCACCGTGCGGCGCTCAAGATAATCGCCTAATCGTCTGAGGAATCGTCTATTCATCGTCTAAAAGCGTCTCATTGACGCTCCATATGTTGAAATCTACTCGACAGAAGTGGAACTTAGCGAGGCTGACAAGGGTTAGCGAGCCGCCGTTACCACTTGCGGGGTACCGGGGAGGATGCAGCGGTGGCCGGGGGTTTTGTCGCAGCCGCCACAGGAGACGCAGCGCGGAGTATAGCTTGGGTCGGCCTTCCAGCGGTTCGGGAGGTCGGGTTCGCAGATGAGGGGGCGACAGAGGCCGAACGCCGCGATGCCGTCTTCGGTCGCAAGGCGCTCCATGGCCGCCACGTTGCGGTTGCCTCCGGTGAGAATGACCGGCACGTCCACCTCGCGCGCAAGGCGTGCCGCGTAGCTGGCAAAGAAGGGCTCGCCGCCGAACTCGCGCACGTTGCAATCACGCCATGCGCCGCTGACCTCGATGCCCATGGCGCCGTGCTCAATCATGAGGCGCGCCGCGTACAGGCTATCCTCTTCGGTGAGGCCGCCTTCCACGCCGTCGGAGCTGTTCAGCTTTACTAGTACGGGGAAATCGGGGCCGACAACAGCGCGCACGGCATCCAGCGTTTCAAGCACCAGGCGCGCGCGGTTCTCAAGCGAGCCGCCGTAGGCATCCGTACGCTGGTTGAGCAGCGGGTTCAGGAACTGACTGAGCAGGTAGCCATGCGCCGCGTGCAACTCCACTGCGTCGAAGCCGGCCTCCTGCGCGCGGCGCGCTGCGGCGGCAAATGCCTCCGTGAGGTCGCGCAGGTCGTCGGGAGTGGCCTCAACGGGTACGATGCCCGTCTTCGGATTCGCCACGGCCGAAGGCCCAAGGATGCGCTCGCTGGGCGGGTTAAGCCTGGTCGCAGAGCCGCCGTACACAATCTGCGACACGATGGCCGCGCCGCGCGCGTGCACGGCATCAACGAACTGGCGATACTCGGGCACGAACGAGTCATCGTAGATGCCCAGCATCCGCGGGTTCGGCTGCTCATCGCGCATGACATGCGCGTACCCCGCGATGATGATGCCCGCGCCACCCTCGGCCAGCTGCTCGTACACGGCCAGCAACTCCGGCGTGACGTGCCCGTCCTCGGTAGCCAGCGCCTCATACGTAGCCGCCCGCACCACCCGATTCCGCCCCCGCAACGCCCCCATTTCTAGCTGCTCGAACAACGCACCCATGAACCCTCCGCTCACTCGCCACCTTTCTTTGCATGGTAACACGCTCTTCTTTCCCTGGGAAACGAACAAGAAGCGACAACGCGGTCATTGGCGGATGCGTTGGGGAAGGTGGAGCGCGTGTGGAGTATACTGCTGGCAATACTAAGGGGTTGGCGCAGGAGGTTCTCATGAAGCAAATAAAGCGAGCGTCGTTGGCGTTTGTGTTGGCGGTGGTGCTGGCAACGGGGCTCGTGCCCGCAGGGGCGCTTACGGCGTTGGCAGAGCCAGCGAACACGCCAGCAGAAACCTCCCAGGACTCTTCAACTAGTTCAGGCGAAATCACGGCCACCACGGGCGGCGTGTGTCAGGCAGCCGAAGAACCCTCCGCGGACACTTCCGCAAGCGAGCCAGCCACCGATGGCATCCTCGTCATTCCCAGCACTGACAGTTGGTTGCGCTCCGGCGACATGGCCGAACATCAGCTTGAGCAGGCAGGCCTCCGCGTTACCGACCGCATGGAAACCTCCGACGGCGTCATCCTCGCCGCCGAACCGACCGAAGGCCAAACCGACGAAGAAGCCGCAGCCGCCGCGCAGGCTCTTCCCGGCATCGAAGCCGCTCAGCCCAACTACATCTACTCGCTCATCGACGGCGTAGAAGAACCAGCACCCGCAGACGCCGCAACCCCCGAGGCCACCGCAAGCCCCATCTCCCCCACAAGCGACACCTCCACCGCCTCCCCCCTCGCCACCCCCCGCGCGAACGACCCCTTCGCCCAAACCTCCAGCCCCGCTACCAACCCCAACCAGTACTGGCTCTACAACGCCACCCTCACCGACGCCTGGAACAGCGCCACTACCGACGGCTCGGTCACCGTGGCCATCCTTGACTCCGGCGTACGCGCCAACCACGAAGACCTGTCTGCAAACGTTCTGCGCAACGTCGCCTACGACGCTTTCTACGACAAGCCCCTCAACTTCAACGACGCAAACCAGGGCGACTTAAACGGCCACGGCACGCACGTGGCGGGCATCATCGCCGGCGTGGCGAACAACGGCATTGGCATTGCCGGCGGGTCGTTCAACGCGAACATCGTGCCCATCAAGGTAACGAACGACACCGATTCCCGGGCCACCACCCAGTCGCTCCTGATGGGCTATAATTATATGTTGTCCCTGGTAAAAAGCGGAAAGTGCCCCAACATCCGCGTGGTGAACATGAGCCTGGGTGGCTACGGCAGCGACATCAGAGACAGCCTTCTGGGAAGCACCATCACCCGCGCGCGCAACGAGTTCGGCATCGTTACCGTATGCGCCGGCGGCAACGGCGACAACGTCACGCCCTACACCGATCCCTCCTATCCCAGCGATTTCGCAGCCTGCGTTTCCGTAACGGCGCTGGAGCCCGACGGCACGAACATCGTGTGGTCTGACTACAACCAGTATAAAGACATCAGCGCGCCCGGTCGCAGTATCTGGTCCACCTACATCAGGCAAAACACCTTTGCGAACGGCCCCTATGCTTCCCTTTCCGGTACGTCCATGGCCTCCCCGCTGGTGGCCGGCGCCTTTGCGCTGCTGTTTGCGGCGGTGCCTGACGCCACGGTGGACGAAGCGTGCGAAGCCGTATACGCCACGGCGCGCGCAATCAACGACCCCGTGAACGACCGCCGCCAAACCAGCGGCAGCCACGGCGCCATCGACGTCGCCGCTGCGGTGAACTACCTGGAAGCACACCACGTGAAGCACTTCGCTGACGTGCACGAAGCCGACTGGTTCTACGACACCGTGAATTACGCCACGTCAAACGGCATCATGAACGGCTACGCGGGCACCAACCTGTTCGGCCCCAACGACGTCATGACGCGCGAACAGGCCGCCGCCGTGCTGTACAACTACCTGGGCAACGGCGCCATCGCGCCCGCAGCCCCGCAAACCGACATCAACCAAGCGGACTGGTACGCCCGCCCCGTGAACTGGGCCATTGCCACCGGCTACATGAACGGCTACGACAGCCGCACGTTCGGCGTGGGCGACTCGCTCACGCGCGAGCAGGTGGCCTGCATCATCGCCAACGTCACCGGCAACAGCACCACGCAAGCCAACCCCGCCAAGTTCAACGCCCTCCCCGACCACAACGCCACCAGCGACTGGGCGCGCACGTGCGTGACCTGGGCCGTTGACAAGGGCGTCATCAACGGCGTCAACCAACCCGACGGCACGCGCCTGCTCAACCCGGGCGGCACCGCCACCCGCGCTGAAATGGCGGCCGTCATCAAAAACGCCATCCTCAGCGGCTTGCTGTAGCTTGGCAGACGTGCGCCAGGAAGCCCGCGCGTTGTGCTATGGTGACAACCGAAAACGACACGTCTTCGGAGGTTCGCTTTGCCCGATAACCGCACACGGCACTGCCGCATCGCCCTGCTCGCGCGCCCCGCACACGGCCTCGCCTCGCTCTCGTGGCGCATAAAGGACATCCTTGAGGCGCGCGGCCACACGGTGTTCTTCTTTTCGCCCGCCACGCACCCCTTCGCGTTCGATGCGGAAGGGGTGGCGCAGCCCGCGTGCCTGCAACGCTTTTGCGTGACGCAACAGCTGGATTGTGTGCTGATGGCCGACGGTGTGCTGCTACCTTTGGAGAACCACGAGATACTGGCGAAACGCACGGCCGTGGGGCTGGTGTGCGACAGCATGCAGGTGGCGAAAGGATACGCGCAGGCGCTTGCTGGCACACACGTAGACTTTGCGCTGGTGACGAGCGAGCGCATGGGGGAAGTTATCGAAGCCGGAGGCATTGCGGATGTAGTGGAGTTGTGTCCGGCGGCCGTGGACGCCGAATATGCGAACACCCCCCTGGCGAATACGATTGCCTACGGGCCAAGCGTCCTCTGCTTGCAAGATGCCACAGAAAGCCGCATTGCGTACCTGCGCCGCTATATGGAAGAGAACCCTGGGGAAGCCGTGCGTTGCGTTGGCGAGGGATGGCCGGAAGAGTGGCGCATCTCTCCTGCTACCAGCGGGTTCGTTTACGCCTCACGCTCTAGTCACACGGTGATGGTGTTCGACGATGAAGGGGAAGGTGCCGACGCGCTACAAGCCGCCGAAGAAAGCGGCCTGCTGGCCCTCGCCCTCCACGACAGCAATACCCTCATGCGCATCACCAGCGACACCGTCGAACCGCTCCCCTACACTACCAGCAGCGACGCCCTTGACACCACCCTCGCTGCCGCCTGGGAGCGCATCCGCGCACACCTCGCGCCGCGCGGCCTCATGCCGGGCACCGAGGCACCGCGCCGCATCGTGGCCATCTTGGGTTATGTGGGCAAGGGCAACTTCGGCGACGAGTACATCCTCGCCACGCTCGACCAGCGCATCCGCAGCCGCTTCCCTGGCGCGTCGGTGGTCGCCATCAGCGAGGACCCTGCCCACACACTGCAAGAGCGCGGCATCTACGCCATAAGTCTGCGCGACACACGTATGCTGGCGGGCGTGCTCGACTTCGCGTCGGCCACGCTCGTCATAGCCGGCCTGCTGTTTGACCAGGGAACACGCTGGACCATGGGCAAGGCCGAGTTCGTCTCAACCACCAGCTGCTCCGACATCCCCGGAATCGCAAACTACGTGAGCCTGGCCACCCTCAGCGGTGCGCAGCCCGTGCTCTACGGTATTGGCGCTGGGCCGCTGGCGCTGGCCGACTCGCAGCGTCTCGTGAACCTTATGGCCCGTCTGGGAGCGCGCTTCATCGCACGCGACGCGGAAACCGCCCAGCTCATCAGGGCATGCGACGTGCCGGAAAGCCTCGTAATCCAGAAGGCCGACACCGCCTTTCTCGGCGCGCATGAACGCACGGCCGCGGTTGATACCTGGCTTGAGCAGACGGGCTTTCAGCCCGACGCCCACCGCCTGATTGCCGTATCCCTTCGCGACTATGACCACGCGCCACAGGACTTCGCCGAGCGCGTTGCCGCAGCTCTTGATGCTGTCGCGCACATCCACAAAGACGTGCGCTTCGCGTTGTGCGTCCTCGACCCCGCCGACCGCACCCTCGCGCAGTGCGTGCAGACCAACCTGTACAACCCCGCCTCCGCCGCGCTGTTCGACGAGGGCGACCGCATCGAGGCCGTAGCCGACCTGCTGGCCCGCGCGCACGCCGGCCTGTCGATGCGCTACCACTGCTCGCTTTTGCTCAACAGCTTCGGAAAGCCCTGCGTAGGCATAGATTATCTGCCGAAAGTGGCAGCCCTCTACCATGACATGGGCTGCGACGACCTGCTACTACCCATGGATGCCGAAGCAGCGAACATCGAGCGCACGCTGATCTCCCTGCTGGACTCCTACGAAGCACGCAGCGCAACGGTAAAGGAAAACGCCAAACGCCTCCGCCACATCAGCGAGGAAGCCGAAGACCTGCTTGCAGATATCATCGAAGAAGTCGGCCCGCAAAAGGAAGGTGCCCTCAGTCGCGCCTTCTACCTCTACGACGAGCCCGCCTCTGAGCTGCGCCATCAACAGCACGAGGCCGACCTTACCGCGCGCCTGCGCGAGGCAGAGCACACCGCACAAACCCTCACCACCGAGAACGCCCACTTGGCGCAAGAACTAGAGTCCCTCACGTCCTCCAAGTCCTACAAACTAGGCTGGACCATAATGCGCCTCCCCAGCCACCTAAAAGCCACCTTTAAGCACCACCAGCACTAACAACACACAATTTATCGCCATTCGATAAGTGTAGCTCTAGCTGCATACCCAACAATAACGTTGTTCGATAAATTTCATTCTATAATCGCGCCTCATTTATCACTATTCGATAAGTGAGTAACTATTATCGCCACTACCATCCGCTTTTGCAAAGTGTGACGCGCTTCGCGCTACTGATTACGCCAGAAGCACCCCACATCCCAAACCTTATGACGCGGACTTTTATGCAGATTGTCATCCTGAGCGAGCGAAGCATTCAACAGTCCAGTGGACTGTTGAACTCCCGAGCACGCGAAGCGAGCGCAGGGAGGCCCCGCGAAGCGGGGACGAAGGATCCCGTGTGGCGATAGCTGGCAGAGTTCCGGCTGGCGCCACACGGGATCCTTCGACTACGGCGGCTTCGCCGCCTCCGCTCAGGATGACAGGGGCCCGACGCTCGCTCGGGTTGAGCGTAGGGATGCTACCAGCGACGGCGCGAAGCGCCTAGTCCCTTTAGGGAAGCATCCGCTCCGCCGCAGGCGGAGAACACAACCACCACCTGCGTTTTCGCGCTTCGCGCGAACGGATGCTTCCCTAAAGGGACTAGGCGCTGCGCGCCGTCGCTGTTGCATCCCTACGGGGGTTATGCCTCTTGTACGTCAGCGCCTTCAAGCAAGTCAGCCCGCGTCGTGAGGATAGGGACTTGGTGGCCCCATGGCGTAATCAGTAGCGCGTAAGCGCGTCACACTTTTGCCAGAGCGCGAAACGCGGCCGAAAGACAACAACGCCCCCGGCTCGCACGCGCAAGCCGGGGGCGCGCACAACGTCAACCAGACCCTACAACAACGGCGCGTTGTTCTTGGCTTGGTTCAGCTGAGCCTCGCTGCTTTCAGTCAGCGCGGCCTCCACATTCGAGTAAATCAACTTGTCCAGCCTGAACGGGTTGTCTTCCTCGGGCGGAAGCACAATCTCGGGCTTCTCTACGGGCAGGCGTACCAGAGTGCGGATGAAGTCCTCGTAGATGCAGAACGTGAGGTCGGTGAAGGCGCGGTACGCCTCTTCCTTGTACTCCACCAGCGGGTCGCGATGGCCCAGGGCGCGCAGGCCGATACCATTCTTTAGGTAGTCCATCTCCTGCAGGTGCGCAATCCAATGCGTGTCAATCTGGCGCAGCATTACCTGGCGCGCGATGTCCTTCATTTCCTCGGTGCCCACCTCTTTACGCTTGCGGCGGTACGGGTTCATGATGTCGTCGTGCAGCAGGTCGGCCAGAATGTCCTGGAAGTGAATGTCGTAGAACTTCGAGTCGTACTCCGGCGCGCCGCTCATCTCCACCATCCACGCGTCGAGCGCCGGATAGTCCCAGTCCACGTAGGACTTGTCGTAGGGACAGAACGTCTGCAGCTTGTACACAATGAGGTCGTAGAGGATCCGGAATATCTGCATGTCGTCAAACTCTTTGCCATCCAGCACGGCGTTGCGTTCCTCGTAGATGGCCTTGCGCTGCAGGTTCATGACGTCGTCGTACTCCAGCACGTTCTTGCGCGCGCCGAAGTGGATGCTCTCAACTTGCCGCTGCGCCGAGCCAATCACCTTGGACACCAGCGGGTCTTGCAGCGGCTGATCATCGGGCATGCCGCGCTTAATCATCATGTCGGATACCGCGTGTAGGCGGTCCTGACCGAAGCGCTTCAACAGGTTGTCCTCCAGCGACAGGTAGAACTGCGACTCGCCCGGGTCGCCCTGACGGCCAGCGCGACCACGCAGCTGGTTGTCGATACGACGCGACTCGTGGCGGTCGGTACCAATGACGCACAGGCCGCCGAACTGGCGCACCGCGTAGCCCTCACGGCTGGTGATGTAGTCAGCCTCGGCCTCGGCCGTATGGAGTTTTTCTTCGTCGGTCATGTTGGAGTTTTCATAGCGCACAAGGGCATCACGCACGAGGGCATCACGATTACCGCCGAGCAGAATGTCCGTACCACGACCAGCCATGTTGGTGGCGATGGTAACCGCACCCAAGCGGCCCGCCTGCTCCACAATACGCGCCTCGCGCTCGGGGTTCTTAGCATTCAGCGTCTCATGCTTCACGCCACGCTTATCCAGCAGGCGGCTCAAGCGCTCGCTCGCCTCAATGGTAGACGTGCCAATAAGCACCGGCTGACCCTTAGCATGACGACGCTCCACCTCATCAGCCACAGCCTTATACTTAGCATCCACTGTGCGGAAGATAAGATCCTCTTTGTCCTGGCGAATAACCGGCTTGTTCGTGGGAATGGGAACCACAGGAAGCTTATAGATATGACGGAACTCAGAGTCTTCGGTGAGCGCCGTACCCGTCATTCCGGACAGCTTTTCATACAAGCGGAAATAGTTTTGCAGCGTGACCGTAGCGAGGGTTTGGTTCTCGTCTTGAATCTTCACGTGCTCCTTGGCCTCAAGCGCCTGGTGCAAACCCTCAGAGAAGCGCCGCCCCTCCATGATGCGGCCCGTGAATTCATCAACGATCTTAAGCTCGCCGTCAATGACCACATACTCCACATCGCGCTTGAACAAGAACTCGGCACGTAAAGCTTGTTTCAGGTGGTTAGCCAACTTGCCAGAGGCATCGGCATAAATCTCCATGCCGAGCATCTCTTCAATCTTGTCGAGGCCTTTCTCGCTGGCGTAGACGGTGCGTTTTGCCTCGTCGAGCACAATATCGTCCTCGCGAGAAAGTCGTGGCATTACCTCAGCGAAGGCGTTGTACAAATCCGCAGCCGCCCCACCCAAGCCAGAGATAATCAGCGGCGTACGTGCCTCATCAATGAGGATGGAGTCCACCTCATCCACGATAGAAAAATGCTGCCCGCGCTGCACACGCTCCGCAGGAGAGGACACCATGTTGTCACGCAAATAGTCAAACCCAAACTCTGAGTTCGTGCCATAGGTAATATGTGCCGCATAGGAGGGTTTACGCTCCCACGGCTGCATACCGTTTTGCAGAAGACCCACCTCAAGCCCGAGGAAGTGGTAAAGCTGCCCCATCCACTCACTGTCGCGCTTTGCGAGGTAGTCATTAACGGTAACTACATGAACGTTCTCGCCCGTGAGAGCATTGAGGAACGCCGCAGCGGTAGCGACGAGGGTCTTGCCCTCGCCAGTTTTCATCTCAGCGATGCAGCCATCATTGAGCGCCATAGCACCGATAAGCTGCACGTCGAAGTGACGCATCCCGAGGGTGCGCAAGCTGGCCTCGCGCACGAGCGCGAACGCCTCAGGCAGCACCTTGTCGAGCGCTTCGCCACTAGCGATACGCTCCTGCAACACAGCAGTAAAGGATTTAAGTTCTGCGTCGGACTTGCTCTTGAAACCCTCTTCAAGATCGCCGATGGCTTGCACTTTCCGCTGATAGCCCTTGAGGCGCTTGTCATTGCCCAGAGTGAGCAGTTTGGAAAACGGGTTGGTCATAACCGGTAGAACCCTCCAAAGATTAGATAACCTAAAATAGAAATGCCATCAGATTATACAACGTCCCACAATGCAAGACGCCCTCGCGTTCACACGCGAGAGCGTCTTTGCACAACGAAGCCTTCCGCGACAGCTTGCTTTAAGGCTTGTGGGACAATCTGTTGCAGAAAACAGATAGCCCTACAAACCTGCTGAGTCTTCCGTGGATGGGAAACCCTTTGATTTCCCACCCAGCTTTACCTTAGTTGATAGAGCCAAGAAGACTCAGCTGCGCACAATTAAAGACTGCCGAACTTTAAGCCTGCAGTTTACCGTCGGGCTGATAGTTAACAACCATAGCCGCAACCTCGGCACGAGTAATGTTGGAGGCAGGGTTAATTACACCAGCGTTACCCATGATCTCCTTGTCGCATGCCCAAGCCACGTTCTCCTTGGCGTAGTCGGCAACCTGAGCACCATCGGGGTACTTAGCGAGAACAGCATTGATGTCCTTAGGAGCCTCGAAGTTGCCGACCCTCTTAGCGTAGTTCGCAAGCAGGCAAGCAAAGTCCTGACGAGTAATTGCACCCTCAGGGTTAAAGGTACCGTCAGCGTAACCATTTGCAATACCCAGACCCTTAGCCCACGCAAGAGCCTTCGCGTAGTAAGCGTTGGAGTTGACATCCGTGAAGGAGTCATGGCCTACAACAGCATCCCAAACATTATTAGTACCACCAGCCATGTTGTAAAGAACACAAATGACATCAGCACGCGTAATGGTATGGTTTGCGCCAAACAGCTTTCCGCCCTGATAGCCAGTCATATAACCAAGGTCATTCGCCTGGTAAACCACATTGTAGAACCAGTCAGCGCTCGAAACGTCACCAAAAACCTTCTTGTTAGCGACTTCGATCTCCAGAGGAGAAGCAGGAGCATTAATCGTGTAATTACCACTCGCTGCAGAAAGGGTTACCTTGTACTTACCCTCTTCCTTCATTTCACCAACACGCTTCGTGGTAGTCGGATCGGTGTAATAGTCATAAACAACCTTATAGCTGTCTGCAGGAAGCGGCACGACAATATCCTCGCCCTTGGCATCCTTACCAGACACATATGTGAAAGAGGGCGTAACGACATCACCGGTGTACGGATAGAACGGTGTCTCGACACCATCGTCACCCGGATTTGCTCCAGGCGCAAGGTACGTAGAAGTACCAGCGAACTCAACACCATTAATCTCCAGTGGATCGACTACAACCGTAAACGTGTTGTTCTTGATGTCATACTTCTTGCTTGAAACCGTAACAGTATAGGTATCAGCGTTTACAACCTCTGTTACTTCATTACCAGCCTGATCAGCCACTTTAACAGCATAATCCGTGTTCTCAACGAGGACGTTGCCATTGCCGTCTTCAAGTACGATCTCAACATCGTTCATGATGTTGGATCCAGAGTAATCAGCTTTAACCTGATTGCCCTGAAGGACGCCCTTATAACGCACATAAAGGTTGCTATTGCCTTCGATCGTGGCATCGGTCACCGTGACCACAGTAGAAGCCTCTCCACCCCATGCATACTTATTAGCAGCCGAATTAACCTTAATGGAGACGTTCCACACACCCGGGGTCTTGACATCAGCCAAAGTTGCAGGATTATGATCCTTGTCCGTCACCGTAATGTCGAACTTAATATCCTTGATGGCGTCACCAGTGGGGCCAGCCGGGGTGCTTCCGTCCGATGCATAAAGCTTGAGTTTAGTGAAGTCGATATCAGACTGACCTGCGCCATGATCAACGGTAAATGTCGCGGGCAAAGCGTTACTACCATCGAAAGAAATAACACCAAGATCATCTACTACGCTAATTGCGGCCACACCTGCACCAATAACGTTGGGATCGTTTTCCGGTGCCGTGATATCAAACTTGTAGCTATCGGCCGTTGCAGAAGCATTGTAAAGTTTATTGCCGTTCTTCGAGGCATCATAGCTAACCGTCAAAGTGTCCAGATTGGTTGTTGCGTCCGTATCACCATTGACGGATGCAATCCCCGGAAGCGAGGCTGTATCACCAACTTTTTTATCCTCGAGAACAATGTTCGCCTTCGAGAGGTCAAGCTTCTCAACCGTCAGAGGAATATTAACGGTCGAACCCTTATACTGATTCTTGCCTGTAACAGTCGCAATGTACTTTCCGGCATCCTCCGGCTTGACGCCAACGCCAAGTGCCGTACCATCATTCTTGTAGAATGCGATATCATAATTTGCAGGATCAACCAAATTGTCGCCAAGATAGACAGAAAGATCCTGTGCCTTCCCGTTGTATGTAAAGACATCAGCCTTGTCAGCATTCTTAAGCGTGGCATCCTTCAAAGACGTACCAACAATGCTGAACTTAATGGCAACACCCTTATTACCAGCCGCGTAATATTCACCGCCACTCTTCGGAACAACAACAGCATAATACGTACCGGCATCAATAATACCAGTATCTGCGTTGGAGATCTTGGTATCAGCACTTCCGGCAATATAAGCCTTATAGTTTGCCTCAGTATAATAGTTTATATCATACTCAGTGGAATCGGTGACATCTACAGCCTTCGTATCGCCCTTCGGGGTCACCTTCGTCGGCTTGACATAGTGAGGTACTGTCGCCTCATAAGCGAATTCGATATTCTCCAGATCCGCAATTGCCTTTGCATTATTGTCCGTAGCCTCAGTCACAGCACCCTGCTGGAAAGCTTCAGCCTTGGACACTGCCAGCAGATCGATACCCTCGTCGGTCGAGGCCTCGGCGGCCTCATCGGCAAAAGCAATGGCCGGCACCATGCCGGCTGCGAGCACACCGGCGAGGGTAGCGCTTACTACCTTCTTGCCAGAGAGCCCTTCGTTGTTGACGCAAGCTGTCACACTTCGTCTCCTTCCAAAAACTTACACTAACTTAGATACACAACCTTGGCTTCATCGTAATGCAAGCAAATCTCCGTCATTGCCGCAGGGCGCGATGAAACACCATAAAGCTGCATCTTCGTTCGGTATTATACTCTCAATCCTTCAAAAGGTTGGCGAGAAAATCGCAATCTGGAGAAAACTTGGGTGAATAGTGCCCAAATCCCCGCAAAGTGCACACAAACCCACCCCGCCACCTCGGCCAATGCCCCCTGCTATAACCCCCAAACAATATTTCAAGCGAGTTACCATTTGCCGCCAACCCCCTCTCCACCCCCGCCAACCTTCCAAACCAGACCCTCCTCCTTCCCCAACCACCCCTTTCAACAACCCCCCAAGGCACCCCCACAAGCCGATTCCCCAACCAATCAAATAATCCCCAACAACCTAACCTATACCCCACCGAAATAAAGAGCCTTTACCTTATTACTATGTAGGGAGTTTCCAACGCGCTTAACCCCGGAGCTTCCCTAACATACTGCACCGTAAAAGGATTCATTTAGACACCAAAAGGGGGAGGTCTCCCTCCCCCTTGAATAACAATATGCTAGATGTCTTATCAACCTGTAACCCTACTAGAGTGTTTTTCGAAATAAATATTTTAGATCTGACTCTTCGATGCGTTCGCTTTAGATTCATCCCACCAGTGGTACAGCAACCAGAGTGCCACCAAGACAGCTAGAAGTAGCGCGATAATAAAGCCAGTCAAAGCAATGGTTTGGAAGTCTTCTTGAGCAATATCAAACCACTGAGGTATAGAATTCAAGTATCCAGAAGTTGATAAAGACTTATCATTAAATACCAAACCGGCAATAAAAAAGCAAAGGAAACCAAGGATATCGAGCACTATTCCCACTTGAACCAAACGACGAGGCAGCCAATACAACTTTCTCTGTATTATGGGAGATGTTTTATCTCCATTTGATTGTATAAGCATAATAATCATATTCAAATTACTTATTTGTATCAACATTTAAGAAACCTCTCTGTTCGAACCAATTGATACACATATATTGATCAGTATTCATTTCACTCATCTTTTATTTTTTCTAAATTCTTCTCCTAAAATGCTAAAGCTTTGGACTCTTTAATAGAAATCCTAAATGGAACCATGTCGATCTTCTTCCTCACGATGCTTCTCACAAAACTATCCGTCATCACCGAATGTTGCGGCATCGCAACCATATGCAATCTCGCGAATCTGATCCTCGGTGGCATAAGCTGATGGATCCCAATACTTGATGCACATAGCGTTTCCTCTCTATTGGTATTCAGTTTGGCCTTTTTGGCCTAACCCCACACTACAACGAAACGAAACGTCGCGCTTATTATCTAGGGTGCAACAGGGGTGTTACACAGACTCCGCCTTTCTAAAGAGAGGATTTCCTATCTTCCGTTGCCCACCATCGACACACCCGCATCGTTCTTGCATCCCTTTTACCCTGGAAAAATTGTTTATATGTTGGATAATTAAGTAAGCTATCGGTGTAGGGGTCACGCAAAAGGAGGACACGATGCCTCGTGACTGGGAGTCTATTGAAAATTTCATTCAGCAAATCAATGACAGGTCTCTCGATTTCGCTGCTACCGGGCTTGAAGAAACCGGCTTCTGCCTTCGCAATAACGTTTTACACAGAACGTGGTTGCTTGGTAACGAGGTATATGCGTTGGCATATCACGTTACAAGAAGCGTTTTTGTGACAAAAATGGGTAAAGAACTAAGTAAGGAAGAGTTCACGAGAGACACCGGACTCCAAGGAAGCTCCTACTTGAGTAATGCTTGCATTCCAAAGTTCTCCTCCGAGTCAAAAAAAATCATCTCAACGACAGGGGAAACAAGGATGTCTGGAATCATTACTCCTTGGGATATCGCCTCCAACTGGTTTGTAAAAGTGGATGATCGCACAGCTATAACGATCCTTAGAAACACGATCGAATCCTGGAACAACTACAGGAAGACTCTTTTGGAATTTACAGAAAAAAAGGCTGACAGATTCATTTTCACTAAGCTTGTTCCTTTAGACCCGAAATTGGCACCCGTGTTAGTGTTCAGCGAATTTGGATCATCACTCATCCAACGCTACAACGATGCAAAGAAAGCTGGGGGCAACATTGAGGCCGGCGAGTATGCCAAACTCGCAAAAGATCGGACCATCCGATTGTTTTCGGAGCTTTCTGCACCTTATAAAAAACCTTGCGAAATATCGCTTGACAAATTGAAAGAAGAAGCAATGTTGAGCCATGTCAGTCAGACCGAGCGCTCGATTCTAACCGATAGAAGATTTCTTGAAAAGATTGAAGGCCATTTCGGCGATAAAACTATCCGCTACTTTTACTGCTCGAAATATCAGCTCGACACTCACGGTCCAGGATGTCCGAGCAATACAAGCCTCATCGATTTTATTGAGCAGACGGCACGTTCTTTTAACGCCACGCCACGCGCTGTCGTCAATTCAGGTAAAAATTACGACAAACCAGGAAATATATCTAATGAAAAGTACACCCTTGATCAAAGCAAGGAGTTTAATCTCGACTCCTATATCGAGGACCTTGCCTCCCTTTCGTATTTTGCCGATTTGGGCTACCGTAGCGACGTCGAGGGAGGACATCTCAACGTCAAGGATTTCATTGAAAGACAGATCATTTCAAAAGGCACCACGATGCCTCTAGCCGAGCTGGTCAACTTTAAAGATATCAGAGTCAAGATTCTTTCATCGCGTGCAGGAGAAGGCAAGACTTCTTCTCTCATCGCGCTCATCCGCTCCTTTAGCTCTAAAGAGACAGCACTATCATCACGACTTGGCTTTGAGGAAAGTGATCCGCGAAGAAATCAGGTCCCATTTTTCTTCTCATTTAATCCTGGACGTGGCCTTTCTAGGGCTGTACTGAAAAAGGGGTCCTACTCTGAAATCCTCAAGAAACTTATGTGTGGAAAAACCCGCCTCCCCAGACCTAAAGAACTCGAGCAGCATATTATAAGCCTCGGAGAGAAGGCGTTCTTTATCATTGATGCACTTGACGAAGCTAACGACCTCTCCACGGCGATCGAGGCTATCGAAGACTTGACGGGAAAATTTCCTCTTGCAGGTTTTGTCATCTCTACAAGACCGTTGACTGAAAGATTTTCTTTTGCCCCAGAAAGCGAGAACGAGTACTGCCTGAAAGAACTAACGAGGACTCAAAGAATCGAATTCGTTAAAAAATACCTTATCGACGGTCACAACGATCTAGCTCTCAACGATGACGTATTGAATCGTTACGCAAAAATTCTCGTGGATGCAAAGTACACTTCAAGGATGATTAGCATACCTATATTTGCCAGTGTCGCAGCGCGAGGATGGTGCTACGATAAAGACAATCAGTGTTTCAAGGATATTGCTCCAGGTTTGACCTTTCAAACGGTGTCCAATGTACTACTAGAGAAATCAACAAGAGTACTTGAGCCTTTACTAAACTCGGTATTCACCAAGGAAGTTTGCGACGAGCAAGCCAGTAAAAGCGCCGTCTCGACTCTTGGCCCTCTCCCTCGCGCAAAGAAAATGATGAGGCGTCTCGCTTTGGCTACTTTCCTTCGATCAAAATTTGCAGAGGAAGTGAAATCGAGCTTTGGCGATATTGCCGACGAAGCTAATATGGTATCAAATGGGGGGATGAAATGGGATCTCGTCAAGCAGGTCATGAAGACCATCGCCCACAATCTTTCGTTCCCAGAGGCAAATTGCGATCCAAACGCTTGGAGACATTATCTCATTGCCAGCGGCTGCGTGTCTTGCTCTCCTGACACAAATGGAGGTGTCTTTTCTTTCGACAGCCGAGACATGCAGATTTACCTTGCTGCATGTGGGTTGTCCGATTTGGTGGCAAGCGGTCGCCAGTCAGATTGCTTCGGTATCTTACGAGATCTGCTGAACAGCAGCCCTGACGAAGACACCGCAAGCCTCATCGTTATGCTTCTTTTCTGCATAGATCCTGGCAATGACGGATCACAGAAAGCTGGGCCCGGTTACGCTGACTGCGAGGTTGTCGGCAGTTCGCTAGAAATTATCAATTGCGTTATATGCGAGCTGACAAAGGTTGACGAGGATACTGGAGGTTACGACGGCCCAAAGCACCAGGCTTTGTTGCAGGCAATACAAGATATCAGAAATCGTGAATTCTGCGATTCCCAGCTGGTGAGGTTCCAGTCTGGAAACGGCGAAGGTGCATTCCTCTATCGAGACGTTCTTGATGCGGAAATCGCTTGGCTTGAGAAAGAAATGGCGGAAAGATAAGCATGGGACAAAAAAGAACCCCCGAAGAAATTATCGCCACAATATCAAGGAAGCTGGTAAGGGAACGCTGCACCTATGTTTCAGTAAATAAGCGTGCTTTGGGTATCGCCGAAAACTTCAAGCCAATCAGGACTTCAGATATTTTCGTTACACCCCAACTTATTCAAACGTCTATTGATTTTATTAGGATCCCGACGAAGCTAGACACGGTCAAAAGGTCCCAAATCAACGTTGACGAACTTATTAGAAGGATCGATGCCCGAATTACTGAACTTGAAGCAGAGGAGGCTGCCATTCTATCGAAGGCATCTTACTCCTTACACGAAGACACCCCCGCAGTTCGTATCCACGGTCGAGCAAAAGAAAACGAAGAAGACGATTACTTAGACTTTCTTCCTACTAAAGAAAACCATTTCTGTAACGTCGTTGTCACTGCATCAGCTGGGTCGGGTAAGTCTATCCTACTTGACAGGCTGGCCCTTTGGCTCGCCCGAGAGTCAACAATATGCGAAGTAGATGGCGCCCTTGATTCTGGATCCGATAATCAATTTAAAGAATGGCTCAATGGTTTTATCGGAACCAGGGAAACCTTTGACGAGAAAATACCTCTCCTTCTGCGATGTCGCGACATTGCAAGTAAAAACTACGCGAATGAAAACCTACCATGGCAAATAGCTATGGCCATCTTCCAATGCCCTGCAAACAAATCATCGAAAGCGATTGAACTCTTAGAGCTGTCCGATCCCTCCCAATTTGTCATTTTGGTGGACGGATTGGACGAACTCCCAAAGAACATATCAGTAGCACACGTCTATGATGCACTTTTGGCCCTGTTTGGCTTAGAAGAAAGCGACTTAGGCAACAGGTTTTCCGTCTTTGCGACCACTCGAGACACAGCCATGGACAATGAAACCAGCGAGTTTCTAAAGCGCAACGAATTTCAAGCTTTTGAAGTAGTTGCCTTGAACAAGATGAATCGGAAAGATAGGGGAAAGTTTGTCTATTCCCTGGCGCGCTCCTGGTATATTTGTCAGTGTTTCCCAGAAAACGAGGCCTGCGAAAAGGCGGAACTCTTGAAGACCACGATTGAAAGTGATTGGACCATAAGGTTTCGCAATTTTCTCAGATCTCCGCTTGAGTTAACCTTGTGCCTGGTTCTGTTTTCAAATGTCGAGAACCTACCTTCTACAGAACACGCATTGTATTCCAAGTATGTGAATTCAAGGTTGCGCTGGCGCCGTGGATCCACAAATGCCGATGATCTTCTTCTTCTGTTGTCGTACTGCGCGTCGAGGACGGCATATGAGGCAAAAAAGTCAAGTTCGTTTGATCTCAGAATCCCAAAGGATCAATTTCTAAAATGGCTTGAGACCTCGTATTCAATTCTAGGCACAAGCCTAGAAAGCTTCCGTGAACGAGGTTTTAAGACACGCGAAGATGCGGCATTGCACGATCTGAACGAACTGGTCAATGTCCACGGGGTGCTGTCCATCTCAGACGGCATGGTGAGCTTCGAGCATCGTCGCCTTCAGGTGTTTCTAGCCGAAAACGGCTTAATAACCGGTGCATGCCCAAGAGGTTTCTCGCTTAAAACCTATGCGGGAATTTACGAGAGTAAGAAGAAAAACGATTCTCTGGGAGACGACTGGGCAACTTTGTTCGCCTTTTTCGTTCAGGACTCGCGCGTCGGCGATCAGGCGCTGCGAGAAACATGGGACGTCATCTCAGCAAACGCTGACCCCGTGGATTACACAGACCAAGAGTCTGAAATTTTCTTAGCAATTCTAATGGATGGCAGAATTGCTAACGCCGCGCAAATCAATCACCTAGAATCCCTTCTTCAGGTGTTCTGTAGTCGACGGATCATGTCCGGACAGCTTGACGGATACAGGAAAATATCGACTGATGGCAGGTACACTGGTGTAATCAAGGCGATCGAAAAACTATACAGAGAGGATTCCCAGTATGAATACTGTTTCACAGTTGCCACACTCGATATCTTCGGCGCTCTGCGACAATCCATCGGCGCTAATGTATCCGAGGCAGAGGTAGCGCGTATCCTCCGCTGGCCTAAAACCATAGACGGCCCAACGATAATTAGACTTTTACACAGATTAGAAATGCTTTTATTTTTCAGGCAAGTAGACCAGAAGCAACTTGAGTTCTCTAAGTATTTTTTCGACGACGGATCCAGCGATTGCAATGATGCAGTCCGTTCCATTGTGACCCACTCACTCAAATACTTCTGCACCACGAGTTCACATAAAGATAGTGCAGAAATCGCTCGCACACTTAACGACCTGTCAGAGATCAAGACATGCAGAAGCATGATTTGCGATACAGTCTCCTCTGGGGCCGTACCCCTCTTTTCGCTTCTCAGCGCCCTCGAACGGCAGATACGCGAACGCACGAATGACGCGGATGATTGCTCGGAGAGCATCTCGATTGATGTCAAGCGCATGCTAGGGCTTCTCGCTTCGCTTTCCGCAGACGAATGTTTAGATGATGCCTTTGACAGTTATTCAAGTGAATATATGACATTGCACGTTAAGCGCCATTACATCGAAACGATGCGCTGGGCGGCTGAGCAGGTATTCCGCTATTCATCTATAGAATCCTCCCGAGAGTTTGCGGACGCGAACAACATCGATGCCATGCTTTCGGAGGCTGAATCTCTCGACATGGGCTTGGCAGTCTTTCTAGAGCCCCTAAAGCGGGCTTGCACTTCAAATAAGGAGAAGACAAACAAAGCGAGCAGTTTTCCTGGACTCTACGCCAAAGTAACGATCCCCGACACTGTGGAATACGCTCTAAAGCAGCACGAGAGCAACTTCTCGGTCGACATCGAGGATCTGAGAATCGCCGCCGCATCTGTACTCAATGCTGCCAGATTCAACATAATTATTGACCCAGGCGCGCTAATGATTATTAGTAAGATTTTCGATGTAATGAAAAGACATTCGGAATCCGACACCTCGGACGAATTTGGGTATCCGGGAGAAACACTGAATATTCTTTGCAACGAAAATAATATGCGTATACAGATAAGAGGTGAGGTTAGAAAAGTTCTGGATGAGGAGGCTACGCGCTCAAGCGAACCCCAAGAGCTGGAATTCACCGCAGTAGCCCAAGACGGCAGACTCATGAAATGCGAAGCCCTGTTCATGTTCGACTCCCCCGAAACCGGAAAGTCATACATCGTTTACACGGACCATACTAGGGATGAGGACGGCAACACCAAGGTTTATGCGTCTATCTACGATCCGAATCAGCTAACCATCGATGAAGACAAAAACTTAGCTTCCCTGGAGCTTTCACCCATTGAATCGAGCATAGAATGGGAAATGATAGAGACCATCTTGGACGAAATTCAGGCAAGTGTAGAGGAATAACCCAAAAACAGATGATCGCATTTGCGTTACTCCGCACGATGCATTACGTCGTTGAATCAGTTTTCACACACTTATAGCTGGCGAAGATGGCATTGAAATCGAACATGTTAGAGCACCCAATGGAACAGAGCTTTCCTTTCACCAAAACGATATTTTGCGAGCGAGACGACTGATAAGGTTTTCGACAAGTTACATGAACCGGTGGATTGACCTTGCTGAGAATGAAAAGATCATCTGTAAGTTCATCTCAACTCATTGATAGGTCAGTCGCGCAGATGCCGCGAAAGCACTTGGGCTTACACAATAAAGCGCTTTTGAGGTGCTCTATGGGTTAATTGAAGCAGAGGTAATTGAAGCTCATGGAGCGCAAAAGGCTCGTCATTGCCGTCTGAGTAGTGATGACTAGGCCAACTAATTTGTTCGAATATCAGGCATTTCCATCACGCGTCAGAAAGAACGATTTCACTCTTTGCAGACTGAGGAGAAGAGGCTTCGCTCATTGCTGATGTTTTCAAAGAGGCGGTCAGGAAATACGGAGCAACTGAACTGAATATAGCAACACTTCGCAAACAACTCGGAGCGCAACGCTACGACGAGCTGCTCTGCGCTGCAGGAATAGCGCCATTCGGCGAAATCGAACTTCTCGAAACAGACGACACGGGGCACGTTGCACTTATTGAAAGACGTTTTAATAATACCTTGGGCTTCATTTTCATTACCGGCAGCGGGTCCCTGCTTTTCCGCCCTGCTTTGCAATGTTATCTTATACAAGACAGGTTGCGGAATGGGAGAGGTTATGGGAAAGCTCTTACAGAGCGAAGATCAAAGGGATGCGAAGCTTCTCTTTGAAGCCTATTCAACAACGCTTTCGGAAACGAGATTGAAGAGCTTAGTATCCGATATGCTGGGCCTTGGTCTCGAAGATATAGGCGATTCCGCACGTTCATTTGCCAATCGCTTCATACTGGCAAACTATCCAAACGAAACCACCATTAAGGCTAACTTTATTAACAAGGTTCTTCTTCCTTTGAGTGAAACTACTGTATCTATTTTCGAGCTTCCCATAGGCAAAAGCCGCGTAGACATATGCAAAGTAAACGGACATAGCGCGGCATACGAAATCAAAACCGACCTGGATAGCTTTTATCGGCTCGAAAGTCAGCTTGCAGATTATTTCGATGTCTTTGAGACTGTATACGTCATCACCTCAGAAAAGCGATGGGACGAACTGCCCGACTATGTTCCTGCCGAATGCGGAATCTACTCATACCGACAGCGTAAAGATGGAACGTACGCCTTTAGCTGCCGCCGTAAAGCAACAAAGGCCACAAAGCTCGACGCACAAAAGCAGCTTCTTACGATGTCGAAAAAAGATATTTGCGAAACATTCGATTTGCCAAGTTCTGGACAATCAAAAGGCTCTGTTGCTGAGCAATGTTTACAACTTTACTCATCGCAGCAGATCAACAGAGCGTTTAAGAACTACTTAAAGCGGCGCTATCGCTCAAACTGGCATCATTTGAAGCAGAATAGCGCCCTATTATATGAAATCGACTACGAGTGGTTCTACCGAAGCGAACTGGATCCAGAAATCGTTTACTAGAAATTGTAACCTCCGTGAGCAAGGTACAGCTGCTGAACGTATCGCTCTACTGTGTATGATATCCAAGTTTGCCACCCCCCGAAGTGACCTCCTTCTGCTTCTTGAAAGACAGCTTCAAGGACAATGCATTCTCCTGGTGTTCGCTCCAGTTTTGACCTGTCGGCCAGTATGCGCTCTACAACTTCTTGATAACCAGCCGGCCCAAGATTAACATCTTCGTTCACATATGCCACAAAATTATTTGTCCAGCCGTTGTAGAGCAAAGCCAGAGCGCGCCCCTTTCCTTTACTACCTCCACCAGGCAACGAATCACGCAGCCCCGCATAGTCGCCCACGCCGGCAAAACCATAACTCGCATAGCTAACAATATGAGAGTTGTCGATTGTGCATTTATCAACATACTCTCCATTACGAATGCGGCGCTTCCTAGGAGAACAGAGCAAGATCTTCGTGGCGTCAATCCGTAAGTCATTGAGCTCTTCGAACTCTTCGATTTTCGATACAGCAGGTGTCTCATTAATATCATAGATAAGATAATCTCTCCTGCTGAGTATGCTCTTTAATGTATCTTCATACCCTTCAATATCATCAATCCTAATAGCGATAGGGCGCCCTTGACAGAGTTCCTTGAGTTCTTGGGCAAATATAAAAAGCTGCTGCGAACTGAGTTTATCAGTTCCATTTTTAATGGTAATTACAGGAATCAAAGTAGGATGCGACGCAATGCTTCTAACCTTTTCTAAATAAGCATCAAGATTAGTATTTAGAGTAAGTACCAAAGGGCATTTTTTAAATGTTGTTTCATTATACTTATGCGCATCGCATCGAAAATAGTCCACAAATATATGACCACTTTGAAAGTGCTCTTCAATTTTTTCTAGAGTAACATTACGCTTGGTTGAAGGGTCTTTAATTTTAAACGATCGAGTTTTACCTTTGTTTTCACCACTCTTAATCGGCCTGTCCTCCTTGACAAACTCGCCCGTTTCTGGATCGACTAAGTTGTCATAAGCGAAATTTTCTTGAATTATCTCAACAAGAGGCATAAGTCCACTTTGTAGGCATCCAGCTTTTTCCAATGCCCTAACAGCCTTGTATTCGCTGCCTCTGTTTTTTATGGTCAACATATACATTATGCCCTCGTTACCTTACTTTGATTTAAGACTGTTCATCTGGTCAAAAGCAATTTCTCCATCGTGCTGCAAGAAACCAACGATTATTCCAGGATGAACTCCCTGTTCCCTGGCAAATTCGGAAATTGCTTGCGCGGTAAAGTTCTTGCTGTTTTTAAACGAATTATAATCGTATTCATTAACGAAAAACTTACGAGCGAATACATTCGCCTCCCTGTCTTTGTGCGCCTCACTCGACAGCTCTTCATCGGAAACAAGTATGTGACTTGGATCATAGTGCAACAAAAGATGACCTATTTCATGCACGATAGTAAACCATACATGGTCGTGCGTCTTGAAGCGCTTGCTTATATAAATGGCAGGATGTCCTTTGAAGGTTGTTAGCGCGCCCCGAATCTTGGAGTTAGCAATGGCAGCAACAACAACTAGATAGACTCCATGCCTGTTTAAATATTTGCGGCAGCTTTTAATCGAATCATCAACATTGGGATTGAGCGCAATGTTTTTAAGTCTTCCGAACGATTCTTCAAGAGCTTGTGGATCAAAGGGAACATCGTCGAGTTGTTTGTTCTGTTCCTCGACAGCTTGCTCGCACTGCTTAATCCACACAACCGAAGCTTCGTCCTCGCCGCCATCTTGCATGAATTCCATACCCAAGGGCAAGGCCGCCTTATACCTCTCAAAACTTGTGACTCCCAAGAGCTTCAACATGTCTATTGCTTGCTCCACAAGAGGCTTTTTGGTTCTTTTGAAAACTTCCTTGAAGTGAAATTTTTCGGAAATGGCTTTTAGGTCAATTCCCTCAAGATCGTACTTTTCTTTTTCGCGCGCCAAATACTCTTGATACTTAACTTCGTAATTAAGCCAAAAACTTGCTGGCACATCAGGCATGACCTTTTCAAGCTTCAATGCCATATCTTCTGTCAATCTAGTTTTGCCATTTAACATGTTCGATAAATGCTTTTCGCTAACACCGATGCGCTGAGCCACTTCTTTTTGTGTCATACCTCTGTCATCTAGATACTCTTTAATCACTTCACCTGGCATTACTATAAATCCACTCATTGTCTACCCTCTTCTTCCCCGTCATCAGTGGTAGTCTTCAATACTTTCAATTCGAATCGTTGTTATGGTTGTCAGATCGTCGGGGTCAAAATTGCCAATAGGACGAACGATAAGTCGTTGATTCTTGCTTACGTCAATACCCCAACAACCTTCCCAATTCCCTGTAAGCTTGTGCCTACGGGGCGACGGGAGATGCGTTATTTGCGAAAGGTTGTCCGCAACCCTTAAGTCAGACATCCTGCGAATAAGTTTTTCGGCAATATCGCCACGTTTTTTACGAATGATCCGGTCATCCTCAAGAATTTTCATCATGGACTTGTCGGCATACTTAATTTCCATACATGCACCTCCAAGGAAATTGTAGAGCAATTAACCTTAGAGGTCAATTCACTTGAAAAATGACAGGTGATTGTAACTGCCTATGAGATGCTGGTTGATTGCAATCAACCCAAGACAGGATCACCATGAAGCGCCCCCGGTTTCAGTTGAAACCGGGGGCGCTTCTGTCGTATACTATGCCTACCGGCGGTGCCCTGGAGGTGAGTTTTGCGGCTACACGATCCAGTTCGGGCGGCGCAGGTATTAGTGGGAGCCCGGGAGTTATTCCCGGGCTTTGCTATTTCAGCTTCTCCCTGGGTCCCTTCCTGCTTCGTCCGTCACTCTTATAGTCCGTCCACAAATCATGGAGAAAGCTCATGATCGTGGCCACCGCTGCGTAGGCGTAAAGGATTTCAAGAACTGTGTTCATAGGCACACGCCTCCTTTTGAAAGAAAGCGCCGCCCGAATGCGGACACCGTCGGCGAGGGTAGTATACGCTATAGAGTCATTGATGTTAAGAAGCAAAGCACCAGGTCAAAAAGCGAATTGCAAGAGCCCACGTCAGAGCAGTGTCTCTGACAAAGTAATTTTTGGAAGCCCAAGAAATGGCTGCTCAGAGGCTCATGCACGCTTCCCTATTTGGCGACTGCTTCCTCCTGACGCACAGGCTCGTTTAAGTTGAGCGTCTCATTCTTGTACAAACACGTAGGTGCTCTCGGTTGAGCGGTCGGGGTCGTAGTGGTAGCCGGATTCGTTGAAGGTTTGTAGGGCTTCGGGGCGAGTTGGGTGGTGGGTGGTGCACCAGTGGAGGATTGAGCCTCGGGCGGATTTGGCGGCGGTTGCGCGTTGGATGAGGCGGCCGCGGGCGTCGATGGTGCCGAAGAGGCAGGTGACTACACGGCAGCCGGCGCGCTCCGCGTGCGGCACCACGGCTTTTGCGTACTCGACTGACGCGAGGTTTACGATGACATCGGTCTCAGCGGCGAGCGTTTGGAAAAGCGCATCGCCCCAGTACTCGTAGAGGTTTCGCGCGCTGCCCACCGCCAGCTTCGCCTGCATCTCCAGACGGTACGGCACCACGCCGTCGAAGGGGCGCAGCACGCCATAGAAGCCGGAGAGAATGCGCAGGTGCTCTTGCAGATACTCCAGCTGCGACGACTCCATCACCTGCGGTGCAAGGTGCTGATACTGAATGCCCTCGTACGCAAGCACCGCCGGCGTCAACATGCCGCTTGCGCGCACGTCCATAGTGCGAAAGCGCTCGAAGTTGAGTTCGGCTAGCGCATCGCTGCACTGCCAGAGGGCCTTTGCCTCGTCGTACGAAAGCGCCCGAACCTCGTCGGCCAGCTCGGCGGCGCGATCGACGAACAGCGGCAGGTTGCGCCATGCAAACGAGGTGTCAACAACGTTCATTTTCTTAGCAGGCGAAATGATGAATCGCACGAGTGACCTGCCTTCTTACTATCCGAAGCCTGCTGATATTCGTCTTATAGTGTAGCTTTTACGCTACAGTGGCGGCAAGGTCATTTCGCAGGTGCTGTTTACTCCAAGGCGTTCGCAGAGAGCTACGAGTTTTTTGTCGGCAGTGAAGAGGGTGGCGGCTTGGCGACGGGTGAGGGTTACGTAGAAGAGGTCGTAGACAGGGTGATCCTGGCGCGCGGCCTCGGCGAACGACTCGGCGGCGTTTTCTTCTAATGGGACAAATTCGTCAACCAGATCGAGCGCTTTTTCAATGAGCACTTCGGCATGGCTCGCAGAAAACAATCCTGCATGCACGTACTTCCAGAGGGCATTGCGCACTTCCGCGCGAAATAAATCCGACGCGATGACGCGCTTATGCTCTAGCATAAAACAGCGAAATGCCTGGCCGCGAGGGGTTCCTAATACCATCTCCACCGCTGCGCTGCAATCGAGAACTATCATCGGATGTGGCTCAATTCGGGAACGAGTTGGTCGTCGCGCTCTTCGCGCATCTGTCGAACAAGTTCAGCCGGCTCGGGGAAGTCTTTTGGAATCTCGACTTTCGGCAAGGCGTCAAGTGCCGCAAACACCTTTCGCCGGCGCTCGATGCTCTCTTCGGGCGTTTCCTCGGCGCGGCTCTTTGTGCGAACCGGCGCTTCAGCCTGCTCAACGGCGGGACGCACCACCCAAGCAGGCGAGCCACCACTTTGCCGATAAGCACGCAAATACTCACGCAGCACATGGACCGTTTGCTGCGAAATATTGCGATCCTGCGTCGCCGCGCATTCTCGCAGCTCTTCATACATGTCACCCGGAAAGTCCTTCACCTGCAGAGCTGGCATGAGTCCTCCTATTAGCATCCAGTGTTCATGCTAATGGCATGATAGCATGATTCCGGGATACTAAATAACTAGATAGTAAGTTTGTATTGAGGAATTGCTCAGTAGCAATAGGAAAGGAGCCCGGCGGCTCCTTTCCTTGCTTGCTAGTTACGCTTTGGGAGTGGTGTGCTCTTAGGCGTAGTTGTTGAACAGCACGGCGGCGGCGCGCTCGCGGGTGATTTGTTCGAGCGGGCGGATGTAGGTGCCGTCGGCTTCGTCGTAGCCGTTGAAGATGCCGGCTTGGGCGGCCCAGGCGAGGCTGGCGCGTGACCAGTCGCTGATGGTGGCGACATCGACGAACTTGTCGAGCACGCTCATGTCAGCAGCGGCGATCTCGTCGGGCGTGACTGCCAGGTTCACCATCATGGCTACCATCTCTTCGAAGGTCACGTTGCCGTTGGGGTCGAAGCTGCGAGTGCCATCAGCATTTTCTTTGCCGTTGATGACACCGTTTGCGACAGCCCAGTTGGCGGCACCGGTGTACCACACACCTGCTTCAACATCAGCCATGCCGGTGTTGTTGGGGGTGGAAGCCATCACGTCGTCGTAGCCTGCATCGCCATCGGGGTTGGCATGGCGGTTCAAGATGACCGCAAGCTCAGCACGCGTCAGGTTCTTGCCTACGCCGAACAGATCGGTACCGGCATAGCCGCGCATGAGACCGGAGTCGGCCACAAACGTGACGGCGGGGCCATACCAGGCGTTGAAGTCAACATCAGAGAACATGATGGACTGGGTGGTCCACTTGGCGTAGAGCGTGGTCTTGGCAGTCACCTTGTCGGTGGCGAAGTCCCAGGCCTTGGTCAGCGCCTCGTCAGCAAACCAGCCAGCAAAGGTGTAGCCCTCGCGCGTCGGGTCGGCGGGCTTGGTAACCGTCGCACCAGATTCAACTTCCTGAGCAGCAACAGCACTGCCACCGTTAGACTCAAAGGTCACCTGGAACTTCTGAGCCGTAGCAGAGCCGCCACCAGAAGGAGGCGTCGGGGCCTTGTCGCTGGTAACGATGGCGTAGAGGGAATACTCGTTAGAAGCAAAGGTGACTTTACCTTCTGCGTAATCAACGCTTTGAGGATTGATGAGTTTTGCTACCCCATCATGGAGGTAAACAACGCTCACCTTCTGGTTCTTAATAACATCCGGATTGACGTTGAGTACGAATGTAAGGTTTTCACCGACCTTGGTCAGAGGAACCGCAACCTCGGTGGAGTCATTGCGCACAATCAAGTTCACGCTGAGGTCGTAATACTGAGCAACTGTAGCGGTAGCGCCGAGGTCTTCAGCCGCTTTGTCGTTGATGGGGGAAGCGTCACGAGGGCTCGGGTTGGCTTCTTTGGCTTCCGCAATCACGAGGGTAGTGACGGTGCCGCCGCTGGCGCTTGCCGCGTCAGTTACGGTTTTCACTTTTTGGATATCGCCATCAGTCAGGCCCTCAACGGATTCGCCACTTGCGACAGCCGTGATTACCTGGTCAACTGCGGCCGCCACTTTGTTAGCGTCGTCATCCGACAAGCTCAGCTTACCGCTGTCCGACTCAGGAGCAGAAACGATGATATTGGATTCGGCGTTCTCGTCGACCCACTGGGCCGTCAGCTTGATAGGCTCGGCAGGCATGGCGTCGGGAATCATCGGCGACCAGCCAGCAAACACGTATCCGTCTCGCGTGGGAGCGGTAGGTGCCGTCGGCTTAGCACCGAAGGCAACAGGGTCTTCTTTATTAGAGCCTTGGTCGCCAAACTCGCCACCGTTGGCATCCCACGTGACGGTGTACTCTTTGCGGTCGTACTTGATTTCAACAACGGTTGCGTTGTTGGCTTCGATAGTTTTCTTCGGAACTTCGCCACTGAGAGCGAAACCAGCAAACTCTTTTGCAACGGCCTTCGTCAGATCTCCCGCTACACCTCGCAGGGTTTCGCTATCGCCTTCAACATATGTAGTTGGGTCGTTTGCTTTTTGCAGAAGGTGCTTCACTGCGTACGTCGTGGAAACAGTTACTTTGCACTCGACCGTTTTGCCAAACTTATCCGTCAGAGTGATGGTGGCTTGACCGGATTTTAGAGCTTTGAGAGATTTGCCGTCTTCTCCGACTGCAACAATGTCTGCCTTGTCTGACGCGACTGACTTAATAAGATCTTCCACGCCGTGGTACTGAGACAGAAGCGAGTTCTGGAAAGCGTCGCTCGCTTCATCCGCCAGGTAGAACATTTCCAGCGGCTGGCGTTCGCTTCCCTCGGGCATCACTACGCCCTCGACTGCCGTGAAGGCAATGCCGCTGAAATCGGTAACTTCATTCACGGTAACGGCCATGTTGGCGGTAGCCTTACCAGCGGAGAGGGTGACATTCTGATCTTCTCCAACCTTTTTGGCCTGCAAGCCAAGCAAACCCTCGCGCTCTATACCGCTTTGAGACACGCACTTTACCACTTGGCTATTGGTGGTGATTTCAAAGTAGGTCAGCGGGTCATCAGGATTCTCGCCTTCCACCGTATAGGGAATTTCGCACGTGCTTCCATGAGTTTTGATCATACCCGTGCAGATGGGGCATTCTTTGATATATTCGAATTCCACCGGGTCAGATGACGTAATGCTGAAACTTTCTACAACATTTGCGTTCTCCACGACGGTTACGTCGTATGAAGCCTCTGCATGATAAGAGAACTCACTGCCGGTGTAGTTATACTGGATGGTGACCTTCGCAGTACCAGCAGATTGAGGCGTAAGAGTTATTTCCCTTCCCTTTTTCTTCTGCCCATCCATGTTAGTTGCCGTCACAATATCAGGATTGTCTGATTGCACGCTCCAGCAATTAACATTCGCCACGGTGTAAAGAGGATTCTCATCGTGCCATGGGCCTTCGGTGCCGGGATCAAGCTCGGCGGTAAAAGTACTCGCACCCTGACCAACTGCAAAGCTTTTTGCAAAATTAGCAAGAGGCTGGCAGTTAATCTGCAGCTGGTAGTTGCCTTCGCCATCGAACTGCGGAGACACAGAAGCGTTGGCATACTTGGCCTTGAGCGCCTGCACGGCCTCGTTCGAAAGCTGGTTAAAAGCGCATGACAGCGACGTCAGGCTCGTGCAGCCCTCAATGCTGAGGGACTCCACGTCGCTTCTGTCGCAGTAGAGGTCTTCGAGGTTCGTCAGACCGCTTGCGTCGATAGAGGAAATGATGCTGTTCGTGCTGAAGAAGGACTTCAGGTCGGTGCAGCTGGTCAAATCCAGATTTTCACACGCAACTCCGTACAAGGAAACGGAGACGACAGGCAGGCCATCAAGGGAGGCAGGCACGACGATGGTTCCATCAGAACGCGCGTAGTCGTAGTCATAGATATACGCGCCGGAGCCATCGGGACCATCCTGAACCTCGTAGGCAAAACCGCTCTCATGGAACTGCGGGGAGAGGTTACTCTCATGACCCATCACGGTAGCCCAGTCTAGAATCCGGGTCATGTCTTTGATGTAGTTGCGGCTACAATCGAGATAAGCCAGGTCATAGCACTTGCTGATGTCGAGCACTTCAATGCCACAACCGCTCAGATAGGCTTCTACAACGAACTGGTCGCCGATTTTGTCGGGAAGAACTACGGTCGAAGAACGACCATCCCAGCCGAGAATGACAGCACCCTTATCGCTGGAACCAAATGCGAATCCGGTTTCCTTATCGTACTGAGGATGAATTTCGCCTTTTTCCGCATCCCCATCACGCCACGTATCAAGGGCCTCGGTGTCTGTGAGGTAGTTGAAGCGGCAATCCAGATACGTCAGCGCTTCGCACCCCGTGATATCAAGCTCCGTAAGCTTGTTGTAGGAGCAGATGAGGGTCTTAAGTGTCGCGCAATTCTCCACATTCAGCGACGCAAGGTTGCCATGAGTGATGGAGAGATCTCCCAGATCTGTTACTTCAGAGCAATCGAGGTTGGTAAACGTGTAGCCACGCTCGAACGAGGCGCTTCCTACCTTCACACCCTCTTCGCCAACGGTAGCCGGAAGGGTAACCGCAGCGTCGGTACCAGTGTAGCCAGTAATAGTTGCAACCGCATCCTGGTCTGCACCTTCTACTGAGTACTCCCAATCGCCGCTCGTAAGGGCGTAGGCCTTCTCAATGAAGCCCCCCCCCCCCCCGCAAGACTTAGGGCTAGCGCCGCTAGCAGGGTTGCGAGCGCTAACAAGACTGCTGGTCTTGCGGGCGCACCGCGTTTTTTGACGCATGTGATTTGCATCGTTTCTCACTCCTTCAAACTCGTCCGGGCAGCTTCATTTGGTGCCGCCTGGTGCTGTCGCATCGGATAGGTAGCCCTCATGCGCGCCTGAAACGTAAGGGCGTTCACCTGGTTTTTCCCTATCCTCCACGATCATTCTTTCCAAGCGCGCCACCCGCTTCAATACGAATGTAAGAATTAAACGCAGCGAGGTAATAACTAACTTTCACAAGCGCTTGCGAATATGTGCGAAGAAGCTTTCGCGGGTGGATTTGCGGCGCTTTTGGCTGATGGGAATCACTTCGCCCGACATGAGGCGCACGGAATCTTGCGAGAGTTCGGCTATGTGGTCCATGTTCACGAGGAAGCTTTTGTGACACTGAACGAACGAGGACGGCAGCTCGGCAATGAGATCGGCTAGGGCGGCGTAGGTGTCGATGACCTCGCCTGGCAGGTGCAGGTGCGCTTTGCGACGATCGCTTTCCACGTAGGCCAGCTTGCGCGGGTCCACCAGCACCACGCGCCCACCCGAGCGCACCACCAGCGAGGGGTGAGCGGCCTCCAGGCGCGACAAAGCCTTGTCCAGCGCGTCGTCGAAATCGCGCTGGTTCACGGGCTTCACCAGGAAATACACGTGGTCGGTGCGGTAGACGCTTGTGCAATATTCCATGTGGCCCGTGACGTACATCACCTGCGTGCCGCTGCTGGCGGGCAGGCAGCGCCGCACGGCCTCGATACCACTCGGGCGGCCTTCGCCGAAGTCGATATCCATCACCAGGATGTCGCACACGTTGCCCGCGCTGGCCGCTTCCTCAAAATCGGTCACCGAGGGCAACCACGCAACGGCGAATTCGCTCGCTCGCGGGTGCCGCGCGACCAGCGCCTCAATGGCCTGGGCTTGTTGCTGTTCATCGTCCACTATGAGTATGCGGTACATGGTGCTTACCTTCCGTTCATTTTGAGTGCCACGGTGGTGCGGAATACGCCGCCGCTTTGCTCGATTGAAAGCGAGCCTTCATGGCGCGTGGCCAGGCTTTCCAGAATGGACAGCCCCCAGCCGTGTTCCGCGAGGCCGCGGGCGGGGCGGCGTTCGGGCGTTGCTGGCGCGAGTGGTTGCTCGCTGGCGGGAATGCGCGGAGCGAGTTGCTGGTGCTGGTGCTGGGGCCCGCCGGGATCAGGTAGGCAGCTGTTCTCAGCATCCACCACCAGATAGCCACTCACCACGCGTGCCTTCAGGTGCAGCCGACGCCGGGGTTGTTCCACCTTTTCACAGGCGTGCAAAGCATTGTCAAGCAGGTTCGAGAACACGGCACACAAGTCAACGCTGGGCACGGGCACGTTGGTTGGCACGTCCAACTCGAACGTGGCGCGGATGCCGGCTTCCTCGCACGCGTGCGCTTTCAGCGACACCAGGGCGTCCACCGCGCGGTGCGCGCACAGCGGCGGATCCGCCGGGTCGAGCGCGCTCACGGCCTGGGTTAGCTCCGCGGACGCTTGCTCGCCTTGGCGACGCGCGAGCAGGGCATCCGCCTCTTCCAGCTGAGCCAGCAGTTCCGCCCGTACGTCATGAGCACGCGCGAGTTCCGCCGAAAGTCGTGGGATGTACTGCCGCTGCGCTTCAACCTGTTCTTCCAGCAAGCTAGTACGAGTTTGCGCGAGTTCGGCTTCCTCGGTTTCGCGCAGGGCTTTGAACAGCATGAGATCGGCTGGGGCGCACAACGCCGCACTTGCAGCGATGGCCGCGAACAGCCATAGCGGCAGCTGGAATACGGCCACATACACCAGCAGAAACCCCGCAATAGCCAGCTGGCTTATGGGAAACAGCAGGTAGATGGGGCGCTTGGGCAGCGTAGTTCCCTTTCGGCCGAGCACGAGCGCCAGCGCGAATGACCCCACGCCCACCAATGCGCAGAGAAACTCAGCTGCAACAACGCTCATCGGCTGCCCCCTCGCTGTACGGATGAGGCTTTGAAAGCCCCCCCCCCCCGACGGGTTTTGAGGTGGCGGGGGTGAGGTCAATTGGAGCGAACACCACACCCGCTGGCGCCGCCGGAGCCGCCACGCTCGGGAGGTTCCCGGCACTCCCCTCGCCGGAGCCTTCCACCATGGCGCGTAGTTCACTCAGGTGCTCGCGCGCCTGATCGAACGCGCCCGCATCGGCCAGTGCCAACACGGTTTGCACCTGGTTGCGCGCGTCGTGGCGCAGCTTCGCCGCCTCTTCCACTTCCGTGACTACGTGGTCGTAGCGCGCGAGATATTCCTCCAACTGCCCTTGCAGAAGCGCCGCCCGCTGGTCTTCGTGCTGCTTCTGTGCCAGCCGCTCCATCGAGCGGAATAACAGCACGTCAGCGGCCAGGCACACCACCAGCAGCACGCAGGTTCCGTAATACAGCACGCTTGAGCCCTCGTGCAGATACGCGGCTATCACCGTGGGAATGGTGAGCAGCACCGCTTGCGTCACGGGGAAGCCCACGAAAAACCGCAGTTCGCGGCCCCTTAGGATCGGATCCTGTGCATCAGGCATGAAGTTCGATAGATACAAGCGCGCGACTCCCCTTTCGCTCGACGAGCGCTAGCAGCGCGCCGGGCGATCTTTCTCCACGAACGCGCCGAACCAGTAGAACGAGGTTTTCGCCAGCACAATGCGGTCGTTTAGAGCCAGCTGGAAGGGACCGCGTCCGTCACGTGCGGTGTCGAACGCCACTTGGCCGGCGCGCAGTACACAGGTGCCGTGCGTGGACCCTTCGTCGGTGAGCAGCCACGCGCCGTTCTGGAAGCTGATGCGGCAATGCGAACGCGACACGTAGGGGTTCGGCTCGATGACGTCGCTGTCGCTGTAGCGCCCGATGGCGAGGGGGTGTGTGGCTTCCACCGTCCACCACGACACCACGGCGGTGGCTTTTTCGTCGTAGCGGATAAGGCAGGCGCACTCTTCGCGCAGGCGGGCCGGGGGGTGCTTGGCCGGCGCGGGCGCTTCGTCGGGCGTAGCGTCCACCAGCAAGCGCACCAAGCGTTCGTTCACGCAGCCGAACGTCATCAGGTAAAAGTAAGTTGAGACCAGCACCGATAGCACCTCGCGACTTGCTTCGACGGGCTGAATTTCGCTCCATCCCAGCATGAGGCGCATCTCGTTTGTAGCCCTATCCAGGTTGAGTTCGGCACGCCCGTCTTCGCGTTCGTTGCGCAGCCCCTGTTCAACGTCGCGCCACAAGTCGGTGCGAAAATACTGCACCGTTTCAGCGGGGTCACAGCCGCTTTTGTCACAGAGCGCCGCACACAGCAGCAAAGCGCCCTTGTCGAACACGTCTGGGTCGGCCTCAAAGCTTATGCGAAAATCTTCCGCGTAGCGCCGCGAGTGCATGAGACGCGACAGCACGGCGGCGGTGCGCTTCCTGATGGTGGGATTGTCGTGGTTGATGTAATGGCCGTTCATGCCAATATATGAGTACAAAATTTTGTGATTAACGCAGCCATGAGAGAGCGAGCGCATGTGCTCGGCGAAATAGTACAAGGCCGTGTGCCATCCGCGCGCTTCGTGGGGGACGTCGAAGCTTCCCAGCCGTTCGGTGTTCGCCGTCATGCGCACCTTACCCTCTTGCTCTTCGCTCGTCTGAGCTTGATATACCCAAAATGTCTTCTTAGGGTATTCGTCTTGGGAAGATCGACATATTGCGCAACACTTGGATGTACCCATCAACGAGGATTTTGGGCAAATCGACCCCTGACGTATGGTGCAGGGAGGGGTGAAGGCGGCGAGGTTTGCGAGGTGGGAACGTGCGGCGCGCCGGGACGTACGAGCAAGGATCGTGAGGGCTTGGAACGTTAGGGTTAGGCGAGTGTTGGCGCGCAGGGCGGCTCAAGCGGCGTGGGGAGCGGGGCGCTTTTTGGGCTTGTGGGGCGAATGTGCTCTGTGGCGTTGTGGCGTTCTGCTAGTTGGCGGATGCGTGCCACTAGCTCAGATACGCTTGGGCGCATTTGGGGATCAAGCGAAAGACATGCGTCCAGCAATTCGCGCACGTCAGCGGGCAGGTTCTCAGATGGGGAAAGCGCGTCGGTGCGGCGATAGTACGTGAGCCAAAACTGTCTGCCGTTGCGCGGGTTCGACACAAACGGATGAGGCAGACTGCCCGTAAGCACCTCGTGCACCGTTGCGCCAAACGAGAACACATCAGCGGCGGGGCTTGGCCAGCCCTCGCGTCGTTCGAGGCATTCGGGCGCGGCGTAGCCAAAGGAGCCGAACGGGATGGCTTCCACCGGGTCGCCGAGGAAGAATGCCGTATCTAGGTCGATGAACTGGGCGCGCGGCCGGGTGTCATTGTTGGTTACTACGATGTTCGAGAGCTTGATGTCTTGGTGGATGAGGGGCTGGCGGCCGCTGTCGCTCGCGAGGGCGGCGAGGGCATCCGCAACGGCCGCGAGCATTGTAAGGGCTTCTTGCAGCGGCACGCCCTGCGGAGTGCGCGCCCAGCGAGAGGCCACCTGCGCCAACGTTTCACCTTCAATCCAGCGTGTGACCAGGTGTAACTGCGATGGCTTGGGATACTGCGACCCCTGCGGCACCCCAAAACGCGCCACGCGCGCAAGAGGAAGCGGAGCAGCCTCCGACGAAGCCTGTAAACGCGCAATCCGCTCAAGTAGATGCAACTGATGCCTCAGAAAAGCACCTTCTGCCTGGAGTATCTTGATGCAGTAGGTGTCTTTGGAAGGCTCCGTCGTACTGCAGTATTTGTACACGTGCGCACGCTGGCTCTTCGCCACCAGCTCGGTTGCCGCCGGCACCAACGTTGGAACGCTTAGCATCGGTGCCGGCGCGACAAAGGGGGCGAAAGAGCCGTTCATGCTTACACAATCCACGTGCGGCGGATGGTTTCCCAGGTGGCGTTGCGGCCGGCTTCTACCTGGACTATTTCCTCGTTGGTGAGAGACTTGAAGCGGCCTTGGCGGCGCAGGTAGGCCTCGACGCTGGCGAACTCGCGCGGGTTGCGGTTGAGCTTGAACCGGCCGCCGGGCTGGCCGCACAGCTGCTCGCCCTCGTATTCGGCCAAGTACCACAGGCCCGTGTCCACGATGTCCTTGGCGATGTCCACCGTCTCGTCCACATCGCAGCCCCAGCCAGTCGGGCACGGGGCAATCACATGAAGGTAGCGCGTGCCGCGGATGTCGCGGGCGCGCTCCACTTTGCGGATGAAGTCGTTCAAGTAGCCGACGCTGGCCGTGGCAGCGTAGGGAATGCCGTGCGCGGCCACGATTTCGAACAGGTTCTTCTTCTGTGTGAGGCAGCCGTGGGCGTTCGCGCCAGCCGGCGTAGTGGTGGTTTTGGCGCCGAACGGGGTGAGCGAGCTTTTTTGGATGCCCGTGTTCATGTACGCCTCGTTGTCGTAGCAAATGTAGAGCACGTCGTCGTTGCGGTCGATGGCGCCGGAGAGCGCCTGCAGCCCGATGTCGGCCGTGCCGCCGTCGCCAGCGAAGCCCACCACCGTGCAGTCGTCGGGCTTTTTGCCCTGCGCGCGCAGGCCGGCCTCAATGCCGGTGAGCACGCTGGCTGTAGCCGCAAAAGGCGTGATCATGGCGTTGTTGGCGAACGCGAGCTGCGGGAAGTTGAACCCGACAGCGCTCATGCAGCCCGCAGGCAGCGCGGCCACGGCGTTCGGCCCGAGCACCTTGAGCGCGGCGCGCACGGCGAGCGATCCGCCGCAACCCGCGCAGGCTTTGTGGCCGAAGAAGAACTCGTCGTCGGAGATGGTTTTAGCGTTCACTGGCATGGCTAGTTCGCCTCCTTCGGGGCGGCGGTGGCTGACGCCGAACGGGATCCTTCGACTTCGCGCTGCGCGCTCCGCTCAGGATGACAAGAGGGGGCGGCGGCATCGACTGGGGAGTCTATGCCGAGGAAGCTTACGCGGGGGAGGTCGATGGTGCCTTCAGAAGCGTCTAGCAGAACCTTAAACATGCCGATGACCTGGGCTTCTGAGATATCGTCGCCGCCGAGGCCGCCTATGAAGTTGTAGGTGGGACTCGTCACGCCAGCCTGATGGAGGGCGGAGTTCACGTTTGTGAACACGGTACCCTCGGCGCCGAACGAGATGTCCTTTTCCAGCACGCCGACCGCACGCACGCCGCGCAGTGCCTCGGCGATGAGGGCGCTCGGCATGGGGCGCAGGTAGCGGATGCGCAGCATGCCGGCACGCACGCCCTGTTCGCGCAGCTTCGCCACCACGCCACGCACAAGGCCCGCGGCCGAACCCAGCGTTACCAGCACCACATTGGCATCTTCGCAGTTCACGCATTCAATCATGCCGGGATACGCACGGCCGAACACCTCGGCGAAGCGCGCCTCCACTTCGTCAATCACGCCGGGCGCGTCCAGCATGTCGCGGTGCTCCCAGTACTTGAAGTAGCGGTTGTACTCCGGCCCGGCCGAGAACCCGATGTTCACGGGGTGCTCGAAGTCGAAGCGATTGCCTGCGCCGTCGTAGGGCGGCAGGAACGCGTCGGCCTGCGCGGACGTGGGCACGTCCACCGTCTCGTAGGTGTGCGTGAGCGCGAAGCCATCGAGGTTCACCATCACCGGCGTGCGCACGCGCGCGTCCTCGGCCACCGCGTAGGCCATCAACGCCAGGTCAAGCGCTTCTTGGTTGTTCTCGGCGTACACCTGAATCCAGCCGTGGTCGAGCAGCGCCAGCGAGTCGCGCTGGTCGCCGTAGATGTTCCACGGCAGCGCGGTGGAGCGGTTCGCGTTCATCATGACGATGGGGTATCGACCGCCCGACGCGTACGTGAGGCACTCGGCCATGTAGAGCAGGCCCTGGCTCGACGTGGCCGTGAATGTGCGCGCGCCCGTGGCCGACGCGCCGATGGCGCACGAGAGCGCCGAGTGCTCGGATTCCACGTGCACGTATTCGGCGGCCAGCTCGCCGGATTCCACCATTTCGCTCAGGCGCTCAACAACCACCGTCTGCGGCGTGATGGGATACGCGGAGATGACCTGCGGACGCGCCAGTCGCACACCCTCAGCAAGCGCTTCGTCGCCGGAGAGAAACCGTTTCATTAGGCACTCGCCTCACTTTCGTCACGCTCGGGCACCATGGCGATTGCGCCGAAGGCACACACCTTCGCACACACCCCGCATCCCTTGCAGAAGTCCAGATCAATGGCTACGGGAGCGCCACCACGCGCGGGTTCGGCAACCTTATACACCGTGCCATCTGGGCAATGCATATAGCACTGAAGGCACCCGGTGCACGCAGCCGAGTCAATAACGGGGCGCTTGTTGCGCCAGCCTGCGTTCTTCGCCACAAGGTAACCCGCCTCAAAGCAGGTAGAGTGCGCGAAAGCACTTGGGTCGAGAGTTCCTGAACGCAACGTGGGAATGTGCGCGGGACGACCGGCGGCCGCACCACTGTCATCCTGAGCGGAGCACCGAAGGTGCGCAGTCGAAGGATCCCCCGCGGTGTCAACAGTAAGTGCTACGGCTGTCGCCGCACGGGATCCTTCGACTCCGCGCTGCGCGCTCCGCTCAGGATGACAACCGGGGTGCTGCGCGCTCTTTTGGGGCTGACAAGCGGCGGCTTCCATCGCTGCATCAATGATGACGATATTCTTCGCGTGCAGTTTCTCGGGCATGTATTGGCGGATGGCTTCTTTTACGTCCTCGGCATTCACCTGGTCACAGAGCGTGGCCAGGGCGCCAAGCAGGGCGGTGTTCGGAATGGGGCGGCCCAGCACGGCGGCCGAGATGCCGTCGGCATCCAGCGCCACGATGCGCGGGTCGTCGAACGTGCGCACGCTGTTCACCAGCACGATGCCGCCGGGTTTCAGTTCGCACTCCCAGCCCTCGCCCAGCAGCGTGTCGTCGAGATACACCACGTAATCGGCCTGCGCGACGGCGCTGCGGTCGCCGATGGGCGCGTCCGACATCTTCGTAAATGCGCGCATGGGCGCGCCGCGCCGCTCGGGGCCAAACGATGGAAACGCCAGCGCGTGCCGGCCGTCGGCAAGCGATGCCGCCGCGCCCAGCAGCCGCGCCGCCGTGAACGCGCCCTGGCCGCCGCGGCCGTGCCACAAAACTTCTTTCATGAGCATTCTCCCACTGGTAATAAGTGTGTTTCGCCAGTATACCGCTCGTCCGTTCGCGAACATGGCGCACCGCGCCCGTCGTCGGCAAATGCCCGCAGACGCCGCCGCCGACGCCGAACGCAATGCCGCATCCCCCTGGCGTTTTCCACAGCGTTTGATGCTGGTATGGAAATCGGCATTCGGGCAAACGATGAACTATAATCGGGGCTATGAAACACCTTGCGAAGGACTCCACCACCCCGGCCGAGAACGCACCTGAGAAGGAGCGCACCGTCGCACGCCATGCGCGGCCTGCGGATACATCCGCAGATGACGCGCCCGCCAGCGCCCCTACGTTCTCGCCTTCCGATACCACGCCGTTTTTGGGTGCCGCCGCACGCGAACGCGAGCAACGCGCCAGCGGAAAGCCACCCCGCAAGCCCAACTTCATCACCCGCACCGTGAACGGCTGGTGGAACCGCCTGCTGGGAGCCGTATCCGAAGGCTCGCTGGCCAGCCAAGAGGCCGAGTACGCCGCGCACCGCACCTCGCGCGACTACGTGTGGAACACCATCGGCTTCGCTGCCTGGGGCATGGTGTTCCCCATCCTTACCGTGGTGGTGACGCAACTGGTGGGTGTCGAGCAAGCGGGCATGTTCTCGCTGGCGTTCGTCACCGGCATGCTGCTGATGATTGTGGCGAACTACGGCGTGCGCACGTTCCAGGTGTCGGACGTGGACGAGGCGCATTCGTTCTCGGATTACCAGATGAACCGCTGGATCACCTGCGCCATTATGGTGCTGGTGGGCGTGGGGTATTGCCTCGTGCGCGGGTACGAAACCGACATGTTCACCATCAGTTTGGGCGTGTATCTGTACAAGATGATAGACGGCTTGGCCGACGTGTACGAGGGACGCCTCCAACAGAAGGACAAGTTGTACCTGGCGGGCATCTCGCAGGCGTTCCGCTCGGTGCTGGTGCTGGTGGTGTTTTCGCTGGTGCTACTGATCACGCGGAACCTGTCGGTTGCGTGCATCGCCATGGCCACAGCGGCGGCCGCGTCGTTTGTGCTACTGACGTTTCCGTTATCGCTTTTTGAGACGCCGAAGTCTCGCCGCTGGAGCGCAGGCAGCGTGGGTGGGTTGTTCCGCCAGTGCTTTCCCCTGTTCATCGCGCTGTTTTTGTACGCGTTCATTGATAACATGCCGAAGTTCGTCATGGAGGGTGTGCTCTCGTACGACAACCAGCTGTACTTCAACGCGCTGTATTTCCCGGCGCAGGGCATTCTGCTGACGGTCGGGTTCATTTACAAGCCGCTTTTGGTGAAGATGGCGAACGTGTGGGCCGACCCGGAGAAACGCAAGCGGTTTGACCTGATCATCGTTGTGATTATGCTGGTGGTTGTGGGAGTGACCGCCGCGACCGCGCTCATGATGGCGTGGATTGGCATTCCCGTGATGGGCTTCTTGTACGGCGTGGACTTCGAGCAATTCCGCGGGCTGTGCTACATCATGCTGGCGGCCGGTGGCGTGACGGCGGCAATCGACTTCTTGTACCAAGTCATCACCGTACTGCGGCGCCAGAAGGCCGTGACCACGCTCTACATTATTACGTTTGGGTTCGCGCTGTTTGTGCCCATTCTGCTGGTGAACTTCACCGGGCTGCCGGGCGCGGTCATTGGCTACCTCATTGTGATGTGCATTCTGCTTGTGCTGCTGATCTGGGAATACGCTCGCATTCGCATAGAGTTGGCGCGACAGGATAAGGCCGAAGTTGCCGCCGCAGCCGAGCCCGGCGTTGGTCGTCACCTGCGCCCGAGCGAAGCCCGCGCCGAACGCGAACGCCGCGCCCAAGTACACGCCAAATGGGGCACCCACGAGGCCCCCCACTCCGGCAAACACAGCGCCCCCATCCAAACCCCCTGGGAAGAAGACGACCTCCCCGAGAGCCGGTAGGTGAGCGCGGCGCTTCGCGCTGCTTTGCCCGCCGCGCTACTTCAGTAGCTCGTCCGCTTCAAACAAAAAGGTGCGAATATCCTTATGAATAATGCCATTCTGGCTACGGTCGACCTTGTCCATTGACAGCACGTATTTTGGAAAGTCGCTGCGCAGATCCTCAAGCGGCGCAAATTCACGCGCGATAGTGGACTCTTCGGCAAGCAAGTAGCACACCTGAATGAACAGCTTACGGGAACCCTTCGTGGCAACGAAATCTATCTCTTTCGACGCGGAACCATTCTTGGAAGGCTCGATGGGCTTATCGCCCACGGACACCTTCCATCCATAGCGAATGAGTTCGACAAACACGATATTTTCGAGAACTTGGTCAATGTTGCGATCGTTATTACCGTACACCGCTTCACGGATTCCATGATCTGCAAGATAATATTTTTCTTGATTTTTGAACACCTTCTTGCTCATCACATCAACGCGTGGCGCACGGTACAGGAGATTCGCATCGCACGCCACCTGGATATACTTGAGAACTGAGCCAATCGAAATGGAAATATTCTCGCCCTCAAGCATGCGCTCGACACTGCGACCACTGAACGTATGCCCAATGTTGGCAATCAGAAACGGCAGCAACTCGCCCAACAGCGCCGAATCCTTGATGCTTTCGCGCTCAATCATATCCTTGAGAACCACGGTATCGTAAATGCTGAGCAGGTATTCCCTACAAGGATCCTGCTCGTAGTCGAGATAGGCCAAAAACGGGAAGCCGCCAAGAACGCGATATACGTCGAACGCCTCGTCTGGAGTTTGCACGCAGCCATCTTCTGCGCGCAGGCGCATGAACTCGGAAAACGAGAATGGGAACACCTCGAATTCGACGTAGCGTCCACTGAGATAGGTCGCGAATTCGCTTGAAAGAAAATGTGCGTTTGACCCGGTTAAATAAACATCAATGTTGAATTCTACCTGTAGCCCGGGGATCAGCTTTTCCCAGGCCTCGACCTCTTGTATTTCGTCGAGGAATAGATAATGAAGCTCTTCGGAGCCGCCCGTTTCCCCAATCCACTCCGCGATATATGCGTGAAGCGCATCGGGGTTTTTGAATTCGCGATTTGAGTACGCTTCAAGGTTGATATCGAGCATGAGATCGTCGGAGACACCCTTGTTTTTAAGCTCAGCTTGTACGAGCCTTAGCAGCGTCGACTTGCCGGACCGACGAACCCCTGTCACTACTTTAATAATGGGTTTGCCAATGAAGGGGCGAATTCTGTCGAGATAGAGCGGTCGGTTGATCATGAGGCCTCCGTTTTTGTTCATTACAATTGACAAATTACATGTTTTGGATGTTTTTGTCAATTTGAATGGACAAAAATAAGCTTCTGGGGGGTTTGTTCATTTGAGTGAACAAAAAACTGGCAAGGGTGGTGGGGTTCCCTTGCCAGTTTTGATTGTGCGGTTGGTTGAGAAGAGTGCCTTAGAAGCGGGCGTAGCGTTCGAGGTTTTTCTTGAGGGTGTCCACGAAGCGCTGGGCGACTTCGCCAAGTTCTTCACCCTTGCGGACGACGTAGCCGAGGCGCAGTTGGACGTCGGTGCGTAGGGGGACGGTGTTCAGGCCGGCACCGTCGGAGATGCCAACCAGGATGCCGCTCGTTACCGTGTAGCCGTTGAGCGCCACGATGAGTTCGCTCAAGGACGCACGGTCGGTGCACGCGATGGACTTGGCACGCGGCACGCCAGCCAGCGCCTCCTCGGCAAAAGCCACGGGCGAGTCTTCGTCCTGCTCGAAATAGAGGTACGGGAAATCCTCCATGTCCTCAAGCGAGAGGCTTTCCGCATTCACCATGGGATGGCTCTTCGGCAGCGCAACGCGCGGAGCCGAGCGGATAAGCTCCACGAACTCAAGACCCGCCGCATCAAGCGCCGCGTTCACCTCGTCAGCCGTGGCCGAGGTCTCAAACAGCACGCCGAGCTGGCTCTTCCCGCTTGCAACGTCGTCGATGACGCCCTGCGTCGTGCGGTCGCGCAGCGCATAGGCATACGAGTCGCCACCCAGCGCGAGCACCGTGTGCGCGAACGTCTGCACATTAAACAGGTAATGCTGCCCAGAAACGGCGAAGGTAGTTTCAATGGTCATAGGTGGTTCCTTCCCTAGCGCGTGGTGCATCCGCGTTCGTCGATGAAGCGCGACGCCTTGTGCTCGGACGACGTGCCTAGTTTGCCTGCATCATACACGATTACCTTGGCCGGGCGCACGCCGGTGTGCGCCTTGAGCGCGGCTTCGGTGCGCTTCGCCACCTCGTCGTAAGGCTCGTCGCTGCCGAGCGAGCGCTCGACGGACACCTCGTACTTGCAGGTGAAATTCTTCTCGTACACGCGGATGGAGTATTCGCCGGTGAGGCCGTCCAGGCCGCGCACCACATACTCGATGTCGCTCGGGAATACGTTGACGGCGCCCACAATGAACATCTCGTCCTTGCGCCCAGTCACGTGGATGCGCGCCAGCGTGCGGCCACATTCGCAGGTGTCGGTGCTTACGTAGCCAATGTCGCCCGTGCGGAAGCGAATCATCGGACGCGCCTTTTTCATCAACGTCGTGTACACCAGCTCGCCCGTCTCGCCGGGAGCCAGCACCTCGCCCGTGGTGGGATCCACCGTCTCCACGAGGATCTGGTCCTCCACGATATGCAGGCCGTCGTGCGCTTCGCAGGCGGCGGCGCAGGCGCCGTAGATGTCGGACAGCCCGTAGAAGTCCACCACCTTCGCGCCCCACAGGTTCTCGATGGCCTCGCGCGTCGACGTGATGGAACCGCCCGCTTCACCAGCCACGATGATGGTGTGGATGTTGAAGTCGTTCCTCGGATCGAAGCCTTTCTCCTTGGCAATCTCGCCCAGGTGCCACGCGTAGGACGGCGACGTCCAAATGACTGTGGGCTGGTACTGTTTGAGCACGAACAGCAGACGGTCGGACGGCACAGCGCCCACCCAGATGGCGAGCGCCCCCAAACGCTGCGCGCCGATGACGTCCGGTCCGCCCACGTACAGCGCGAAGTTCAGGCCATGCACGTAGCGGTCGTTCGGGCGCATGCCGGCCTGCCAAAACAGGCGCGCCTCGGTGTCCTGCCACAGGTCGAAGTCTTCCTGCGTGAAGGGGCTCACCGTGGGAACGCCGGTCGAACCCGACGACGTGGCCATGAAGATGACCTCTTCCTCGGGTACGGAGCACATCTCGCCGAAGAAGCTGCCCACATGCTGCGTTTCGCGCTCCGTCTTCTTGTCGCAGAAGGGGAATTTCGCGATGTCGGCGAGCTTCTGCAGGTCGCTCGGCTTGACGCCAGCCTGGTCAAACGCGCGCTTGTAGTACACCGTGTTGTCGTATGCGTAGGCGACCATGGCGCGCAGGCGCTCAAGTTGCAGCGCCTCAAGCTCCGGCCGCGGCATACATTCGATCTCCGGATCATAGTATTTCTGATCGTAGGGGATGTCCTTCGCCATGGTTGCTCCTTGTTCGTGTGCGATTCTGGTTGCTGCCTGCCGCGCGCCAGCCCTGCCGAGTTAGGCTTTCGAATGTTCCACCATTCGAATGTTTCACGTGAAACACTTGTTCGCCATCAGGGCTTTCTCACGTAAAAAGCAGCGTATTGCATGAAACCACGAACCGCCCCCAAACACAACCAAAACCGTCATTCGATGTTTTGATGGTTTGCTATCGCTCATACCGATAGCTGGGTACAATTACTTCGTGAACATGAGCGTGCAAGGCTTCACGTGAAGCAGTCGTTCGACGAAAGGCCCCCATGACTCTCCAGCAGTTGCGTTACCTTATTGCTATTGCGGAATATGGCTCTATCAATGCGGCGGCGCAGAATTTGTATGCGTCGCAATCCAACCTGTCCACGGCCATCAAGGAACTTGAGCAGGAGCTGGGCATTACCGTGTTCACGCGCAGCAACCGCGGCGTCACGCTCACAAACGACGGCACGGAACTTCTGGGCTACGCGCGCCAGGTGATTGAACAGGCCGCTATGCTGGAGGAACGCTACGCCGACAAGGGTTCCACCCACCTGCGGCTGGCCGTGTCCACGCAGCACTACGCGTTTAGCGTACAGGCATTCGTGAACGTGGTGGAAGCGTGCGAAGGCGACGAATACGAGTTCATCCTGCGCGAGGCCACCACGGCCGAAATCATCGACGACGTGCGCACCTTCCGCAGCGAGGTGGGCATCCTCTACACCGACGACTTCAACCGGCGCGTGCTGCAGAAGGCGTTCGACGATGCCGACGTGGCGTACTTTCCCCTGTTCGACGCACGCGTGCACGTGTTCGTGGGCGAACACCATCCGCTGGCCGGCGCCAAGGAGCTGCGCCCGGAAGACCTGGAGCCCTACCCGCGCTACTCGTTCGAGCAAGGTACAACAAACTCGTTCTACTATTCCGAAGAGCCGCTTGCACACCTACCCCATAAGCGCAACATCCGCATCTCGGATCGCGGTACCCTTACCAACCTACTTACCAGCCACAACGGCTACACTATTTCAACCGGCGTGCTGTCTGCCGAAATGCACTCCGGCATCGCCAGCATCCCGCTAGCCAGCGGCGAAACCATGCAAGTAGGCTACCTCATGCACAACGAACGCCGCCCCAGCGACCTGTTACTGCGCTTCATCGACGAACTCCACGCCGTCATCGGCGCCAACCCCACCGTAGAGGCACACTGACAAAGGTTGTGATCCTAGCGAATACCGCGAGCATAGTCCCTCGGCCTCAGAATGACAAAGTGACACAAAAACAGCCCACCGGCGCGGAGGGCGCGGGCGGGCTGTTTGGAGTGGCACTATTGCGCGGCACGACGCGCGGTGCCAAACTTGCCTAGTGAATCGTGTTGCTCACATACGGCGTTTTGTCCTTCAGCAACACGTCGTGGGCGCCACCTTCTACGATGGACGTGGAACTGACCAGCGTTAGCTTTGCCTTCTCTTGGAACTCGGGGATGGTGAGAGCGCCGCAGTTGCACATGGTGGACTTCAGCTTCAGCAACGTGACGTCGATGTTGTCCTTGAGCGGGCCGGCGTAGGGCACGTACGAGTCCACGCCTTCCTCAAACGTGAGCGACTTCTTCTTGCCGCCCAGGTCGTAACGCTGCCAGTTGCGCGCGCGGGCCGAGCCTTCGCCCCAGTATTCCTTCATGTAGGTGCCGTTCACCATGACCTTGTTCGACGGACTTTCGTCGAAGCGAGCAAAATAGCGGCCCAGCATGACGAAGTCGGAGCCCATGGCCAGCGCAAGCGAGATGTGGTGGTCGTACACAATACCGCCGTCGGAGCAGATGGGCACGTACACACCCGTCTCCTTGAAGTATTCGTCGCGCGCCTTCGCCACCTCGATGACCGCCGTGGCCTGGCCGCGGCCGATACCCTTCGTCTCGCGCGTGATGCAGATGGAGCCGCCGCCGATGCCTACCTTCACGAAGTCCGCGCCCGCCTCGGCCAAGAAGCGGAAGCCGTCGGCATCAACCACGTTGCCGGCACCAATCTTCACCGCGTCGCCGTAGTGCTCGCGCACCCAGTCGATGGTCATCTTCTGCCAGTCGGAGAAGCCCTCGGAACTGTCGATGCACACCACGTCCGCACCGGCTTCCACCAGCGCCGGCACGCGCTCGGCGTAATCGCGGGAGTTGATGCCCGCGCCCACCATGTAGCGCTTATGATCGTCCAGCATCTCGTTGGGGTTAGATTTGTGCGAGTCGTAGTCCTTGCGGAATACCACGGCCACCAGGTGGTCGTCATCGTCCACGATGGGCAGCGAGTTCAGCTTGTTATCCCAGATGATGTCATTGGCCACTTTCAGCGTGGTGTCGGCCGGCGCCACAATCATCTTGTCGCGCGGCGTCATGAAGTCGACCACCTTCTCGTCCATCGACATGCGCGACAGGCGGTAATCGCGTCCGGTGACGATGCCCAGCAGCTTGCCGTGCGCGGAGCCGTCGTCGGTGACAGGCATGGTAGAGTGGCCAAGTTCTTCCTTCAGCGCCACCACGTCGGCCAGCGTCATGTCGGGCGACAGGTTCGCGTCGGAGGTAACGAAGCCGGCCTTGTAGTCCTTCACGCGCGCGACCATAGCGGCCTCGTCTTCGATGGACTGGTTGCCGTAGATGAACGACAGACCGCCCTCGGTGGCCAGCGCCACGGCCATGTGGTCGTCAGACACGGCGGTCATGATGGCCGACACCATGGGAATGTTCAGCGTGAGCGGGCATTCTTCCTGGCCCTTGCGGTACTTCACCAGTGGCGTTTTCAGGCTCACGGCCGCGGGCACACACGTTGCCGGCGTGAGCCCGGGGACAAGCAGGTACTCGTTGAACGTACGGGACGGTTCATCGAAATAGTAGGCCATGAACTCCTCCATCTGCGATAGGCGCGGTCAGCGCGGGTGGGTGCGGCGCGAATGCGGCAGGCGGCCAGCCCGTCACGCATTCGTTGCTTAGGTGTTACCCGCTATTATAGCCACGGCAACGGCGGGCGCGAGAAGAACGCTGCGGAATATGGAGAAATATCCGTTGGTAAGCGAATGGAAAGTTTGCTTTACATTCGCACTGAAAGCGTGTATGCTGTATGGAAAGTTAACTTTACATTAACTGAGTGCTGCGCAGCAGAAGGAGAGGAAGCCCATGGAGAACCGCTTGGAGGAACTGCGCCACGAGCGCGGCATCAAGCAGGAAGACCTCGCGCAGGAGCTGGGTGTGTCGCGTCAAACCATCAGCTCACTTGAGAAGGGGCGCTACAACCCCTCCATCCTGCTGGCATTCAAGATTGCGCGGCACTTCGACCTGCAAATCGAAGACGTGTTTATTTACCGAGAGGACGATCATGAATAACCCCGAAACCACCAACCGGAAAGCCGGTCTTATCACCCTGGCAATTGCCGTGGTGCTTACCCTTATAACGCTTGCGCTTGCCTTTAACGTGGGAGGTGTCGCAACTCTTGTACCCACCGCAGCAAAGGCGGTCTGGGGCTTTGCGGGCTGCGCATTCGCGCTGTTCATCTGCAGCGTCGCCGCGCTCACGCACAAAACCACGCCGCAGGAGGCAATCGAGCAGGCCGACGAGCGCAACCAAGCCATCGGCAATCTTGCCGCCCGCAAAGCATTCACGTTCATGAGCGTATTCATGCCGCTTGTAGCGCTGGTACTTTATGTACTTGACCAGGTGTCACTCACCGCGATGCTGGTTATCATCGGCATCGAGGTAGTCACCTTCGTAACCTACGCCATCTACATAGCCCGCCTACAGCGCGAAATGTAGGGGCAAGAAGGTAGTCAGCTTCATGTCAAAACCCTGCCATATGTGATAGGGTTTTGACATGGCAAAGTGAATTCGTTCTGCTTCGGGCACCGTGCTCGACGCCATTGGCGGCAGTCCGTACGGCATTGTCCCGCTGTGTTCCTACCCCCAGCCCAGCCATACTTGGATGATGGGGACGTAGCCGGCCACGAACACGGTCAGGATCAGCACGGGCAGGGCGAAGCGGACGTAGCCACGGGCCCAGCGGGGGAAGCGGAGGCCCTCGCCGGTGTCGGCTTCGCGCACGAACGCGTCCCAGCCCCAGCCGCGCTTCGTGGTGCAGAACAGCAAAAACACCAGCGCGCCCAGCGGCAGCACGTTGTTCGACATGAGGAAGTCCTCAATGGCTTGGATGTTGCCGATGCCCGGCACCTCTACGCCCGCCCACAGGTTGAACCCCAGCACGCACGGCATGGACAGCGCGGCCAGCGCCAGGCCGTTCACCAGGCACGACTTGTGGCGCGACCAGCCCCACTCATCCATGCCAAAGCTCATAATGTTCTCGAACACCGCCACCACGGTAGACAGTGCCGCAAAGCTCATGAACAGGAAGAACAGCGTGCCCCACACCTGGCCAAACGGCATCTGCGCAAACACGCTCGGCAGCGTAACGAACACAAGCCCCGGCCCGCTGCCCGGTTCCACACCAAACGCGAAGCACGCCGGGAAGATGATGAGGCCCGCCATAAGCGCCACCACCGTGTCGAGTCCCGCGATGCGCACGGCCTCGCCCGTGAGCCGGTAGCGCTTGTCGATGTAGCTGCCGAAGATGGACATAGACCCCACACCCACGGACACCGTGAAAAACGCCTGCCCCATGGCCGCAAACACCGCATCGGCAAACGTGCCCCAGCCGCTTGCGAACAGTTTGTCGAAGTCGGGCATCAGGTAAAACGCGAGGCCCTCCCCCGCGCCCGGCAGCGTGACCGCGCGCACCACCAGCACAGCCAGCACGGCGAACAGCGCGCCCATCATCACCTTCGTCACACGCTCCACACCGTTGCGCAGACCCGCGCGCGTCACCATCACGCCGATGGCCACCGTGACCAGCATATACGAGGTCATCTCCAGCGGGTTGGCCAGCATGCCGTTGAACACGTCACCCACGCCACCCGCGTCAAGCCCCTCGAACGTACCGGTGGCGCTCATCACCATGAAGGCCAGCATCCACCCGGCTACTGTGGTGTAGAACATCATGAGCAGGTAGTTTCCCGCAAGCGCCACCCACTTGAAACGGTGCCACTTCGAACCCGCCGGCTCCAGCGCGTCAAAGCTGCGCGCGACACCCTTTTGGCTCGCGCGCCCCACGGCAAATTCCATCACCAGAATAGGCAGCGCGAACACCACTAAAAACCCCAGGTACATGAGCACAAACGCCGCGCCACCATACTGCCCCGCAATATAGGGAAAGCGCCACACGTTCCCCAGCCCAATAGCGCACCCAGCACTGATCAGGATGAACCCCAACCGAGACCCAAACTTCTCCCGAACCATTCTGCCTCGCTTATAAGTAAGCGCCCAGCAGCCAAGCCGCGAGCGCGCGTAATCAAATGCGAGCAGTGTACCGGAAAACCCACAAGCACGAAACGTTACCCCGTCAAAAACCCGAACACCCAAACAAGCCCCCGCCACGCCCCACAGATACAGACTCAGTCCCGCGCTTTCTGGGTTATCGCACGAACGCCTCTTTTAACGCGCGCGCCCGATCTTGAAACACGGGAGCAAAAAGACGCATTTCGGCATCACGACAACCATTGCGTCGCGCAAAAGACTGCCAACGCCCTATAGCAGCAAGTACGATTTCTATTAACTGGCTGGCACGATTGAGGTCTAATCCGAAATCGGAAAGCATCGCTTTGAGACCCTCCACCTCATCGCGGCCTGCCTCACCCATGATGGTCGTCGAACGTGAAGCATCCTTATGGGGATCGGGGTTCACGTCAAAAAGCGGCGCCAGCGTCCAGCCACTTTGCATGCGGATAAAGCCAATGTTTCTCAGATGGTCATCGACGTTGTGAATGGCGATGGAAAAGGCTATGCGCTTGAAAAGCTCTTCGAGCCCCTTTTCGACATCACCCACAAACGGCACAAGCGCCTCGGCAACTTCGGCATAGTCGCGCACTTCCCCATCGCGGGCTCCAAGGAGACTCATGGCACTCAGATATGGCAAACGCGCGCCATCAATACGTGAACCTGCACGATCGAACCGTTCAATCACGAGGGCTTTTTGGTCGCCGATGGGCACAAGCCGAGTTGCTGGAACCACAATTCCCGCCGCTTGAGCCAGATCAAGGGCCGTTTTTTCCCAAGCCATAACATCCCATTCGTCACCAGGATGAGAAAACTTGGCAAGCATCAACCGATCCCCTTCGACAACAGAAGCCTTTGGGCGCGCGCCGCCAAGCGAACCCGATCCCGCATCGAGCAGCATTTTGAGTTCCGTTCGCCCTTCTTGCTCACGTGCAATAGTAGCGCTTGCCTCAAGCAACTCCGGCAGTTGAATGATGGGGGGAATAGCGGATGACGCCGACAGGAACGACGTTTCGCCTGAGAGCGAAAATCGCAAAGCCCCTTGTCTTGTGCGGTCGAGCACACCCAGCAGATAGTCGACTTCATCTAAAGTTCGAAGCGGCTCACCAGGCCGTCCGGCTTCCTCGCGTTGTTGCTTCGCAATTAGATTTCGCCCCCATCGGTCTGGGGATGAATCGCGAAACGCCCCAGGCATCCCGTCGCAATAGTGCGCTTGGGCTACCAACGGTAAGTGGGGATCAATCGCAAAAGAACTCCCGCTAGCTAAGTAGGCGGCGTCATAGGAAAACATGGTCGAAAGACGTCCTCGACGCAAATTGAAGTGCGCGGTACCTACCTTTTGCGGAACCGTGGCATCGAGATAGATATCAACCGGAGATTTCACGAGGGCCTTCTTACGCGTTGGGGGAGTTTTTGGTCGGAGCGGGCGCGGCCGAGGTCGGTTTCGTAGGGGTCGGTGGCGTCAACTACTCGGTCGAGAATGTCGAGGGATCGGCACACGTTCAAAATAGTGGCGAAACTGACCGTTGGGTCGCCGCTTTCAAGCCGCGAGATGGTGCCGCGCGACACGGCCGCTTTAGCCGCAAGTTCTTCGGCCGTCATGCCGACAAGCTTGCGCCAGGTGGCAATGTTCTCGCCGATGCGTTTTGCAGCGAGCCTGCTTTGAGCGGGTACCGGTCGTTTCATGAAGAACCTTACTGTTCGATATATCGAACGTTATTAAAGTTAATGTCCGTCTTATCATACACTATTTGCCTAGAGCTGCAACAAAATTTCACGCCCGCCAGGTTGACAAAAGTGTGACGCGCTATCGCGCTGGCTAGTGCGCCACGAGTTTTCTCGCATTCCTTGCCTTACGACGCGGGCTGACTGGCTTGTGGACGTTAACTTACAAGAGGTATAACCTCCGTAGCGACGTACGCGGCGACGGGGCGCACGCCTAGTCCTTTTAGAGATGCGCCACTCGCGCGTAAGCGCGAAAACGCCGGTCATGGCTGTATTCTCCGCCTTCGGCGGAGAGGGCGCTTCATGAAGCGCCCCTACGTGGGTTACCTTTTTAGTTAGGTTAATGGTACATGAGCGAGCCCTCGTCATGGTGGTAGGGAGGGCAACCATCTCTTAGTGTATTCGTTAGCGCGAAGCGCGTCACACTTTTACGCCCCGGGGGGTTGGTTCAACCCCCCGGGGCGCTCTCGTAAAACTTATGCGTTCTTCAAAAAGGCTTCGTAGCCTTTGTAGGCTTCGTAGATGTCGGCTTTGCTCGTGACTTCCCAGGGGGCGTGCATCGAGAGGACAGCAACGCCGGAGTCGATGACCTCCATGCCGTACTTTGCGGGAATATAGGCGATGGTTCCGCCGCCACCCACATCCACTTTGCCCAGCTCAGCGGTTTGGAACGACACGCCGGCGTCGCCCATGATGCGGCGGATACGCGCCACGTACTCGGCGCTGGCGTCGTTGGAGCCACTCTTTCCGCGGCTGCCCGTGTATTTGTTGAACACCAGACCGCGACCCAAATACGCGCTATTCTTCGCCTCAAACACGCTCGCGTAAGCGGGGTCGAAACCGGCGGACACATCGGAGGACAGCATGCTTGATGCAGCCAGCGCTCGACGCAGCGACAAAGGGCCGCCCTCGCCCGCCAACTCCATGATTTCAGCAACGGTATTCTCGAAAAACTGCGATGCCATGCCGGTGGCACCCACGCTACCAATTTCCTCTTTGTCCACCAGCACACACACCGCCGTCTTGGCCGGCGTCTCGTTCAGCGCCAGCTGTGCCGCGAGCGAGGTGTAGGCGCACACGCGGTCATCCTGTCCGTAGCCAATAACCATGCTACGGTCGAAGCCCAGGTCACGAGCACGCCCCGCAGGTACCGCCTCAATCTCAGCGGAAAGAAAGTCCTCTTCTTCGATACCATACTTCTCAGCCAAAAGCTTAAGCGCAAACGCCTTCACCGGCTCCTTCTCCGCCAACTTAGCGAAGGGCTCTTCCCCTTCGTCATCGCCAAACTCCTCGCCTTCAATAACCAGCGGCCTATTCCCCACAAGGATATCCAGCGCCTCGCCCTCAACCGCTTCGCTGGCCTTCTTGCCCATTTGCTGGCTGGCTAGGTGAATGAGCAGGTCGGTCACGCAGAATACCGGGTCGTTAGGGTCGTCGCCCACCTGCACGTCAATTACCGTGCCATCGGTTTTCGCAATGACACCGTGCAGCGCCAGTGGCAGCGTGACCCACTGGTAGTTTTTGATGCCGCCATAATAATGTGTGTCGAGATGCGCGAGCCCGTTCGCCTCAGCCAGCGGGTTCTGCTTGATGTCGAGGCGCGGCGAATCAATGTGCGCGCCCAGAATGTTCAGGCCCTCGGCCAGCGGCGCCGAACCCAGATGCGCCAGAATAAGCGCCTTGCCGTGCGAAAGCGCCCATACCTTGTCGCCCGGCTTCAGCGCGCGCCCCTCGCGCACCGCACTATCAAGCGCAACGTAGCCGTGCTCTTCCGCCAACCGAACCGCCGTGGTCGCGCACTCACGCTCAGTCTTATTTTCGCTGATGAAGTCAATGTATTCAGCCGACAGTTGCTCAAGCGCCTCAAGGTCGGCCTCATCGTACTTCTTCCACGCAGTTTCGTGCTCCATATTCGTCCTTTCGCTCCAGTTGCTTGCCACTATTATGCCCCATTTCGCCCGAGCGCAGGACACAACAGAGGTACCTCATTGGTATCGAAAGAACCACAGACGAAGGAAGTCGAAGGAAGCTTCACACCAGCCGCGCGTAATCCTGTGATTGATGGAAAATACGCGCCACCTTCACCACCCCGTCCTCGTGCTTATAGAGCGCGATGTGCTTCATGAACAGGCACGGCCGGTACCCCAAGCGCGCAAGCCGCGGCTCGCGCGATACCGCAAACAAGGCAGGATTAGAACACACCAGATCAAGTGCCTCATCCAGCTCATCGAGAAAATGCCCAGCCGCCTGGGGGCTCTTCACATCGTACAGCAGATACTCTACTATGCGGTCGCGGTCGCGCTCTGCCGAACGCGAAAATACCAGCTCACAGGCCATAACGCTCGCGCGCCGCACGCTGAGACTCATGGCCATCTACCACGCGGCCAGACGCGAAGTCGTCTTCAGCCTCGTCGATATCGCGATACAGCCTTACCCGAGCCGCTTCCTGCTTCAGCGCATCAAGCTTCTCAACGGTCATAACCGCAAACGTCTCGTAGCCATTCCGCGTCACAATAACGGGCTCGGACGCCTCTTCCACCGTCCTGGCAAACGCGGCCGTATTCTTCAATTCCTTAATGGGAATGCAAACCGTCATCACACACCTCCAAAGGGGCCATAATTATGGTACCTTAGAATACGCGCAAGCAGAAGCGCAGTCAACAGCCGGTGGACTCAGCACATAAGACGAACCTCGGCGCCTCAATCAGCCAAAGATTCCCGGCACATCCCCACACAACGCACGCACATCTACCGCATTTACCGTAAACTATCAGTGAACTCACAGCAGGAATTGATTGACCTGGTGGATAAGGCGTAGCGCGAGCGCCCCCAGAAGGGCAGCCCGCTGCAACCCATTGCGGTTGTGGACGTTGTGCGGAGCAATGCGAATTCCCTTCGATTACCCTCTTGCGTCGGTTCGCGAAACGGCGTATGATGCTTATTGAGATTGATTCTCAATAAGAGAACCAGGGAAACGTCAGACGAGAAGGAGAATGCTCCATGAAGGTACGTTCCGAGATCCCCACCGCTGAAAACACCACGAACATGGACGGCTTCGGCACCTGCGAAGTTGGCACCACGCTTGAGAACTTGAAGGCCGCCATCAGTGGCGAGACGGGCGCGTCAGCCAAGTACGCCGCCTTCGCCAAGGCCGCCAAGGAGCAGGGCTACGACCAGATCGCCCGCCTGTTCGAGGCCACTTCCGCCGCTGAGCAGATTCACATCGGCCTTGAGTACGCGCTTGTTGCCGAGGTTGAGCCGGACTTCGAGAAGCCGGCCGCCCCTGAGGCCGAGGGCGTGCAGACCGACCTGAACCTGATCATGGGTGCCCAGGGCGAGATTTTCGAGACGTCCGACATGTACCCGGCGTTCATCAAGAAGGCTCAGGAAGAGGGCAACGCCAAGGCTGTGCAGGTGTTCACCCGCGCCAAGCTGGCCGAGTCCGTGCACGCCGAGCGCTACCTGGCCGCGTACAACGACATCGACGTCCCCGACGACGACACGTTCTACCTGTGCCCCATCTGCGGTTACATCCACAAGGGCGAAGACTTCGAGAAGTGCCCCATCTGCTTCTGCCCGAAGAGCACGTTCCGCGCCTTCTAAGCCACAACCCCAAGCGAAACCCCGCGTTCACTTCCCACCGAACGCACCTTTCCCAAAAAACGACCGCCCACCCGGCGGTCGTTTTTTGCGTTATCATGAGGGCTTGGATATCTCTGGATGCTTGAGACTCCAAGGGCATCCGTACACCATCAATCTAACTTGACGCTAACTTGCTTTTCTGGGCCCCGCGGGGCCCTTTTTTGGAGTTAAAGTGGGGGTTCAGAAGAAGCGTGTCCATCTGATCAGGGGAAATACTCTGGCGCCTCAGGTATTTTTAACTTGATTCTAACTTGACTGTAACTTGCTTTTTGGGGCTCCCTTTAAGCAGAACCCGCGTTAGCTTTCCACAAAACGCACCTTTCTCCAAATCGACCGTCCCATTGGCGGTCGATTTTCGTTTGTGGAGGTACAGCCAGTGAACACTTAGTCCGGCATCCTAGCGAAGAATTCCTTAAGCGTTAACCCATACCCTGCGACGATTTTCTCAAGACTGTTAATAGTGGGATTTCTTTTCCCTAACTCAACGTCACCCAGATACGTCTTATTCATTCCCACCACCAAACCAAGCTCACGCAAAGACCACCCACGCTCATCACGAAGGTCTTTCAACACCTGCCCGATTTGTGCATTCGTATTCATACCCACAAAGCTATGCGAGCGTGTGCACTGTATCACCGCATATAAGTTTACGATTCGAAAAGGGTGCTCAAATGGAAGATATACCACTCATTAGCTATGTAATGCAGGGTGGAGGGCCAACCGCTGATCCAATATATCGCGTGGCACCCTGCCTTAATGCCACGATAAATAAGCTGGCGTCTGTTACGATGTGCTGTCAAGGATTGGCAACTGTTGAAGACAGCCATTGCGAATCCAAAGCTCTCCTCGGTGCTATATCGATTCTTCATGAAGTTATGGAAGAAATTGATGAAGCACTGGAAGTTTTAGATGAAGTTGCAACTCGCCAAACCTCTTCCTAAAAGCGTACGTACCCGCATTTGCGTTATTGCATATCCGAAGCGACACAAACCAAAGCCATCGCGATACCACACCGCGCTATATGAAATACATACCGTATTGGGTATAAATCTAACTTGCTTTTAACTTGCTTTTAACTTGCTTTTCTGGGTCCCATAGGGCCCTTTTTGGAATTAAAATGGGCTCTCGAAAAGAGACCGCTCATCTGATCAGGGGAAATGCTCTGGCGCTTTAGGTATTTTTAACTTGATTCTAACTTGACGGTAACTTGCTTTTTGGGGCTTAACCCTGCGTTCACTTCCCACCGAACGCACCTTTCCCAAAAACGACCGCCCCACCGGCGGTCGTTTTTTGCGTTATCATGAGGGCTTGGATGAAAGAAGGGGCTCATGGAGAATTCCGCTGTTGTTGAGGGTATTTTGGCGCATAATCAGGCATTTGTTGAGCGTGGCGAATATGAGCGCTACGTCACGGACAAGTACCCGGACAAAAAGTTGGCCATTGTGTCGTGCATGGATACGCGGCTGACGGAGCTTTTGGCGGCGGCGCTGGGGCTCAAGAATGGCGACGCAAAAATCATCAAGGTGGCGGGTGCCGAGGTGGCGCATCCCTTCGGCAGCGTGATGCGCTCGCTGCTGATTGCGGTGTGTGAGCTGGGCGTAGAGGACATCATGGTGGTGGCGCACACGAATTGCGGCGCCCAGCACATGAGCGGCACGGAAATGGTGGCGAACATGCAGCGCCTCGGCGTGACCGACGAGCGTATCGGGTTCGTCCGCCACTGTGGCATTGACTTCGACCGCTGGCTCGCTGGCTTCGGCGATACCGAAGAAGCCGTCCGGCGCAGCGTCGACATGGTCCGCAACCACCCCGTCATGCCCCCTCACGTGCGCGTATCCGGCTACATAATGGACTCCCACACCGGCGAGTTAATGCCGGTGGGATGCTAGGGAAGTTCCAAGGCTTGTTGTTGCACCACATCCTGCGCACATTCAGCAGGAGTGAAAGGGATGTATACGTCCGGGGCGATGCCGCGGCCCAGCGTTCCGTTGCCTTCGTGGGCGGCTTCCGTTTTGCTAATGGGGAACACGAGTGAGAACTTCTCAGTAAGCACCGCGGATACCAGGTTTGAATAATCCAGGCTGCCTCGGGTTGCGCGACCCACGCGCTGTACGTTGCCGCAGCCCGCTTCAGCAGCGCGCGCAGCAATAGCGGCCAACCGCTCGCCCACGCCGGATGTGCTCACGTCGGTGAGCAGGAATGTCCGCTGATGCTCGGGTGCCGGCGGGAACAGCATGTCCTCTTCGAACTCGGCCTCCTTCACGAATCCCGCACCAGCACATTCTGCCACATGGTCGATCTCGGCCTGCACCCAGGCACGACCCTCCGCATCGCTCAAGTCAAGCAAGCGTTTGAGTTGCCGTTGCCGCAGGTGAGCGTTCAGCTGTGTGTAGCGCGTGTAGATGAACTGCTCGCCCATGAGATCCTTCAGGTTGGCTTCGCGGTCGAAAAAGAGCGCGAGCAAGCCGTAGGCGTTCCCAATCATGCCCTCGGTTACGTCGCGCACATCTATGATCACGCGGTCGGCGCGCTGAATGTCGGCGAAGCGTTCCTGTAGAAGGGCAAGCAGCGAATCATCCACGAAGTGGTGCGCCGTGATGACGGCAGCCAACTCGTTTCCGCGTGGGCCCACGTTTTCCACTACCTCAACCGTCGGCGCGCGCAGGCTTTCCCGAAATCCCCGCGCAGGGAACGTGCGGACAGGCAGGTCTTCTTCTGCGCCGTCGGCGTGGCGTACCTGCATATGCGCGCAGTACGGCAGGACGTCATTCCACAGCTGTCGCTCAGAATCGTCGCCGTTGACAGGGTTGTTTATCAGACGCGTAAGATACTCGTCAAGCGTATGTCCATCCAAGCGCACCAGAGCATCACCCGGCACCAAGCGCTTGTCGTCGCGCGCTGCGGTCACATACAACTCATCTCCGAAGCGGCGCACAGAGAAACCACACGTCACAGACGTGAAATCAGCCTTCGACGACACCTCAAACGAAAGCGTTGGATCCTGAAAGCCCGACAAGTACTGACGCACGTAACGCACGAACAAGGCGTCATCAAGCGTTCCCGCGCCCGCAGCCGCACCCAGCGCCTCAAGCAGCGACAGCGGGTTACTTCGCGTCTCACACTCGGGCTGGCCGGCGTAATCGTTCTGCATAACATGCAGCACTGCGGCAATAACCTGCTCATACTGTTCATTCTGTTCCGCCATGGCTACTCCCCCGCTTCCAGTACGATGGTGCCGTCGAGGGATTCTATGCGGGCGCTTTCTACGCGGCCGTTGGAGAGTTGCAGTTTGGCGATGCAGCGGGGGAAGTTGCCGCGAGGGCGGAACACCGCGCCGGGGCACAGGATGTAGGTGGCGGGGCGCGCCTCGGGGCCGGTGATGAGTTCTGGCACATGGGTGTGGCCATGGATGCACACCTGCGGGATAGGGTCGCCCGGCGCGAGGGCGGCCGAGCCGGCAAAGGTGATTTTCACGTCGCGCGGGTAGTGCGCCACGAGGAAACGCACACCGTCGATGACCGGATGCGCGAAACGGCCGACCGACGCGCCGTATTCGTCGAAGTCGTTGTTGCCCAGCACAGCCGTGACCGGCGCGATGGTTTCCAACTCGCGCAGAATGGCCGGGTCGCCAATGTCGCCCGCATGGATGATATGGTCGCTACCCACGAGCGCCGCATACGCCTCATCCGACAACCGCCCATGCGTATCCGAAATAACCCCCACCAGCGTCATATTCGCTCCCTTCGCGCCCAGCACTTACGCCAACCACCCGCCGCATTTACGAGCACCAGTATACGTCACCACCCCCACCCAAACCGCTTTGTTTGCCAGTTTGTCTTAAAGCGCCGCATAGTAAGTTATAATCCCAGTTCTATGACGAATTCCGCGAAAAATCTTGGCTTGCGAATAAAGGAGCTGCGTGACAGCAAGGGCTGGACGCAGGTTGAGTGCGCGGAGTATCTGGGGTTTCATCCCTCTTATATCGCGCGTGTAGAACTTGGCGGAAAGAACGTCACGCTTGCCACCATCGACAAAATAGCCGCCGGTTTCGGCATCTCGCTCGAAGAGTTGTTTAAGGGTTTGTAGGCAGGCCGTCCATTTATGGCCGCTAACCAACAACTCGGCATGCGCATCAAGGACCTGCGGGAGGCCAGGGACTGGTCGCAGCGCGAGTGTGCGGATTTCCTAGGCGTGCATCATGTGTACCTGGCTGATGTCGAGCTGGGTAAGAGAAACCTCACGCTCGCAAATATTGAAAAGATTGCAGCTGGTTTCGGCGTTACGTTGGAAGAGTTGTTCAAGGGCTTGTAGGCTGCGCTTCCACAGGTGCGACTCGCCCGCGCTGTCGCATAAAAATGTGACGCGCTGCGCGCTACTAATTACGCCACGAGGTGGCCACCCTCCCAACAACTATGACGAGGGCTTTTGTTGCATAACGTGTCAATGTCTTCAAGTCAGTCAGCCCGAGTCATGAGACAAAGGGCGTTGGAAAACTCGTGACGTACTAGCTAGCGCGATAGCGCGTCACACTTTTGCCAACAGTGAAGAGTGACGTGTCGGCAGCCGGCGTGTTTCGTTTTTGCGGCTGTTTGTGGATGGCGGGCATGGCGGCGCGAAAGCGGGGCTACCATTCGAAATTGACGAAATCGTAACTTTTAGCACTCTCGGCTTGACAGTGCTAATGGAACGATTTATAACAGCCGTGTACAGAGAAAACCGCACAGAAAGGCGCTTAGATTTTCTTAAGGTTCCCCTTGCGTACTTTAAGAAAATCTAGCCAACACGTTGAGGAGATGATTAGTATGGCCATGATGGTACCCATGCGGAGGAATCGCAACCTGCTGAGCGAGCTGATGTCCGATCCGTTCGACGCGTTCTTCGACGCGGCCGCCGCGCCCATGCAGGCGATGCAGAAGATGTCGCCTACGCTGATGCGCACCGACATCAAGGAGACGGACGGTGGGTTCGAGCTCACCATTGACCTGCCCGGCTTCAAGAAAGAAGACGTGCAGGCCGAACTCAAGGACGGGCAACTCACCATTACCGCGCAGACGCAGTCCGAGTCCGAGGACAAGGACGAGAAGGGCACGTACGTGCGCAAGGAGCGTTTCAGCGGGAAGTGCAGCCGCACGTTCTACGTGGGCGAGGACATTGAGGAAAACGATATCCACGCGAAGTTCGAAGACGGCGTGCTGAAGATCGACGTGCCGAAGAAGCAGGAGCAGCCCAAGCTCGAAGAGAAAAAGACCATCGCCATCGAAGGCTAATCGAGGCGAGGCAATTAGCAGCATTGGAGGGCGGCCACTCGGTCGCCCTCCTTTCATTCATTTTTTCGTTATTCAAAAAACGAACTAAGCGATTATCAATAATTCCCATTCGTTTTCGCTTTTCATTATTCGGTTTTCACTCTTCACTTCTCTTCACTCTTCCACCTCTTCCCCCCTCTTTCTGTCACTCATTTTTTCGTTCTTCATTTTCTCGTTTCTCATTTTTTTCGTTCTCACCTTGTTCATACTTTTTTTCTTGATCGTCATTTTTTGACGGTTATTGCACGTATTCGCAGGTGATTCAGCGGGGGCATTCTTTTCATGAGCGAGAATGTTTCACGTGAAACACTGGGTGTTTTAGCACAGATGTTTCACGTGAAACATACGCGTGACAGCCGTGCTATGATAGGGTCGCAATCGCGACGAAAGGGCTGGTCATGGATGAGCGAACGAGGCGCGACGTCGAGACGTTTCGGGAATGGGTGAACGAGACGCGCCCTGGCGGCATGGTGTTTTTCGGCGGTGCGGGCGTGTCTACCGAGAGCGGTATCCCTGATTTCCGCAGCCCGGACGGACTGTACGCGCAGAAGTACCCTCACCCTCCCGAGCAGATGATCTCGCGCAGCTTCTTCGACGCACACCCAAGCGAGTTCTTCGACTTCTACTGTGACCATATGCTTGCGCTGGACGCCGAGCCGAACCGGGCGCACCGAAAACTTGCCGAGCTGGAAAGCACCGGCACTTTGTCGACTGTCATCACGCAGAATATTGATGGCTTGCACCAGAAGGCGGGCAGCCAACGTGTGCTTGAGCTGCACGGAAGCGTACTGCGCAACTTTTGCCAGGAGTGTGGGGCGACGCATTCAGTGGAAGACCTGCTGGCGCTGCGCGCGCAAGCGGCCGACGGCGTGCCGCGTTGCCCCACGTGCGGCGGCATTGTGAAGCCGGACGTGGTGCTGTATGAGGAACCGCTCGACGAGCGCACACTTCGCGCGTCCGTGGAGGCCATCGCGCGTGCCGACCTCATGGTGGTGGCGGGCACCTCGCTTTCCGTCTATCCGGCAGCGGGTCTGCTGGACTACTTCCAGGGCGACCACCTGGTCATCGTCAACCGCACCCCCACTCCGCGCGACCGGCAAGCCAACCTCTGCCTCGCCACTAACGTAGGCGATGTATTCGACTTCTGAATGCGAAACTTCGAATAACCGCACGTTGAACGCACGATGGAACACATGTTTCACGTGAAACATGTGGGCCCGGTGCGGAAAGCGCGAAAGTCGCTTCAGGTTAATGAAAAAATGAGTGAGCGAAAAAGAGTAATCGGGGAAATTGAAGATCGAATAATTAAAAAATCAAAAATTAAAAAACGAAGCGAGGGAATTCCATGGATAGCAACGCAACCAAAAGCGTACCGGTTTTGGCCGATATTCGCCAGGTGTCGGACGGGTGGATTAAAAAATACGTGCTGGTGTATACCATGCCCGATGGGTCGTCGTATGAGTACGAAAGCGCCTCACGAAAAAACATCGACGCCTATCGTGCCGAACTGGAAGCCAACGCGCGCGGAGAGCAGCCTGCCGCAGATGCCGTGTGCATCGTGCCGCAAACGGCGGACGGAAAGCTGCTGCTTATTCGCGAATTTCGCTATCCGTTAAATAGCTGGTGTATTGCATTCCCAGCCGGACTTACCGAACCGGGCGAAAGCCTTGCCTCCTGCGTTGACCGCGAACTGCGCGAGGAAACGGGCTACGCCTTGCGCGCCGACCTGGGCGACGCGGCGCTTGACCCGCTGCCGCAAGCGGGCTTCTCGTCCACCGGCCTCACCGACGAGACCGTCCACATTGTATTTGCGCAGGTAGAACGCGCAGGAGACGCGCAACCAGAGCCGTCGGAACTCATCGAACCCTTCCTGCTGGACATCGCCGACATCCCACAATTCCTCGCCGAAAACAAAACCCCCATCGGCACCCGAGCCCAACTAATCCTCGAAGCCTTCACCCGCCGCCACCAAACTTGCAACCCTCTCTAGTTCAGTGGGTCTTCGGTGGAGATGCTGTTGGATTCTTGGTCTAGCAACAGAAGAAGTTCGGCTTGAGAGTGGACGTTTAGTTTGCTGTAGAGGTTGCGCATGTGAGTTTTTACCGTGGACGGGCTTACAACCAGGTGCTCGGCTATGTAGGGGGCACGGTAGTTTTGCGCGAGCAGAATGAGAATCTCACGTTCGCGTGGCGTGAGGTCGCAGCGGCGGGCCAGGATGGCGCAGCGTTCCTCAAGGCTTGCCTGCGCCGCAGCGGCGGCGGCGCGCTCCATGGCTTCGCGCTCGTTCGCCTGCTGCTGAATAACAAGGAAGGCCAGCGCCCCGCCACCGATGAACGTGGCCAGCACCACCACGGTAGCCAGCCCAATAAATGCCGAAGGCGTCATGACGGAATACAGCCCCACAAACAGCGCACGCACCCCTATCGTCACCGCAAACGACGCAAACAGCGGCACCACGGGGTTGCGCCGCGAGCGCTCGGGAAACAGAAAAGGCGTCATCAGAATGAAAAACAGCGTGACCTTATACGTGGCATCAAGTATGAGAACGTGCAGAAACCACAGGTCAACCGACGCTTGTGCCGTATAGAACGCAATGAACGTCACCGGCAGCACAAATAGTTCGTACACCAGCACGAAGCTGCGGTTCCACGCATACACAACCACGAACAGCGCCACGAACCCCGCCAGCACAATGCCGCAACCGATGCCCGCTTGAATGAACGCCGCCATGGCCGGGTTTTCCTGCACATTCATCCACGATGATTGCAGCGATATAACCGGCCCCCGGCATATAAGCGGCAACACCACCAGCCCCACAGCCAGCAGAAGATCGCGCTTGCTCGCGCACGCGAATCGCGTCAGCGGCTTGTCGAACTCAAACGGAGCCCGCGCCCGCGCCTGCGCACCCGCGCCCTGCGCATCGCCCGCCTCCCGCACATCCCGCGTCCCCGCTTCCGCCGGCACCGCGCACACCACCGGCCGATATCCCACAAACAGCGCACCCGCAACCACCGGCAAGAGCCCCAGCGCCACGCGCACCGCCCCACTTCCCAGCAGCGCGAACACCAATGTCACCACACCCGACAGCAAACACGCTGTGGCGAACGCAAGCGCGGCACGGCGCGCGCCCAGTGCCATCAGCCGCTCGCCCCACAGCACAAACAACAGCCCGCTGCTCACGCGGTACGCCATCTGCACCACCAGCAACACTTCGTTGCCGAAACCAACGCCCGGCCCGTACAGCACGCCCCACGCCGACGCCATCGCTACCACCGCCACGCTTACGCGCAGCGCCGCACACCCGCTCGTGCGCGCTGCGGGCCGCAGCATATACCACGCGGCCACCGCCACCAGCACTACCACTTCCACCACATACGGAACCGGCGCAAACATCGAAAAACTCACGAACCGCGCCGCCGGCATACGCTGAATCTCCAGCACCATGAGCGCGCACGCAAGCCCCACAACGGCCTGCCACACACCCGGCGTGTATTTCAGAAACGATCGCATAACAACCCCCTCCCCACCTCGCCTTTATAGCAGAAATCGCATGCGGGTGAGGCCCAACGCGGCAACTTCATACCGTTTGTGGTAGGAAAAAAAGCCGCGACGTCGGTAGGGTAAGAGACACATCGAACCCCGCTCGCCACACCGCAACCCCTCCCACGCGGGAACGCGAGCGCGGTTCGACCGCACAAAAACAGAGGGAAGGAGAGGGATATGGAACTGAATCGACGTGATTTCCTGAAGGGGGCGCTCACCACCGGCATCGTAGCTGCGGGCGCGGGCGTGGGCCTGACCGGCTGCGCGCCAGCCGCCAAGGACGGCACCGCGAAATCCGAGAACGGCGTGGCGTACCCCGAGGGTCTGCAGGCCAGCGACTTCGACGCCTCGGCCGCCATCTTGGAGCCCATCAAAGACTTCGCCGAAGAAAAAACCTACGACGTCGTGGTGGTTGGTGCCGGAACGGGCGGCGTGCCCGCCGCGCTCTCGGCGCTGGAAGAAGGCGCCACCGTGGCCGTGCTGCAGAAGGAATCCAAGCCCGTCGCTCAGGGCGGCACCTGCTCCGGCGTGCTGCTGGATCAAAGCGATGAGCAGGGCGTAATGAACTACCTGCAAGGCTTCTTGGAAGATTGCCGCTGGCGCGCCGACCGCAAACTGGCCGAAACGTACTGCAAGTACTCCGGCGAGGCCATCCGCTGGACGCAGGTGCGCACGGCCGAAGCGGGCTTCCCGCCCTATCAGGTGCGCCCCACGGCCGTAGCCGAGTACGACGACGGCAGCAAGTGCGCGCGCCGCAGCATCGTGTTCGGCCCCAAGCCCTACAACAACGGCACCATGATTGAGCACCTGGCCGAATTCGCCGCAAGTAAGGGCGTCGAATTCTTCTACTCCACGCCGGGCGTGCAGCTCATCAAGGACGACAGCGGCCGCGTGACCGGCGTCGTTGGCAAGGACGGCAACAAGTTCATTAAGTTCAACGCTACCAAGGGCGTCATCCTGTCCACGGGCGACTACCAGAACAACCAAAGCCTCGTGGAGCGCTACTGCCCCGACGTGAAGGAATTCGACCGCAAGCAGAACAACAAAACCGGCGATGGCATCCTCATGTCCATGGCCGCCGGCGCAGGCCTGGTGCCCGTCGGTCACGCGCACATGATGCACGACTTCGACTCGGGCCCCATGTTCAACGAGCCGTTCCTCATGGTGAACGAGAACGGCGAGCGCTTCATGAACGAGGACTGCGTGTTCGAGGAAGTGAACTGTGTGCTGCGCAACCAGCCGAAACCCGGTTGGTACTCGCAGATTTTCGACGACAACTACATTGAGCAGGTCACGGATTGGGGCGGCAAGCCCACCGACAAGGAGAAGATCAAGGTCTACATGCCTGCGGTGGAGATGGATCGCTCGGCCGAGAGCGGCGCGAACGTCATCGAAAGCCTCATTGACACGCACTGCTGCGATACGCTGGATGAGCTGGCCGAAAAGCTGGGCATCCCCGCCGACGCGCTGAAGAAGTCCGTCGCACGCTACAACGAAATGGTGGATGCGGGCTTCGACGAGGACTTCGGCAAGCAGAAGAAGTACCTGAAGAAGATCGAGAAGGCACCGTTCTGGGGCATCCACAAGCACGTGCGCGTGTCTGCCCTGTGCGCCGGCGTGACCGTGAACGAGAACTACCAGGCGCTCAGCACCGACGGCGAGGTTATCGAAGGCCTGTGGGTGACCGGCTTTAGCGCAGGTCAGCTGTGCGGCAGCCCCGACTGGTCGATGTACCAGGGCGGCATGTCGGCCGGCCACTGCATCATGACGGGTCGCATCTGCGGCATCCAAGCAGCCACCGGCGGCAAGCTTGAGTCGGCCAAACCTGTGACAGAAGCCGACGTGGAAGCGCTCGCGAAGTAGGAGCTTGCGCGGACATTCCGCAGTAATGCAAAAAGGGCCGCACATGCGCGGCCCTTTTTGGTTGCGATTACGCTTTTTCTGGGCGGTTGATCACTTGGATCTGGAGGCCTTCCATGACGTCGAGGGCCTTTTCGTGCAGGTCGGGGTCGAATGATGCGGTGCAGGCGGCGTCTACGATGACGGGGACCTCGGGGCAGGCGGTCTTCGCCAGGATGGCGTTCGAGATGATGCAGATGTTGGACACCAGACCCACAATCTCAATGCTCTCGAAGGGCAGCTTGCCTACCTCGTCGGCCGCGCGCTGCGACTGGCGGCAGCGCTCAAAAAACGCGGCCGAGCCAAACGCCGGCTTGCAGAACATGGTATCGGAAGGCCGCATCAACTCCGCCACCTGGCCATACAACTCGTGGCCGGGCGTCCCTTCCACGCAATGCTCTATGGGTAGGTTCTTCCCCTCCTGCGTGTGCAGGTAATCGCGATGATGCGTGTCGAACGTGAACGCCACGTCATCCCCCGCCTCGCGGTAAGCGGCAATCTTATCGGCAATGGGCTTTTCCAGCTTCTCAGCACCGGGAAACCCCAGCGCACCATCCACGAAATCGTTCTGGAAGTCGACCACCAGCAGCAGCCGTTTCATGTTATCCTCCTCATCTCGGAACCGCCATTATCGTCCCCGGCGACACCGCGCGCCAGAAGACTAGCCGGGCGGCCGCGCAGACGGGGCGAGCGGCGCGGCAGGCGAAGTTCCAAGAATAATTAGCGCAGCGCGGCTATCTGCTCGCGCGCCTTGTTCATCTGTTCGTCCACGTCAATGCCCACAATGTCCAGGCCCTCGGCGGCCACAAACCGCGTCTCGGGGATGCCGAACATCTTCGCGATGCCGCACAGATACTCGTAGCCGAAGTTCGCGCCCTCCACGAAGCCACCGCACGAGGCAATATACGTGAGCGTTTTCGCCTTACAGATGCCCTCGCAGCGCGCGTCTTCCGTATAGTGGAACGCGATGTCGCACACGCTTACGTATTCGAGATACACCTTCAACGCCGACGGGAACGACAAGTCCCAGTACGGCGCGCCCACCACAATGTGGTCGGCCTCGGCGAACTGATGCGACAGGTCGAAGATGGGGTCGTCCCAGGCCTGGGTCTTCTGCTTCTCGGTGCGATACGCCACCTTCGAAGCGTCGAAGGGCTTGAGGTCAAGCGCGGCCAGATCCACTTCTACAACATCATCGGTAATGCCAGCCAGATACTCGCGGCAAAGGGTGAGGGTGCGAGACTCTTCGCCGCGCATGCAGGCGTTCACGAACAGGGTGGTCATCGGTTTCTCCTTATACTGATGCGGGCGCCGGGGGCGCGGGTTGGTTAGAAGCGCAGGGCGTGCGTGAAGCCGGCCCAGCTGAGGTCGTCGGTGTCGCGCACGTAAGCGCCGAAGGTGGGCGCGTGCACGTAGTGCGTGCCGCCATCATTGCAGGCAATGCCCACGTGGCCGTTGAAGCCATCGCCGTAACCCACCCACAGCACGTCGCCGGGACGAGCCTGTGACACGGGCAAACGCGCCTTCGCGGCGTGGTACAGCGCCTCGGTCTGGTGCGGCAGCGACATGCCCACACGCAGATACGCCCAGCGAACCAAGCCTGAGCAGTCGAACGCGTCCGGCCCCTCGGCCGCCCACACGTACGGACACCCAATGCGCGAGAGCGCGTAATCCACCACCGATCCCTGCGAGGGAATGGGCGAACTCGTACCGGTGTAGCTATACGAACGCGAACGCGCAGCGGCAATGGCGGCGGCGCGCGCTTCGTCCTGTTCCTTTTCGAGCAGCGCCTGGGCCTCGGCGTCCAGTTTCAACAGGAGTTCTTCCAGCTCCTTCACCGTGCGCTCGGCCTCTTCCTTGATACGCTGGGCCTCGGCGGCCTTTTCGGCAGCAAGCTTTTCCTGCGCTTCGAGTTCCACCTTGGCAGCTTCCACTTCGGCGCGCAGGTCTTTCGTCTGTTGCACGAGGTCGGCGTCGTTGTCGTTGATCTGCTCCAAGAGGTCCCAGTTCTTGGCAAATTCCTCAAAGGTGGCGGCACCCATCACGAAATCAAGCACCGAGGACTGCCCCGAACGATACATGCTGCGTGCGCGGGCACCCAGCCGGTCTTGCAGCGCGGTAATCTTTTCGTTCGCGTCATCGATGCGCGCCTGAGCATCGGAAACGGCCTGTTGAGCGGCCGCATGCTCGTCGAGCGCCTTGTAGTATTCCTCCGTCACCACGTCCAACTGGGATTGCATGCCCACAATGCGGGCGCGCACGGCCTCGGCTTCGGCAAGTTTATCGGCAGCCGTAGGCTCGGCGAAGGCGCGCGACGGGTTCAAGAGCACAGCAGCGCCAAGGGCCACGGCGCCCGTCAGAAACGTGCGGCGATCTAAGCCGCGCGAATATTCGTCCATGTGCGAAAACCTCCCTCGAAGCGGAAAGCCTTCCCGTAGGGTATAAACCCCAGGTCATCGTTGTTGTTTTAAGGCTGTTTTTGGTGCTTCCCGCGTCGGTGACGACTATAGCACGATCTGGCTTCACACCCAAGCATCTTCACGGGCTGCACGTACTCGCTGGTGGCGAAGGGTGTAGCGAAGTTGTTTTGCGCTTGCAAGCCGCTTTTTGGCACGAAAAATCGGCGTGTGGCATCAATTGCGGGTGTCGTCCAACACATTGAGCGCGGCCGTGTAGCCGCCACTGCCGTAGGAGAGGCACTTCGACACGCGCGCGATAGTGGTGGCCGACGCGCCGGTGGCCTCCTCGATGGCGGCGTAGGATTTCCCGGCGTCAAGCAGGCGCGCCACGGCCAAGCGCTGCGACGTTTCCTTGATTTCGCGAATGGTGAACAGGTCCTCGAGCAGAGCGAAGACGGTGTCCTCGTCGTCGAGCGCCGCAAGCACGCGCAAGAGGTTCTCCACTTCCGGCGTCCGAATATCGCTCATGTTAGTCCCCTATCCGCATCAGGCCGTACTCGATGGAATCGACGAGCGCGTTCCATGAGGCCTCGATGATGTTTTCCGATACGCCTACGGTGCCCCAGCTGCCGTGCTTGTCGTGCGTGGTGATGATGACGCGGGTGATGGCGTCGGTGCCCACGTTTTCGTCGAGGATGCGCACCTTGTAGTCCACCAGTTCCATGTCCGCCACCTGGGGATAAAACGCCACGATGGCCATGCGCAGCGCGTTGTCGAGCGCGCCGACCGGGCCCGCACCCTCGCCGGTAGCCACGAAGCGCTGGTCGCCCACATGGATTTTGATGGTGGCTTCCGACATGGCGTCCTTCGCGAGCGCGCCCGTGTCCTCGTGGTCGTCCACAATAACGCGGAAGCTTTCCAGCGTGAAGTGCGGGCGGTACGCGCCCAGATGGCGTTGCAGCAGGAGCGCGAGCGAACCGTCGGCAGTCTCGTAGGAGTAGCCAAGCGCCTCGCGCGCCTTGATGTCGTCAAGGATGGCCTGCGTTTTGTCGGGATGTTCGGCCAGGTCAATGCCGAGGCCCTTCGCCTTCGCCACGAGCGACGCCTTGCCGGCCAGCTCGCTCACCAGCATGCGCTGGGTGTTGCCTACGCTTTCGGGGCGCGCGTGCTCGTAGGCCTCCGGGAAGCGCGCGATGGCGCTGGCGTGCAGGCCGCCCTTGTGCGCGAACGCCGACGCGCCCGTGTAGGGGTGGTGCACCGGCACCGACATGTTGCACGCCTCGGCCACGAACTGGGAAACACTGGTGAGGTCGCGCAGGTTGTCGGGGCCCACCGTGCTGCAGCCCATTTTTAGTTCGAGGTTCGCAATAACCGTGAGCAAATCGGTGTTGCCCACGCGCTCGCCGATGCCGTTCACCGTGCCCTGCACCTGAGTTGCGCCGGCGCGCACGGCGGCCAGCGTGTTCGCCACGGCGCAGCCCGAGTCGTTATGGCAGTGAATACCCAGCTGCTGACCAGGCAGTTCGCGCGCGACGGCCGCCACGATGTCTTCCACTTCGTGGGGCAGCGCGCCGCCGTTCGTTTCGCACAGGTCGATGGAATCCGCGCCCGCTTCGCTAGCCGCGCGCACGCAGGCAAGCGCGTAGCTGGGGTTGGCCTTGTAGCCATCGAAGAAGTGTTCGGCATCGAACACCACCTCGCGACCCTGCGCTTTCAGGAAGGCCACGGAGTGGGCAATCATGCGCACGTTTTCGTCGAGCGTGGTTTGCAATGCGCGCGTGACCTGGGCATCCCATGTCTTCCCCACGATGGTAACGATGGGTGCGCCACTGGCGACGAGGTCTTTGAGCCCCTGGTCATCGGCCGCCGCAACGCCCTTTTTGCACGTGGAGCCGAACGCCGCGATGCGCGCATGCTTGAGCGGCATCGTGCGGACGCGCTCGAAAAACGCGATGTCTTTGGGGTTCGACGCGGGGAACCCGCCCTCGATGGCGTCAATACCGAACGCGTCAAGGCGCTCCACAATGCGCAGCTTGTCCTCAAGCGAGAGCGTGACGCCCTCACTCTGCTCCCCATCCCGCAAGGTGCTATCGTAGGTGAGGATGTGATTCACAGATAAACAACCTTTCCACTTCCAGAGGACACCTGCGTCGTGTCATCCTGAGCGGAGCGCGCAGCGCGAAGTCGAAGGATCCCGTACGGTGTCAACCGACAATCGTTCAGCTAACGCCGCGCGGGATCCTTCGACTTCGGCCTTCGGCCTCCGCTCAGGATGACAGGGTTACTAAATCTCGGTGAGCCAATCAGCGTATTCTTCAATCTGGCCATACGCCACAGCAAAGAAACGATCCTGCAGCGCGCGGGTGATTTCGCCCGGCTTGCCGATGACGCGGCCGTCAACGCTGCCGATGGGCGTAAGTTCGGCAGCCGAGCCGGTCATGAACACCTCGTCGGCAATGTAGAGGTCGCTGCGCGTGAGGCTTTCCTCAATAGCCGGAATCTCCAGGTCATCGGCCAGGCAGAGAATCGTGTCGCGCGTGATGCCTTCCAGCAGACCGTCGGACAGCGGCGGCGTGGACAGCACACCATCTCGCACGATGAACAGGTTCTCGCCCGTGCCTTCGCACACAAGACCCGCCTCGTTCAGCATGATGGCTTCTGCGTAGCCATGCTCCTTGGCCTCCAGCTTCGCCAAAATTGAATTCATGTAGGACGCGGTGGCCTTCACCGCCGGCGGGATGGAGTTGTTCGAGCGCTGGCGCCACGACGACACGCCCACGGCCACGCCGTTCTCCAGCGCGTCCGCGCCCAGGTACGATTCCCACGGCCACACGGCGATGGCCACGTCGGTGGGAGCGCCCGAGGGGTCGACGCCCATCACGCCGTAACCGCGATACACCAGCGGGCGAATGTAGCACGACGGCAGGTTGTTCTTGCGGATGATTTCCACCGTGGCCTCGCACAACTCGTCCACCGTGTACGGCAGATCAATGAGCGCAATCTTGCAGCTGCGGTGCAGGCGCTCCATGTGGTCGCGCAGGCGGAAGACGTAACTTTTGCCGGTGTCGGGGTTCTGGTAGCAGCGGATGCCCTCGAACACGCCAGAGCCGTAGTGCAGCGAGTGCGACAAAATGTGCGTCGTGGCCTCGGCCCAGGGGATGACCTCCCCGTTCTTCCAGATGTAATCCACTTCGGTGATGTCGGCCATGAACGCGTCCTTTCTCGCAGTCTCGGACGCCGCCGCACGCGATCGTTCGCAGGGTGCCGCGCGGGGCGGCGATGCGGACGAACGAGCCCGTGCGGTCTGACGTGCGGGTTCATTCCCAATGTGCTCGCTCATTGTACTCTAACCGAGTAAAGTGCGGAAACGTTTCCGGCGAAGGGGCGCAATTTTGACGAAAGAGACAGAATCGAACGGCCCTATATAATTAGTAGGCACACCGCCAAAAGCACAATAAGGAGGGTGAAATTGAAGACGGTGAACTGCACAAAATAGCGGCCGGGGGTCACGCGTGCCAGGGCCTCGCGACGCGGGAAGCCGCGGCGCACGGCGCGGTACTCGTTGAAGGCGATGAGGCTGGCGAGTGAGGCCACCAGCGTGCCCGCGCCGCCCACGTTTACGCCGATGAGCAGGGCGGGATAGCTGTCCGTGAAGTGCGAGAGCAACACCGCAGCCGGCACGTTGCTGATGATTTGGCTGGCGCCGGCACTGACCAAAAGGGCGCTGTGCTCCATGGCCTGCGAGAAGAACGCCTCGACCGCCGGAATGCGCGCCATGTTGCCTGCGAACACGAAGAAGCACACGAACGTGAGCAAAAGCCCCAGGTCAACCGACTTGAGCGCCCTGCGATCGAGCACGGCCAGCGCGACAAGAACCACGCCGAACGCCACTGGATAGGGAACGGCGCGCAGCACCGAAGCAATGACCAGCACCAACAGCGCCCCATACGCAAGCGCCCGCACGCGACGTGAGAGTTGAGAGTCTTTTGGAGTTGCGGGAGTTGCGGCAGGGGCAGAAACGGAAGCTTCGGGACTAGCTGTTACCGAGTTGTCCGTTATTCCGAAGACATCTGGAGATGCGTGCTTAGCACCCGCCGCCTGTTCAGCTGGCGCTTCAGCCTGCATTTCCCCTTTCGATTTCCCCTTCCCCACCGCGGGCTGTAGCGGCTCGGGCTTCGTAAACGCAAAACAGCAAAGCGCAATGAGGGCCATCGACACCGCGAAAGGCAGCGCCATGGTGGCCATGAAGTCGCCCAGCGGGATGGCGTAACGCTCGGACAGGTAGAGGTTTTGCGGGTTGCCAAACGGCAGAATCATACCGCCGAGGTTCGCCGCCAGATTCTGCATGATGAAGGTGAACGGCAGCACACGCTCCCATCCCGCCCTCAGCAGCGTGGCTGCGGCTAGGGGCAACATCATGACCAGGGCCATGTCGTTGGTGGCGAACATCGACAGCACCAGTGTTGACCCCACCAGCGCCGCCACCGCAGCGCGGCACGTAGAGAACCGGGCCACCAACGCCTGCGCCGCCCGCTCAAACACCCCAACCCCGCGCAGCGCCCCCACCAGCGCCAAAATCCCAAACAAACACGCGAGCGTCTTCAGATCGAAATACCCCAGATACGTTGCATCCGGCGGCACCATTGCCATGGTAACCAGCGCCGCCACCGCCGACACCACCAGCACCACATGCCCCCGCACAAACCGCCCAACCCAGGCCCGCACACCCCGCACGCGAAAGTGCCCCCGACCCCCGGAGGCACTCGTCATAACCTTGTCACCCTTCCACACTCTCATGCCGCACAGTGTAGCACGCAGAGTAGCCAAGAATATCTACCCACAATGTCAAAAGATTCTTCGATAAGATCTAAGGTAAACATTCTTGGAGTTTATCAATAAACGATGATATATCTGAGTAGTAATTAGGATACGCTCTTTGAATATCTTCCATCGAAGACGCTTTAATCAGCACCGCATCTTCTGACTCCCGTTTTGTCCGCTCAAAGCGACCGTAAGCAGCAATCGCTTCTTTCTCTTTTCCAGGAGAAAAAGTTTCAAGCCTGATCTGTTGAACATCAAAATCAATCGTGAGCAGAACGTAGTCCGCATGAACTTGTTGCGCCACTTCGTTAACCACAGAGACAGACTCAGAATACGCTCTTAACTTGCTTGTCACCCGCAACTGCTCATTGAGGCGAACTAGCTCTTTCAGTACGTCTCGCGAATTACAAGGAACATTTGGTACGCAAGAGGTGCCCTCTTCGATAGCAAACAATTGCGAAACAAGCGCAAAGAAATATTCCTCATCTCGAGATCCAGCCCCGAACTTTAGGGATGCTTGTGTTACCACGTCATAAACCTCAACAGCCGTTGCCCACATATGCTGAAGATTCGTCCTGATTTGCGTTTCGACCCGAAGTCCTTGATATCCATATTCTGGCGAATCAAAACAGTGGATAAGGTGAACACAGCGATAACCAGACAATTTCGGATGCGCGATATAATCTTTGCTCGAGCGGTAGGTATCGAGATGCGAAAGATCGTTCACCACTTGATATACGCGTTCTAAGTCACTCGCCACAAAACGACAACCAGCTATGTCATACATGCTGTTAAGTTTATAGGTATGACTCTCGCGCGCAAGCTTCCCTTTAATAGAGTCGATACGCTTTAGACGACATGCTAAAAAGGATCCGTCGCCCTTTCGGATAAAGCGTTCTAGCACTTCAGACATTTGGTCAAGAGGGTGCTGATGAGCTGCTCGCCAATAGTCAACAACGTCCAATTCGTCCGAATTGACCTGGCCTGATTCGCACAACCTTTCGCCCGCCGACCGCACTCTATTCTTTGAATATTTTGGTTCAATTCTCACAGATACTCACCCCCCTCGTTAAGTTATATTCCTTTCTCATAGAGCACTTGTTTTAACGTGATATGCTATAGCTAAAAGAACTGAAAGATTGCGTTGTTGAAAAGAAGACGCAGGAATATCGAAAGGAGTGGACATGGCTAACGTGCTTGACGTAGCGGCGTATGTACTTGGCAAAACGGGAGACGTGTCCACCATGAAACTTCAGAAACTCGTTTACTACAGCCAAGCCTATCATTTCGTGAAAACAGGACGCCCTCTTTTTTCGGAAGCGGTCGAAGCATGGGCAAACGGCCCGGTAGTACCCGAGCTTTTTGCGCAGCATCGAGGAATTTACGTCATCAACCAGCAAGACTTGCCGAATGCTCGTGCCAATCACATTCAGGGTGAAGAAGCCCATACCATTGACCATGTTATTGAGGTTCTTGGATGTTTGACAGGAGCCCAGTTGAGCGACTTGACTCACAGCGAAAGTCCCTGGCGTGATGCACGATATGGATTGCCTGAGGGGGCTCGCTCTCGTTCACCTATCGAACTTACCGCTATGAGGAACTTCTATTCTTCGCCAGCGTGTTCGAACCCTGTTTTCGCATAATTGCTTTTACAAGGGGCAGCAATAAAAAGCCCTTTGCAGGTAGTCCGTAGGGAGCCGCACTCACCTGCCGCAAAAGTGTGACGCGCTTCGCGCTACCGATAACGCCAAAATGCAATGCGGCTCCCTATCATAATGACGAGGATATACTCTCATCTGGTTAACGTACTTGTTTGGTAATCCCCTACGGGGGGTTATGCCAATCGCTGGCTAACACCCACCAGCCAGTCAACCCGCGTCGTAAGGCAAGGGATGTGAGAAACCCGTGGCATAATAGCTAGCGCAATAGCGCGTCACACTTTTGTCTACGGTGAGACAGGTAAGGAACTTTGTTACAGCCCTATTCATTTTGCTCATAATATACAAAAGGCCTGTTGTTTTTCTTTACGCTGGCTAGTTGGCGAATGTGCTGCAGAAAAATAGGTTATGATCGTGGCCGAACTCCCCTTGGAAACGCAATCGCCTGAAAGGAATATGTGCTATGGCATCCAAGGATTCTTTACGCATTGCAGATTCACTTGCTCATATGAGTAAGGTATGTGGCTCTATTGCTCGTCTGCTTAAGGCTCTCTTAGTGGCATACTGCTTTTGTATACTTCTTTTTTATGGTGCAGTAGCAATAACCTATCTGGCACCTGGCGTCTTACCTTTCAATACACTACCAATCAATTTGTCTTTTTTGGCTCTCTTTCTTAGTATAATCACTGGAGCTATTGCGCTGTTTGTGCTTATCAGTGTTGCTGAAGATATAGCCAAAGGCAGTTCTCCCTTCACGCTTATTCAAGCTCGAAGAATAAAAGTCATTGGAATTCTTCTGCTTATATCCTTCGTATTAAAACTGTTTATACCAACAGGTTCCGTGGATTTTCTCGAAACTGATGCTGTCGAATTTGGCTTCGTGCCACACTCTTATGGAAACGGCACACCTATGACCACCATTGACATCTCGGCGTTTATTACGGCTATCATCTGCTTCTTTCTCTCGTACGTTTTCAAATATGGCGCGCTCCTCCAGCGGCTCTCCGACGATACTGTTTAGGTGGTTGATGCTGCTGTGATCATTTTCCGGTTAGATCGGTTGTTGGCCCAACACAAGATGCGCGGCGTGGAACTGGCGGAGAAACTTGGCTGCACCGTGCAAACCATATCGCGGATCAAAACCGGAAAAATTAAAGCGCTACGCATTGATACCCTTGATGAACTGTGTGAGATTTTTCACTGCCAACCTGGCGATATTATTGAATACATCCCCGACGACGAAGCGCGCCAGCGATACGGAGACGACTTTGTCGAAAAGTATCACCGCTATCTTGACGAATGAGATTCCGGCGAAAGCGCACCTCACCCGTGCCTCACCAATGGCACACCACAACATCCCCCGCTTGAATAAGGGAGTAAAGCGCAGCCGCCTGATACGGAGGAAGATTCACGCACCCGTGGCTTCCGAGGCCTTGGCGATACAGGTCACCGCCGAAACCGGAGGTTTGCCAGTCGGCATCGTGGAGCCCAATGACGTTGCCCACAAAGGGCATCCAATATTGAACTGTTGAGGTGTACTTCGTGCCATCCAGATTCGTACCCTTCAACTCGGAGGGACTTTGCTTCTGGTTGAGCCAATAGACGCCAGCGGGCGTATTGTGCACGCCGTTCGGTGTGCCCGTAATGCAAGCCGATTCCCACACAAGAGCCCCCGCGTCATCATAAAAGCGAACGTACTGCTCTGAGAGGTCGATATCGCAATAGCGCGCTCCCCAATCCTGCGCCCCTAGTCCGTTGAAGGCGGTACCGGTCGTTTTGCAGGGAATCTCGAACGGGCCGACCGAACCGTTCACCACCCCCTCTTTCACCAGGGCAAGGAGAAGTTCTTCGTCAATCGACCACCCGTAGGGCCCACCGGAAACACTTATCACCTTTCCGTCGGGTCTTGTGTAGGTGCGCTGCGCGCCCGTGGTGGTGCAGGCGGTGGTCAGGTCGTGCACCCATGAAGAAAGAGCACCTTCGTCGAGAGTTGCCGCGAGGTCACCACCGAAGCGAACCCATGAGGCAACAAGCGCAGGTGAGACCACACCGGCCTCCGCTCCGCCCAGCGTGAGTTGTATGTGTGCCTTAATGAGCGCGTTCGCTTCGTGGGCCGCGCTTTTCAGGTGGGCGTCCGTGGCAAGAAGTGCCGGCGTTTGCAAGTGCTCGTCGGTGAGCATGACCGTTGGCTGCAACGACGCAACCGCCTGGGCAACCGACTTGGTCACTTCGGAGGCATCAAGGGCGGTTCCCAATTTCTCAGGCTGCACAACGAACAACTCGGACGGCTCATCAAAAACGATGCATGCGTCAACCGGAAGATCAGCGGTTTCGTTGAAGGCATCCACTGCGCCGCGAACCACCGCATTAAGCGAACTTGCACTGTAGGAGGCCGCAAGTTCTCTGGCAACATCGCGCTCTTGCCAGATGTTCACAGGCCAGAGCCAGAAGCTGGTGGTCGCCAACATGTTTGCAGCCGTTCTTTCGGCGTCAAGCCTCACACCGGCACGTGCCGCTGATATCTTCGTCGAAAACCCGTGGCCCGACACCGTTACTTCATAGTTAGCAAGATCGGCCTCAATGAGATCACCCACCTCGCTTGGGGTCTTCAGCGAAATATCCCGCTGCGAAAGTGTTGTCCCAGGAAGAAAGTGGGTAGCGAAGAAGAAAGAACCGGCAAGATACACCATCAGCAGCAGCCCAATGAGCACCCCAAACACACAGGCGAACCTCCGTCTCCCGTTCGGCTTTTGACCAACATCGAACGATTCTGAGTTCTCCGCAAGCATGTCTTGAGGTTCGTTATTGGGTGAATCACTATCGAAAACGCCAATCATCTTCGCCTCGTTATATGCTCAGTAAATAACTAGTTATCTAGTAATCAATTAAGCGAACATGGTAATTAATTGATAGAATATGGTCAGCATGATACTATCATAAGAACTCATTTTGCAGGAAACACCTGCTGTACTTTATGAGTGGCGGAAGTTCTCCAAGCCGCACGCGTGTGCCACCGCATTCTAAGGAGAAGACATGAGCACAGCGACAGGTAATCGACGGATCCACGGCGCGATGGCAGGTCTTCTCTTCGGCATTGCGGTTGTACTGTTTGCGCTGATCACCGGTTGCGCCAGCGGTCAAACCGTGGAAGTAGGTCGCGTTTCCCTCAGTTTTCCCGACGGGTTTTCGGTTCACAATGAAAGGACGAATGCCAGTGCATCCTTGCCCGAAGACATGGACGCATGGGCAAAGACGGTTGCAAATGACGATGGAAGCATTGCTTTCGTTGTAGCCGAAGTCGATGATCCCAATCGGGTAGGACTTGAAGCAGCAAAGGCCGTGCTGGAGCCCGTTGCGAAAGACCCCAGCGAGATGAGCGAACTTGAACTTAAGGTTGCCGAAGGGACGAAGGATGCACAATTCTCCGATGCTGAAGTAGTCGAACTTAACGGCATGAGCGCACTCACACGCACCATGACGCTTAAGGGAGTTATAGTGCGCGACTACTACGTGGAAGCGGATGGGGCCATCGCAGCCGCTATCACGGGAATATATCCCGAGTCCGCCTACAATGCTGATCCCAGCTTTTACGACAGCATATTCGCAAGCATCAAGGTGAAGTAGCACGGCTCCCCACGTTTCAAGCCAAAGCAGATAAGCCCTCGACTAGTTCGCTAGTTTCCCACCCTTCATGTTGTAGCGCTTAACGAGATGCACTATGTAGGCGCTATTCAAAAAGTTCTCAATTGATTGAGAACTTTTGGGAAATTGGGGGAAAGTTTTCATTTGATTGAGAACTTTTTAAGACAAGTGCGAAGGGCGCAGCGCGAAACGTGTGCCCTTCGCGGGCAGGGTTACTCGAAGTGCTCTGCAGCTTCTTCCAGGTGTTGGATGATATTGATGCTTTGGGGGCACATGGCTTCGCAGGCACCGCAGGCTATGCATTTGGAGGCGGGGCCGGGGGCGGCTTGCCAGGAGTAGAGGCCCTTCACGAAGTCGCGGTTCTTGGTCATCAGCTCCAGGTTCATCAGCGCCAGAATCTCGGGGATAACCACGCCTTGCGGGCAGTCCTTCACGCAGTAGCGGCAGTTGGTGCACGGGATGTTCGCCAGGCCACGCAGCACTTCCACGGCCTCGTCCAACGCGCGCTGCTCGTCGGGCGAGAACGGGCGGCTTTCGCGCAGCAGCGCAGCGTTTTCGCGCGCTTGTTCCAGCGTGGACATGCCCGACAGCACCGTGAGCACGTTCGGCAAGTTCATGCAGAAACGATACGCCCAGGACACGAGCGGCGCGTCGGGGTCGGCGGCCACAAGCGGCGCAGCCACGCTTTCAGGCAGTTCAGCCAAACGCCCGCCGCGCGCGGGCTCCATAATAACCACCGGCACGCCATGGCGCGCAGCCACGTCCATGCACGCGCGAGCCTGCACCACCGGGTCGTCCCAGTCCAGGTAGTTCACCTGCAGCTGCACGAAGTCAGCATCGGGGTGCGCCGTCAGCAGCGCATCCAGCGTGTCAGCGTCGGCGTGCATCGAAAAGCCCCAATTCTTGATGAGGCCTTCCTCTTGCTTTTGCTTCACGAAATCCCACATACCGTACTCGTCGAACTTCGCCGTGCGCCCGCCGCCCACGTTGTGCAGCAGGTAGAAGTCCACGTAATCCAGGCCCATGCGCTCAAGCGAGGTAGTCAAGTTCGACTGCGCCTCTTCCTTACTGTCGATGGCCCACGCCAGGCACTTCGTGGCCACCGTGAACGCGTCGCGCGGGTAGCGCTGCACCAGCGCCTCCTTCAGCGCCTTCTCCGACGCGCCCTCGTGGTACACGAACGCCGTGTCGAAATAGGTGCCGCCGGCTTCCATGAACGCGTCCACCATCTGCTTAAACTGTTCCACATCGATGCTCGTCTGATCGGTGGCATCCAAAAGCGGCAGGCGCATGCAGCCAAAGCCCAGCTTAGGTATTGATTCAAACTCGGGTTTCAAAGGTTCTCCTCTCGTTGGGTAACCCCATCATAGAACCTGGAGCATACTTCAAGTCAAGAGGGGCATTTTCTGTGCAGCGGCGCGGAGAGATTGGTAGAACTCGTTAAAGTCTTCTTGAAAGACGGTGCCTTTGAGGCGAATGAGTGTGATGTCGTGTTCGATGGGGCGGCCGATGAGGGGAATGCGCACCAACGTGCCGGCGGCCAGCTCGCGAGCAACGGCCGCCTCGTAGAGAAACGAGATGCCATAGCCACTTTCCACCAGTGTTTTGATGATGTTGATGCTGCCCACCTCAGTTACACGAGCGAAGCTTTCCACCGTGAGGTTGCGCGCGACCAAAGCGTGCTCCAGCACGGCACGCGTGCCTGAACCTTTTTCGCGTATGAGAACGTGCTGATCCAGCAGGTCCGCGAGGTCGTACGCGACAGCCGCGCTCTCGCCCGCCTCATCCCCGGCCAACGGATGGCTCGGTGCGCACACACCCACCAGGCTCCCTGTGCCGAACACGCGCCAGTCATACGCACTCTTGTCGAAAAAGCCTTCTACCAGTGCACAGTCAATGGAGCCTTCGTGCAGTTGCGCCAGCAACCGCTCCGTGTCGTGCGACACGATGCGCACCTGCACATCTTCGTGCTCCGTCAGATACACGGCCAGGGGTTTCGCCAACACGTACTCGCCGGCCGTCAGCGTCATGCCCAGGCGCAACGTGCGGCGCTGCCCCGTCTGCGCGGCAATGGCATCCCGCAACACGGACTCGTCGTGCGCCATGGTGGCGGCCGCATCGCGCACCAACTCGCCCGCCGGCGTGAGCGCAAGTTTCTTCCCGCGATATGAGAACAGCTTCGCACCGTACGCCTTCTCCAGGTGGGCAATGTGCTGCGACACGGCGGGTTGCGTGATGTTGAGTTCTACCGCTGACCGGGTATAGTTCAACGTTCGGCACACGCTGAGAAACGTACTCATGCGGAAATCTTGCACGGGAACCCTTTCGTTTTTCGGTGCCAGATGCCCTACGCGCGTGGAAACGTCGCGGCAACAGCGCACGTCATACGTGCCGCGCAGCCTACAACCTAACTCGGCGCGCTCCGACACGTTCCATAACCATTACCTAATGTTATCACAGCATAACAATTTATCATTTTTCTTTCTGATAAAACACTGCCAGAATTCTTCAAAGCACACGACGAAAGCGAAAGAAAGGCACGTGTCCCATGCGCGACATCATCAAGAAAGTCCCCATTCCCACTGCGGGCGTCGCCCTCGCTCTTACGGCACTCGGCAACCTGTTGCAGCCCGCCTACGAAGGCATCCACATTCTCTGCGGCGTGCTGGCACTTGCGCTGGTGGCGCTGCTGACTGCAAAAGTAATCCTGTTTCCGCAGCTTATCCGCGACGACCTGCACAACTCCATCATGGCCAGCGTCAGCGGCACCGTGTTCATGACGTTCATGCAGTTCTCGGCCTACCTCGCACCGGTGGCGTACGTGCCCGCCTTCGCGCTGTGGATTGCGGCTGTGGTCGGCCACCTGGTGCTCATCGCCTGGTTCACCACACGCTTCTTCGGCGACTTCAAGCTGCACGAGGTGTTCCCCACCTACTTTATTTGTTACGTGGGCATTGGGGTGGCGTCGGCCACGTCGCCCACGTTCGGCATGCAGCAAACGGGTCACCTGCTGTTTTGGTTCGGCTTCATCTGCTACGTGGCGCTGCTTGGCCTGGTCACCTACCGCTACGCGAAGCACGAGGCGCCCGAGGCCGCGCGTCCGCTGTTTTGCATCTACACCGCTCCCATGAGCCTGTCCATCGTGGGCTACCTGGCTACGGCCGCCCGCCCGAGCGTCGTATTCGTGGGCGTGCTGCTGGTGCTGGCCCAACTGCTGTTCGCCGTGGTGTTGTGGCGCTTGCCGAAACTGCTGCGCCTCAAGTTCTACCCCAGCTACGCGGCCATGACGTTCCCCTTCGTCATTACGGCCACCGCGCTCGGGCAGGCCACCGCGTTTCTGCGCGCGAACGGCCTGGCGCTCCCCTTCGCCTTTGACGTGCTGTTTTACGTGGAAACGGGCCTGGCCACGCTCATGGTAGCCTACGTGCTCATCCACTACGTACGCTTCTTCGTCCGCCGCGTGGAGCAGCCGCAAAGCGCCGCTGTGCAAAAGGAGAACGCCCAGATCGCCCACTTCTCCGAGAACTTCGACAACTAGCGGGAACGAACGAGCTGGCAGCCTGGCGATTCACCCTCACCGGCAATCCAGCGAACCCGCCTACCCCTTCTCCGGCCGCCCTGCGCTCACTCCCACACCATGGTGGTGAGAGCGTGGGGCGGCACCTCTATGCGCACCACGCGTGGGCGTTCGGCCACGTCAAAGCGCGCTACCTCGTCGCGGCGGTTGAGCGCCACCAACACGCGCTGGCCATCCGGCCGCACAAAGCCCACGCACTCCACGTCATCGCAGTATCGCGACACCAACATGCGCCGCGACCCCGGCGAAACAAACCGCGACACCTGCCCCAGGTAGGCGAACGAGCGGTGCTCCATAAGCTCACCCGTCGCGCGGTCGTACATGAGCGGCGCCTCGCAGAAGTTGCCCACGTGGTTGGGACCGCCGCGTTCGTCCAGCAGCATGTTCCAGTCGATGAAGCCGTTCGCGCCCGCATTCAGCGCACCAATGAGCGCATGCCCGTACTGCTCGGCCTTGCGTTCCTCCGTGGAAGCGCAGGAGCCGCCGTGCGAATATTCCACACATCCCTCCGTGAACAGCAGTTCCTTGTCGGGATGCTCGTCAACCACGGCGCGCAGCTGCTCGAAGTGGTCGCCCGCATACCAGTGGTAGGCCACGCCGTCGAACGCTTGCGCCGCGCCGGACACGGTAAACGTGTCGTCCACCCGTTCAAGAATGCGATCGGTGTTGTGATCCCACGCCAGCAGCCGCACGTGCGAAAAGCCCGCCGCATCCAGCGCCGGCCGCAGATAGTGCACGGCAAACTCCGCCTCTTCCTGGGCTGTGAACAGGCACGAATCCCAGGTCTGCACCGCACACGGCTCGTTTTGCACCGTCATGCGCGTAATGTTCACGCCTTCCTCGGCGTACGCTTCCACGTAGCGCGCCAGCAGCCGCGCCCACGGCTCGTAACATGACCGGCGCAAACGCCCGCCGCCATTCATGCGGCCGTTCGTCTTCATGAAGGCCGGCGGACTCCACGGTGCCGCAATCAACTGAAGCGCCGGGTTCACGGCCAGCCCGCAGCTAATGAACGGCAGCAGCAGCTTCCGGTCGCGCTCAAGGGAAAAGGTGCGCAGCGTGCGGTCGAACGGACGCACATAGGCGTGGTTGCCCAGCGCGAAGTCGCAACTTTGCACGTGCGTGCGACAGAGCGTGTACGCATTGCCGCCGCGCCCTTCGTCGCCCTCCACCGCGCCGCCGAAGCACCGCAGCAGAAAGTCATCCTGCACCGCAGGCGGCATCTGCGCAAACACGTAGGCAGAGGCCTCGGTGAACGCCGCGCCGAACCCCACGATGCGCTGGTAGGTGCGGTCGGGCCGGCACACCACCAACTCCATTTCCGCCCTCTCGTTGCGATGAAACTCCACGTCGGAGCGTTGAAATGTGCCGTGAGCATCGGTTGTATACGTGCGCATGGGCGTGACTCCTTTCAAGGCCTGCCTCCGCCTCAGTTCGCGTCCGCCGCGCCTCAGGCCCGTGCCGCGTCAGTCCTCAATTTCCAACGCACGGGCAAGAATTTGCATGCGAGATTCCACGTCTTCGATGATGCGGCTGCAATCTTTCAGTTCATCATACGAGTCAATACCGTGAACCTCGCTCACCGATTTGTACTTCAAATCGTGTTCAAGGCTGGCCCAAAAGTCCATGGCGATGGTGCGCAGCTGCACCTCCACGGGAATGAGTTCCTTGTTGTCCAAAAAGTACACAGGAATGCGCACAATCACGTGCAGGCTGCGGTAGCCGTTGGGCTTCGGGTCTTTGATGTAGTCTTTCACCGTGACAATGACGAGATCGTCCTGCTTGCGCAACAGCTCCAGCAAGTTGTACACGTCGTGAATATAAGAGCAGATCACACGCACGCCTGCAATGTCCATGATGTAGCGTTCCATGTTTTCCAACGTGGCTTCTTTGCCGTAGCGGCCCAGCTTTTCGAAAATGCTCGCAGGCTTTTTAATGCGCGACTCCACGTGGTGGATGGGGTTGCGGTGCTTCTTGAGGTTGAGGTCCTGGTCAAGAATTTCGAAGCGCACTTCCATTTCGCGCATGGCGGCCTGGTACTTCTGGATGATCTCGCGGGTTTTCGCCTCGGCATCTTTGAGGCGCGTGATATCGTCGATGGGCTCGCGCAAATCGTCGGTCACGTCGAACGCGGAGCGGGTGCCCGGTTCTTCGGGGCTCGCCTGGGCTTCCATGCGGTGATCGAAATCTGGCTGCGCTACTTCTGGCATGTGGTGCTCCTCGGCGACGGTTTATCAACGGTTCCATGATACCCCGTCAACGGACACCCGCGTAGCCGCCGCGCCTCATTCTGGCAAAACACCAAATGCCGTGGTGGGGAACATGCCGCACCCGGTCACCGCCGCCCACCAGCGCGGCCCGGTGCGTCAGCCGACACGCACCCCTACCCCTCCTGATACATCTGAATGCGATCCTTGCCCGCACGCTTCGCCTGGTAGAGCGCCTCGTCAGCCTTTACAAACACATCGCGATAGGAACGATCATCGTCGCAGGTGAGGTACACGCCAGCGCTAATAGAAGCCCCCGTGCTTCTGCCTACCACCGGCACGGCAGCTATCTGCGTCCGCACCCGCTGAAGCTTCCGGAGCGCCACCTCGGGGTCGATGTTTTTCAGCAGCAGCACGAACTCATCGCCGCCGACACGGCCCACCACATCACCTTCGCGGAAATTCGTACGCAGCACCATACCCACCGCGTGCAACAGCGCATCACCCTCTATGTGACCGCACGTGTCGTTCACCAGCTTGAAGTCATCAATGTCCAACACCACGCACACACTGTTTGCCCGCACGTCAGGGTTGGCCAGTGCCGCAGACACCAGCTCCTGCGTGGCCGCATGATTCGTGAGCCCCGTAACGGCGTCGAATTCTGCGCGGAACCGCAGCGCACGTTCGTCTTCAATATCTTCAATAATACCCACTAAGTGCCAGGCGCCATTTTGGTCGTGTACCACATACAGCTTCGTGCGATACCACGCATACCCTCCCCCATAGTAGTCGGCGCGATATTCGGTGCCCACCTCTTGGGCTCCGGCACGCGCCCGCTCGAACATGGCGCGAACATCCGCCACGCTGTCTGGGTGCAGCACGCTTTTGCGCGTCGATTCCAACGTTTCCAAGTAGTGGGAAATGACCTGCGCTTCCATGCCCTTGCCCGTACGGTCGATGTAGAGCAGCACCGTATCGGACTCGGAATCATAGTCAAAGCTGATGGTGTTGGTCATTTCACTGAGCAGGCGATAGCGCTCGTTTTGCCATGCGCTCTCGGCGCGGTCGAGGCGCTGCTGAGTCACTTCCATAAAGGCACTCTGCACGAGTGGGCAACCCTCCTCGTTCACCTCAAACGCGGACGTGCCCTCAATCCAGCCAACGAAACCATCGCGACGCTGATACCGGAGCGCGAAATCGCACGGCGGCTCACCCTCGCGCAAGGTTTCGAAATATGACTGTTGGACAGTGAGGTCATCGGGCAGAATGGGCGCGAACGCGTCACCGCCCGTCACCTCGCGATACTCCACCAAATCGCGATAGCCCAGAATCTGGCACGCCTTCCGATTCATAAACAACATGCGCGGTATATCGTCGGCGGTGTAGCGCACGATGCCACACGGAATAGCATCGTAGAGTCGCTGCTGAATGGCGTCCTCACGCGCATCTTCTGAAATTGGTGGCTCTTCACCAGCTGAAGGCTGTTCTGTTAAGAGGCGCTCAAACGATGCGCGGTCAAGCGGCTTTGAGAACAAGTAGCCTTGCATGTACTCACAGCCAATGCTCGCCAGGTAAACGGCCTGCTCCTGCGTTTCCACACCCTCAGCCGTGGCGGGCAAATCCAAGAGGCGCGCCATGCGTACGACCGAAGCCAAAATGATGCCGCCACGCGTACGGTCCCGTGCGTCCAAAAAGCCCATGTCAATCTTGAGCGCATCAACGGGCACATCTTTCAGCGTGTTGAGCGACGAATAACCGCTACCGAAATCGTCCATTTCCACCACGAAACCGGCGGCACGAAGCTTCGTCACCGCATCCACCAGCTGTTCGGGCGCCTCCATGTAGGCGGTCTCGGTAATTTCCAAATGCAGTAAATCAGTGGGCAGATTGTAACGACGCAGCAGGTCATTCAAGTAGGAACACAAATCGGCGCGATAGATATCCGCGCGCGACAGGTTCACCGACAGCCGCGGCACCCGGTCGGCGCCCAAGCGGTCAATCCAGTCGCGCAAGCAGCTACACGCCTGCTCCCATAAATAGTAGTCGAGCCGCGCAATCAGCCCATTGCGCTCAAGCACCGGAATGAACTCGGCGGGCGACACCAGCCCACGCTCCGGATGATTCCAACGCGCCAGTACCTCAGCGCCCGTCATGCGGCCAGCAGCGTAGCGGTACTGCGGCTGGAAATAGGGCACGAACTGGCCCTCCTCCAGCGCCTTTACCATTTCTCCCGCCAGCTGCTGCTCCTTGAGCACCGAGGCGCGCAGCGTCTCGTCATACAGGGCATACTTGCTGCCCGCATGCCCGTCCTTCGCGGCCTTCAGCGCCAACAGCGCGCGGTCGCACATGAGGCTGACGTCAAGCTCAGGCTCGTCAATGACGTAGATACCCAGGCGCACGAAGAAGGTAAAGTCTTCTCGATAGTTCGCGAACCAGTCGTCGAGCAGGGATAGCAAACGATCAGGATAAAGCAGGGAATGAGGACAGCAGCACACGAAGTGGTCGGCGCGCAGGCGAGCGACAGCCGTGTTCGGAGGAAGCAGGTCGCGCAGCATGGCACCGATTGCGGCCAGCAACTGGTCGCCCGCGTGGGTGCCGAAGAGGTCGTTGTAGACCTTGAAACGGTCGATATCGCCGTACACAATGACGAACGACTCGCCGGGATTTTCGCTGATAAGCGCTCTAACTCGAGAGTTAAATCCGCTGCGGCTCAGCAGCCCTGTAAGGGAGTCTTGCCCAAAAGAGTGACGTGAGCGCCCCCCCCCCGTCTGCCTTTTTCGACGTCGAGCCTTCTGCGCCTCCAGTTTGCCATACAGGACGCATCGCCCCCCTCGCCTCCGTTTGATCGTGTGGTTATCTGCATCGCCTGTCCACCATACTTCATGTATAGGGTTCTAGTTTACCCTTTAGCAGGGGGATAGTGCCATCGGAAGGAGCTACAACTTGTGATTAAAACAGAGGGAAGGGTTCGCCGCGTAAGACCTTTGTCCTACGAGCAACCTTGCGCTTCCTGAGTTTTTGCCTGGACCCACAACTCTTCCAATTCGTCGGACGACAGATCCTCAATGCGGCGGCCTTGCACCCATGCGGCGCCTTCCATAAACGACCAGCGGCGGCGGAACTTCGCGCAGGTGGCGCGCAGCGCGCCCTCGGCGTCCAAGCCCATGCGGCGCGCGACGTTCACCAGCGAGAACAGCACGTCGCCCAGCTCTAGTTCCACGGCCGCTGCATCCGCACCTTCCACTTTGCCGTTGGGTTCCTTCGCAGCGGCGGCGTAGGCATGCTTGAGTTCGGCCTCTTCCTCGCGCACCTTGTCCCATACGTCATCAACCGTGTCCCACTCGAAGCCTACCGCTGCGGCTTTGCGCGACACCTTCTGCGCTTGCATGAGCGCGGGAAAGCTGGTGGGTACGCCATTAAGCAGGCCTTCGGGCGCGTCGGCGGCCGCGGTGGTGGCGGCGTCGGCCTCCCCCTTCTCGGCCAGCTTCACCTGGTCCCACAGATCCAGCACCTCGCCAGCACTTGCGGCCTTAGCCTCGCCAAACACGTGCGGATGGCGGCGGATCATCTTCGCGTTCACGTCGGCGCACACGTCATCAATGGTGAACTCGCCCGCGTCGGCGGCAATCTGACTTTGCAGCACCACCTGCAAAAGCACATCGCCCAACTCCTCGCGCAGATGTGCCACGTCACCAGCCTCGATAGCATCCACCGCTTCGTACGCTTCCTCAATCATGTTGTGCGCAATGCTTGCGTGCGTCTGCTCGCGATCCCACGGGCACCCGTCCGGCGCGCGCAACGCCGCAATGGTGGCCACAAAGTCGTCGAAGGCGGGATGCGCCGAGGCCGCCGAGGCGGGCGCGGTACGTTCGGATTCGTTCATCGCGGATTCCTTTCAAGCTAATAGTCTGCAAGCAGTATACCCCTCGTTAACCCGGGGCGTGCCGAATGCGCTATGATCGGCGAAAGCGCCAAGCGAAAGGATTGACACCATGAACGAGCGCACGGAAACACGAGGTCAGAAGGCCGCCGCGTTCGCCGCGCGTGTGGCCGTAGCGCTGGTGTTCGTCATCAACGTGCAGTGCGCCGTACTGTACGTAGTGCACCCCGAGGCGTACGTCGCCGGCTTCGAGCTGCCCGGAGAAGAAGGCGTCATCGCCGTGCGCGGCCTGGGCGTGGCCTTTCTCATGTGGAACGCCACCTACCCCGCCGTCATCGCGAACCCGCAGCGCTTTCGTGCGCTCTACGTGATGGTGCTGGTGCAGCAAGTTATCGGTGTTGTCGGCGAGTCGTGGATCCGCCTCACGCTACCCGCGAACCACGCAGCTCTCGCCGCCACCATCAACCGCTTCATCACCTTCGACGCCGCCGGCCTCATTCTCATGACCGCCACGTTTATAATTTTGAAAAGGATGTCGCGCAGTAAAAAGGAAGACCGGTAGCGGCAACTACCGGTCCAACTATCTAAGCGTCGCCCGATCACTTTAACCACTCGGGCACCGCCAGCAAGGCGAGTATATCACATTTCTCCCTTGCCTTAAAACCCGCTTCTGCCGAGCGTATACAAAATCGGCTATACTGGGCAGTTGTTCAAAAACGACCCACGACAAGGAGTTTTCTCATGGCAGCAGACACGGACGCGCGCGGAAAGAACCTGTCGCCCGCGGTGCTCGCGCAAATTCGCGCCTTCCAGCAAAACGAGGTTACCGAAGCCGAAGTGTATCGACGCATCGCAGCGCGCACGAAGGACGAAGGCAACCGGCAAACGCTGCTGCGCATTTCCGAGGAAGAAGCAAAGCACGCCGCCATCTGGCAGCGCTACACGGGCGAGGAACTGCGACCGCAAGGCGGCAGAGTGCGCCGGTACGCGCTGCTTGCGCTCATATTCGGCTTCACCTTCGCCGTTAAGCTGATGGAGAAAGGCGAGGCCAAAGCCCAAATTTCCTACGAAGAACTGGCGAAGGAAGCGCCCGAAGCCCTGAGCATTCGCGATGACGAAGAAGCGCACGAAGCAGCGCTCTTGGACATGCTGGACGAGGAACGCCTGTCGTATGTGGGCAGCATGGTGCTGGGCATGAACGACGCCATGGTGGAGATGACCGGCACGCTAGCGGGCCTCACGCTAGCCATGCAGAACACGCGCCTCATTGCGCTATCGGGCCTGATCACCGGCATTGCCGCCACGCTGTCGATGGCGTCGAGCGAATACCTGTCGGCCAAAAGCGAGGACCGCGAGGACGCCTTCAAGTCCGCCACCTACACAGGCATCGCGTACCTTATTACGGTGGCGCTGCTCATTTTGCCGTACCTCTTGTTCGACGCGGAGCACTACCTGTGGGCCATGGGCACCATGATTGTGATTGTGCTGCTCATCCTTGTGGTGTTCAATTACTACATCTCCGTGGCGCAAGACCTGCCGTTCAAAAAACGCTTCGGTCTCGGTCAAATGGCCGGCATCAGCCTGGGTGTGGCCGCCCTCTCCTTCGTCATAGGCATCCTGGTCAAACAATTCCTGGGCGTAGATATTTAGAAAGCAGGTCCTGAACAGGCAAGCGTCTCATCAGGTAATTCGGGAAAATACACCCTTTTCATTTCGGATTTTACACCCTAACCGTTACGGCTTTTACACCCTGGTGTGACGTGCTTCGCGCTGGCGTACTAGTTAGCGCTGTAGCGCGTCACACTTTTACGCGCCCAGGGCGGTAAGTGGGATTACGTAGACGTCTGATGCGGCATCGTAGCGGGCGAATTCCCCTGCTCCTACGATCACCGCCATGAACTCGGGCTGGGGGTTGCGGGCAGCGGGATTCGCGGCCACCTTCGCGCGCAAGCGGTTGAGCGCTGCGGCACCCTCTTCCACCTTGCTGTCGCCTAGCTTTATCTCGAAGCCGGCCCATCTTCCGTCGCGCAACTCGATGATGGCATCCACTTCCAGCCCGTCGGAGTCGCGATAATAGTGGAGGGGATCTGCGGGAGCGTGCGGCAAGGCAGAAGCGTACACTGCCAAGTCGTGCATGCAAAGCGATTCGAACAGCATACCGAAAAGCTGCCCGTCCAGCACCAACCTCTGCGGATCTACTTGCAGCAGATTAGCCGCCAACGATGCATCGGCGAAGTAGCGCTTTGGCTTGGTACGCAGCCGGCTCTTTGACCGGACAGGCGCATCCCACCCTGCAACGTTTTCAATTACGTACAACGCTTCAAGCGCAGCAATATGCTCTGCCGTTTTTTTCTCGATGGTATCCGCAGATAATTTGTCAGAAAAAGCATCGGCCCCAATGGTTGCCAGCTTCGCAGAAGTTCCCAGATTACGCGCGAGCGACCGAGCAACCCTTCGCGAATCGCCACCATCAAGGCCTCGACGCGGAATGCTGGTTTCAAAAATGGCGTCGAAGTACGAATCGAGATAACGGGAAGCTTTGTTGGAATCCGCGTTGCGCAAGGCAGGCCAGCCACCTCGACAGATGGTTTCCGCAAGCGGGGCAAGTCGCTGTTGCACAAGCGCTGGCTTGAACTGCCCATCGAACAGTCCCGCAAGAGAAACCGCTGCGGAAGATTCTCCCGTTTCAGCAAGCGACATCGTGCGCATGCGAAGCTTCGCAATGCGCCCCGCACCACTGTGGCTCACCAGGTGCTTGTTGGGCGATGAAGATCCCGTGAGAATGAAACTCCCGGTCTCGCCCTCCGAGCTATCAACAGCATCACGCACGGCATCCCAGATGGGAGGCACGTTCTGCCACTCATCAATGACGTGAAGCTTGGCACCAATAAGCGCAACCGCAGGGTCGGTCTCAACCGCCTGCCTAACGTTAGCGCGCCCCACCCGGGTCACGCTTTCCCCAAACGAGAGGGATGTCCACGTCTTCCCGCACCACATGGTACCCGCCACTTCAACAGCCGCGAACGTTTCCAGCAGTTCGGACAACACGCTGTCACACACCCTGGGCAGATATCCTTCTGGCTTAAGCGATCCCTGCTGCATGACCAGCCCTTTCGTATAGCGATCCGCTTTTAGAGGCATTTGGAATCCGGTTTTAGAGTATAAATGAATCCGCTTTTAGAGGCAAATTGTATCCGGTTTTAGAGGATAGATGGTTACCTTCGAAGGTGGAGTGTGCTGTTGCGAGTCAAAAGAAGGTATCATGACTTCCAGGAAATTTGCCATCCTGAGCACTGCGAGGTTGTCATCCTGAGCGGAGGCGCAGAGCGCCGAAGTCGAAGGATCCCGTGCGGCAATAGCCGGGAGACTTCCAGCTAACGCCACACGGGATCCTTCGACTTCGCGCCTTACGGCGCTCCGCTCAGGATGACAAACCTTATAGTTTTGCTAATGTGCGATAAAGAAGTAATAGAAGTGTAAAAAATTTTGCCGTTCCTATCCGGCACTTAGGGCTGTGTCGGATAGGTCAGGCGTTAGGCTTCCGGCAAGTCTATCTTGCCGACAAAGCTGTAATAAATCTCAATGTCCTGCCTGCGGGTGCCGTTCTCGTCATAGCTGCACTCATGCACGACGATTTTCTCAATCATTTCCCGCAAGAGGGTGGGGGTCAATTCTTCAAAAGCAAGGTGCTTTCTCACAATCCCCATGAATTTCTCGGCGTTGACGGTGGCGGCCTGCGACTTGGAAAGTTCCTCCTGCAAAGCGGCAGCCCGGTCTTTCAGTTCCCGCTGCTCCTGCTCATAGTCCGCCGACAGCTCCATGAAACGCTCGTCGCTGATTTTGCCGCTTACATTGTCCTCATACAGCCGCTTGATAATGCGGTTCACTTCGGCAATGCGTGTCTGGGCCTGTTCAAGCTGCTTCGTGGCTGCGGCGGTCTTTCTCTTGCCGCCGATTTCGTTCTGCTGGATGAGCAGCTTTACAAAGCGGCTCTCATGCCTGGCGGCGTATTCCGTCACTTGCCGGAGATTGGAAAGCACGCCCGCCGTCAAAAGGTCGGTGCGGATAAAGTGTGCCGTACAGTCACGGGTACGCTTCTTGTAGCTGCCGCAGATATAACAGTCCTGCTTGCGGTTCTTGTTCTGATACCGCTGCTGATACAGCACATGGCCGCAGTCGGCGCAGAACAGCATACCAGAGAACAGCCCCACTTCATCATAGCGGTTCGGGCGTTTTCGCTGCTTGCGTAACTCCTGCACACGCTCCCATGTTTCCGTGTCGATAATCGGCTCATGGTGATTTGGGAAGATAGCCTGCTTCTCGATGGGGTTCTCAACGCTGTGCTTGACCTTGTAAGAGGGCTTCTCCGTCTTGAAGTTTACCAGACAGCCAGTGTACTCCCGGTTTTCCAGCAGATGGACGACGGTGTTTGTCGCCCACTTGCACTCATAGCCGGGGTGGTAGCGTCGGGTGCTGCCCGTCCTGCGGTATTCCAGCGTCCCCGGCGTGGGGATTTGCTGCTCCGTCAGCATACGGGCAATCTTGGTCGGGCCATTTCCCGCAAGGCAAAGCTGGTAAATCTGCCGGACAACCGGGGCGGCTTCCTCGTCAACGATATAGTTCTCGTCCTTGTCCATGAGATAGCCATAGACTGGCTTGCTGGTTACAGGCTTGCCGCTCATGCCTTTTGCTTTCTTTACTGCCTTGATTTTCTTGCTCGTATCTCTCACCAGCCATTCGTTAAATAAGTTCCGCAGAGGGGTAAAATCATTGTCCATGCCGCCGTTTGCGCTGTCCACGTTGTCATTGACAGCGATAAAACGCACGCCCTTTTGAGGGAACAGCATTTCCGTGTAAAATCCCACCTGCAAGTAATTACGCCCCAGCCTGCTCATGTCCTTGACTATGACGGTGCCGACTTTCCCGGCTTCAATGTCTGCAAGCATGGCTTGAAATCCGGGCCGCTGGAAGTTCGCACCTGAGTAGCCGTCGTCGGTGTACCAGCGCAGATTGGTAAAGCCGTTCTGCTTGGCGTAGGCTTCCAAAATCCGTTTCTGGTTGGAAATGGAATTGCTCTCGCCTTGCAATTCGTCCTCATGGGACAATCTCGGATAAAGGGCGGTAATGAGGTTTTGGGTGGCTTGTCTTAACATAAAATCCTCCGTTTCCGACAGCCAGCCCCACTATTCCGTGGTTTCATTGTACCACGGAACAGGGGCGGCTGTACAGCGGTAGTCGGCGTTCTTAGAGCCTAAATGCTTGAGTGTTGCCAACGGCGTCACCTACTTTCTTTAGGACTTCATACTTGAGGGCGGCAAGGTCGGCGGCCGCTTCCCGCAATTCCTTTGCCATAGCCGGGTAGGGGCTATGCCACTCGTTGAGGGTGCGGGCAATCTGGTTGAGATTGCCGCCAATCCTGCCGTACTCGGCTGTGAGCTTCCCGACAGCGGAGAGCAGCTCGTCATTGACTGACGACACATGGAGTACGGGGCGTATGGTAGTGCGCCGGATGGCCTGCCGGAGAAATTCGGACTGACTGATACCATAGGGCGCAAGCCGTTCTGTGAAGTCGGCGTATTCTTCATCGGTCAGCCGGGTTTTCACAACATGGCTGCGGTGGGGGGTGTTGTATCGCTTCGGCATGGGCTGTAAACCTCCTTTCACTTATCACAAAAAATGGGCTGGTCTGTTAGCTATTTTCGGGGCATTTCCTGTCTGCCGGACAGAAATATTTTTGCGGCGTAAGCCGCATAGCAGGGTTTGGGGAAGGCACTCCCCAACAAGTTTCCCGCGAGGGGCAAAACCGCAGAATTGCGGATTTTGGCACCGTGGTAGAAACTTGCTCTAAGTAAGCCGTAGATTTCCCCTTGCACTTACTACTCGTATAGCTGCCGCCTGTTTTGGCCGGATTTCTGCAAAAATCTTACGGCGTGGGGCGATTTTTACCCGCAGTTCTTTCTTTCCGCTAAAGATACATTTCAAAGGCCGCCAGCTACCCGCTTGCCGGGAATTTTCTCAAATTTTCCTTTGCCTTAGAAATACAGAAAATGCAGATTTGGCTACCGCCGCAGAAAATTTTTTGTTTCCGGCTTCACCTACCTACTACGGATGACTTTGCGATTTTGCCAAACGGATAAAGAAAAAAGCAGCAAATCTTTTTCAGACTTACTGCTTTCGCTGGCCGCCGATGGGCGGTGGATATTCAGTTTTGAAAGTTCAGGTCAGGTTGGCCCGATGATGGATAGCACAATAAATTCCTGTTCTCAATGTAATAACTGCATGGCATATCAAGCCAAATACAAGAGAAAAACAGCCACCGCCAAATAGTGATGCTCCCCACCCTGCACCTGACATTGTCATAAAACCGCCAACAAAGAAAATACCAATGCCAAGAAATATACCAACACCATAAAAAAGTCCAATTGCCATATCGTACTTATTAAATTGTCGTTTCTCCTTTTTTTCATATGTTTCCATCTTTGTTATTACCTCCTTCGCAAAATCGTCCATGTTGACTCCAAAAAGAAAGCAAATTTTTTTCAACATATTTAAATCGGGTTCATTAACATCTCTCTCCCAATTCGATAGTGCCTGCCGGGTAACATTCAATTCCCCGGCTAGTTCTTCCTGTGTCATTCCCAATTGTGTTCGCAGATGACGTATTTGCTTTCCTGTTGTAATATTCGTCTGTTCCTGGTTCAAAATAGTTTCTCCTCTCTGATACTGATTTTATCAATGATATTTCGCAATAGCCAGCAATGAACGCTTGCATTGCGCAAGACGTTACATTATCTTCTGAAACATATAGCGCACCTTGTCCAGGCGGCTGTTTGGACGGCGGGGCTGGATGACTGGCTTGCCGACAGCGGCCTGATACCCTTTCAGTTCTGTAAGGCATACGCTCTGCCCGTTGGTGTAAAAGGCCAGATCAGTACGGTATGCCTGTATACAGCGGGCGGGAATCTCGCCAGTAAAGACAACTTCATCCTTTTTTACCTGGACCGTTTCGATGGTGGCACAGTATTTCGGTGCATCATGATAAGCCCTGGAAAGATATTCCCGGGGCGCATAGAGGGTGAAGGAGAGATAAGGTTCCAGCAGTTGCGTCCCTGATTCCTTCAATGCCTGTTCCAATACAATCGGGGCCAATGAGCGGAAGTCCGCCGGCGTGCTGACCGGACTGTAATAAAGCCCGTATTCAAAGCAAATCTTACAGTCCGTTACGTTCCAGCCGAACAAGCCCTGCTCCAGCCCGTAACGGATACCATCCCTGACAGCGTTTTGAAAACTCTGGTTCAAGTATCCCAGCGAAACCCGGCTCTCGTATTGTACACCGGAGCCAAGCGGGAGTGGTGTAACAGACAGTCCGATGGATGCCCAAAACGGGTTGGGCGGCACCTCGATATGGATGGTGTGGCTGGCTGCTTTGAGCGGCCGCTCCATATAAATGACGGTGGGTTCCTTTACCACTGTTTCAAGCTTGTATTTTTCCGACAGCAAAGCGGAAACAACCTCCAACTGCACCCGGCCCAAAAAAGAAAGAATGATCTCATGGGTGATGGAATCCACCTCGCAGCGCAAAAGCGGGTCAGTATCCGCAAGTTGCGTAAGAGCGTCCAGCAGCCGTTCTCTTTGCGCTGCCGTTTTCGGCGCAATCGACGTCCGCAGCATGGGGAGGGGGTCCTCACGCCACCTTTTACGAGGGAGCCGGGTTGGGTCCCCTAATACATCGTTTAACCTCACGCTGTCGCTGGGAAGGATAACAATTTCACCCGGATAAGCGGTGTCTGTCCGAACAATTTCCCCTTTGGATGGAATACGCATCTCTGTGATTTTCAGCTTTTCTCTCCCGGCCAGGGCCACCGTATCCCGCAGGCGCAGCGTTCCGCTGTATAGCCGTAGATAGACACGCCGCTGGCCGCAATCTGTATACTCCACCTTGAAAACGCTGCCGCATAGGGCGGCGCTCCCCTGTTCCCCAATCGGTTGGAACAGCCCTGTCACCGCATCCATCAACGGTTGAATGCCAAGGCCCTTTTTGGCGCTGCCATAATAGACCGGGAACAGGGAGGCGTCTTGAACCCGCCGCTGTTCCTCCCGCACAAGTTTTTCCCGGCTGATTGGTTCTCCTGCGATATACTTTTCCAATAATTTATCGTTATTTTCGATGACCGCATCCCATGCTTCTATGTCGGTATTTTCCTCCAGGACTATTTCCGGGGACAGCGACACCGTCTGCTTGATGATAATATCGGCGGAGAGCTTATCCCGAACAGACTGAACCACGCTCTGCAAATCAACGCCAGCCTGGTCGATCTTGTTGATAAAGATAACGGTGGGAATGTTCATTTTCCGCAGGGCATGGAACAGAATACGGGTCTGGGCCTGCACGCCATCTTTAGCGGAGATCACCAAGATGGCCCCATCTAAAACAGCCAAAGAGCGGTACACCTCCGCCAAAAAATCCATGTGGCCGGGCGTATCCACAATGTTGACTTTACATCTGTGCCACTGGAAGGAAGTGACTGCCGCTTGAATGGTAATCCCACGCTGCCGCTCCAAAAACATGGTGTCCGTCCTCGTTGTCCCTTTTTCGACGCTCCCCGGTTCTGAAATGGCTCCGCTGGCATATAGCAGGCTCTCCGTCAAGGTCGTCTTTCCAGCGTCTACATGGGCAAGAATTCCAATATTGATTATTTTCATGTGATTGTCCTCCCTTTACTGCCCCGAAGGGCATAAAAATCCCCAGCAGTAAAATACTTTTACCACTGGGGATGATAATTTGCGGACATACACATATACAGCATACACCTGTTTGTGAGTGCTGTTTTTGGGGATATGTCAAAATTGATAAGGCAAAAGTATTCTTAAATTGGGTACAAAAAACTAAGCCCCTACAAAAGGGACTATCATAATCCTTTGTTCCCACTATTTGATTATAGTTTTATTTAAGAATACCTTGCCGCATATTTTTTACTCCTTTTCTGGAATTGAATTATTATATCACATCAGTTTTAGGAAAACAAGTATCTAAAAGAAATTTTTCTTCCCCTTATATGTAACAATCATACCGGCTTCCTAACGTTCAGAATGGTTTCTACTGTCTGCTGCGGTGTTTGGTTGGAATTGTCCAGCCAAAAGCCGATCCGTGGTGTTGTCTGCATTTTACTAAATACAAATTCAATGTATACAGAAAGAAATATATAAGGAGTGGGAGGGATTCCGCCGTAGTCGGCATTGTAGGAAAATCCAAAAGTTTAGATTTTCTCAAAATGCTTATCTTTTGGTCTTTGGTTCGGAATAGTGTAGTGCTGGCGGTCTATCTATTGTTTTCGGTTGCTTGCTTCTTTACCGTACATGAGCATCCACTCAGGGTAACAAGTGGTAGAAGGGAGCGCGCTATGGTTGAGGCTGGGAATGCGGCGTTGCTTTTGATTGATATGCAGAATGGGTTTGTTGATCCGAACTCGGCGTTGTGCGTGGAGGGGGCGGCGGCTACGGTGCCGGCGTGCTCGCGAGCGCTTGACCGGGCGCGTGAGCTGGGGATGCCGGTGTTCCACGTAGTGCGCGAGTACGCTGAAGATGGCTCGGATGTGGAAGCCGTGCGCCACACGGCCTGGCACGACGGCGGCAAACCCGTGTCGCGCGCCTGCGTGAACCCGCACTCGCTCGATGAGCCCGCGCCACTCGCGCCGCAGCCCGGCGACCGCGTGGTGGTGAAGCCGCGCTTCTCGGCGTTCTTCAACACGAATCTCGACAACGTGTTGCGCCGCCTGGGCGTGAACACGGTGGTGCTCGCGGGCACCACCACGCCGAACTGCATCCGTACCACCTGCTACGACGCGCTTTCGCTCGACTACAACGTGGTGGTGCTGGAAGATTGCACGTCCTCGCGCACGCCCGCTGTGCAAGCGGCGAACATTGAGGATATGGCGCACATCGGCGCGCAGATGCTCACGTGCGATGACTTCTGCACGCACGGACTGGACAACGTGCGCGACATTACGGCTGAGGTGGCGGCTGCCGTGCGGGAGATGCGCCCGTGCTAGTGGAGGTGGCAACGCTCGACGACCTGCGGCTGGACGTGTACGCGCGCCTCACCGACGCGCAGCTGCGCAGCAAGCTGGAGCCAGAACGCGCGCTGCTTATTGCCGAGTCGGGCAAGGTGATAGAGCGCGCACTGGAAGCGGGTTTGCAGCCGTTATCCCTGCTCATGGAGGCGAAATGGCTTGACGCGTTGGCGCCCGTCATTGATGAGGTAGCCGCGCGCTGGGGCGCGGACGTGCCGGTGTTCGTGGCGCCGCATGATGAGTTGACGAAGCTCACGGGCTTTGAACTGACCCGCGGTGCGCTGGCGGCCTTCCGCCGGCCCGCGCTGCCCTCCGTGGCCGAGGTGGTGGCCGGGGCGCGCCGCGTCGCAGTGCTGGAAGACATCACGAACCACACGAACGTGGGCGCCATTTTCCGCTCGGCCGCGGCGCTTGGCGTGGACGCCGTGCTGGTGACACCCGCCTGCTACGACCCCTTCTACCGCCGCGCCGTGCGCGTGTCCATGGGCACCGTGTTCCAAATTCCGTGGACGCGTATTGGCGAAGACGTGCAGGGAGTGGGCGTGCACGGCAACGTGATGCGCGCAGGCGGCTGGGCCGAGACGGGCATTCCGCTACTGCATGAGCTGGGGTTTAAGATGGCAGCAATGGCCCTGTCGGACGATTCCGTGTCGCTGGACGACCCTGCACTCAACGCCGAGGAACGTCTGGCGCTGGTGCTGGGCACCGAGGGCGACGGCCTGTCCCCCGCCACCGTCGCGCGCTGCGACTACACCGTGCGCATCCCCATGTATCACAACGTGGACAGCCTCAACGTAGCTGCCGCCAGCGCCGTCGCCTTCTGGCAATTGCGCACGCGGTAGCAGCCCCTTCTCGCTTCGCAAAGAGTGACGCGCTTTCGCGCTACTGATTACGCCAAAAGATGGTTACCCTCCCTACCATTATGACGAGGGCTCTTTCATGTACGATAATCATAACTAAAAAGGTTACCTTAGTAGGGGCGCTTCACGAAGCGCCCTCTCCGCCGTCAGGCGGAGAATCCAACCATGACCTGCGTTTTCGCGCTTCGCGCGAACGGATGCTCTAGAGAGCATCCCTACAGAAGTTGACGTACCTAGTTGTCGTTAGTGGGCAGAATGGTAGTCTTGACCTGCATTTTCGCGCTTCGCGCGAAAGGGCGGTTCGTGAACCGCCCCTCATATACTCTTTATGTCGCCAGATTTATGGCGAGTACGTCCTTTCCAATGTAGGTTGCATGTGAGATAAAGGGCGTACACACAGACGGAGGGCGCGTGAATCGCCCCTGAGGTAAAGCCTCGTTTCGTAGGATCGCGCCTCCGACTCTTGCGATTGGACATGAATTAGGCTGGATGGCCAAAGGGTTGTATCTCTCATGAGGTTGTGTGTCGCAGACGTCGGATGGAGACCTCTGTCTTTTAAAAAGCGTAAAGTAAGGAGGAAAAGCCTTGTACTTCATCGGAATCGACATCGCCAAGCACGACCATGTTGCCGCTGTTGTAGATGACT